>JANMVV010000444.1:0-12119 GCA_031392925.1 Vicinamibacteria bacterium
CCCAGGGTGTCGGGGTAATGATCGCTCAGGTTGCCCGGCGTGATGAAGAGGCCGATGGTCACGGGCATCTCTTTCTTGTAGATGAGATTCTCCATGACCTGCGGGACGCGCAGCGAGGCGTTGGAGGCGGGATTGGTGGCCCGTTGACCATCCTGGAAAACGAGTAGACACGCAGCCTTTGCGCCGGTGTATTGGGCAGGCACGAAGATCCAATAGCGCCGCACGGTGCCGGCGATGATCTTGCTGTTCCACTCGAAGGGACCATCGAGTTGGCCTCTCGGCACGCCCGCTTGCGGGAAGGAGTCGGGGCCGTGGACATAGTCGCCAGGCGCGCGGGCCGGCGGGGCGCCCGTCGGGATGGTGTCTTGCGCGGCCAGGGAAGTTGCGCCCAGGCAAAGGGCGAAGAGGCGTCTGAGCTTCATGTCAGCCATTGGGCGCAGGAACAAACTATAGACCATCGCCGGAGGCGCGTTATGGGCCTGCTAGGCGACGGCCGGCGCCGCAAACGCCGGCGAACTGACCAGGGCGGCGGCCCCGCGCAAGCGAGGGTACTCGCCGAGGGGAACGATGCGGATTTCGGTCTCATCGGCTTCGCGGATAAGGGCCTGCTCTCGCATCGCCTCTCTTACCGTGGAGGAGATCAGATCCCAGGCTTCCGTGATCTCTCCAGAAAGATACATGTAGCCCGGGTCGATCGCCTTGACGATCGTCGCGAACCCTCGCCCCATGTAGTAGGCGGTTTCACGCAGGGTTTCGAGGGCGCGGCCTTCACCCGCCCGGGCCCGCTTGACGATCTCTCCCACCGTCGGTCCTGGCGGCTCGGCGGTGCCCGCCCAGGACGGATCCGACCCGAGGTAGCGAGCGGTTATGGCCCGCGTCGATACGTACGCCTCCCAGCATCCCCGTTGCCGGCAGGCGCACAGCGGACCGTACATGTTCAAGGGAACGTGCCCGAACTCGCCCGCGATGTTCGTCGACCCCCGCAGCAGTTTGCCGTCGATTGCGATCCCGACGCCCACACCGTCCGAGACGCTGACGAAAACGACCGGCCCCTCCACCGGTCGGTCTCCGGTGACCGCCCACACCTGGGCGAGGACGCACGCCTTCACCGAATTCTCCATGACAACCGGCAACCCGGACGCCGCCCTCAGGGGACCGAGGATGTCCACATCGCGCCACTCCAAGGTCGGAAAGTGGAGGAGCCGCGCTCCGTTGCGGTCAACCATGCCTGAAACCACGACTCCGACCCCAGCACATTCCCCCATGTCCCGATTGTCCGAAAGGATCCGGCTGATTCGTTTCGATAGATCTCTAACCAGGGCTCGCGGCTCCTGCTTGGTCCGGTACTCCTCCACCTCGGTGAGCGGATGGCCGAGCAGATCCGTCATGAGAATGGAGGTATGGCTGGCGGTTATGTCGACCGCGAGCGCGCAGCGTCTTCGGGTTTCGATGTAGAGGTGGGTGGGGCGGCGGCCCCCGTTCGGGCTCTCCCCCTTCGCACCCTCGAACAACAGGCCGGACTCGATCAACTCTCCGACAATCCGGCTGACCGGCCCACGACGCATTCCCAGCAGTCGGGCGAGGTCCGCTCGGGAGAGCGGTTGCTTTTCCCGCACCAGATTCAGGGCGATCTGCCGGTTGATCTGGCGGGAGGTTCCTTGACGCGCGATCTGGAACGTCGCGAGATTGATCCGGCGGGTTGCGGGCTGGGGTTGCGAGGGTCCTTTGGCTGACGCGACAGAGGGACTTGTGAGCTTCATCGAGGCGGGAATCGTCTCTATGGTACGTCATGGCACGCGCAACTCCGGACCTTCCTCCGCGAGGCCGCCTCACCACCGCGGCTCCGCCGCGCTCGAGCTCGTCGAAATCTACTTGAGCCCGGCGTGGTCAACTGCGCCACCGGCTGCGGCGCCCGGAAATGGCCCAGATGAATCGTCTCGGAATCGATCGTGAGTAGACTCTGGAGCCATGAACACACATCGACGGTGCGGCGGAAGCCGTCTTACGGCGATCCTGGCTCTGGTCCTCGCCGGAATTTCGACCCCGCTCGTGACCGCGCAGGAGGGAGGCGGCGAGAGCGTGCGGGTCTGCACCTTCCCGGCCGCTGGCTTCTTTTCGCGCGACGCCGCGGGCGCGGCCTCGGGCCTCGAATACGATCTCCTGACCGGGTTCGCGACCTCGAGCAGGCTGAAGGTCACGTTTACGGACGTGCCGCTGTTCGACCAGATCCTGAAGGACGCCGCGAGTGGGCAATGCCAGATCGGCGCGGCCACGATCACGGTCACCGAGGAACGCAAGGCGCGGCTCGCTTTCTCCACTCCCTACTTCCCGAACCGCGTCGTGGTGGTCCAGAAGACGTCCAGCGCCTTCGCCCAGCCCGCGGATCTCAAGGAACGTCGAGTGGCGATGGTGAGGGGAACCCTTTCCGTCGGCCTGGTGAGCAACATCCCCGGCGCCAAGGCCGTCCTTGTGGATGACGACGACGCGGCGTTTCAAGCGCTGCTGAAGGGCACCGCCGATGCCCTGGCCTGCGATTCCGCGGTGGTGCTTCACTATCTGAAGCTGCATTCCGACCTTGCCATTGCCTTCTCGATGGGCGAGCGCTCGTTCTTCGCCTTCGCACTTCCCGCGGGTTCGAAGCTCCAGGGTCCGCTGAACGATTACCTGAAGTCCCTGCAGAAGTCGGGCGCTTTCACCAGGCTCCTCGCGAAGCACTTCGGTGAGGCGAACGCCGAGTTCCTCGCCGATGATGTCGCCAAGGCCGTCGCGAAACCGTAGCCGTTTCGCTTCCAGGGTTCGGCCTCGCTCTGGGACTGAGAGCGGCCGTCCTTCGAGTGACGAAGCTCACCGGGGCGCGAACTTGTGACATCGAAGACGGAGGGGACACCCCCGGCCGTCCTATCCTTTCAGCCGTGAAGAACTCCTATCCGGGCAAGGTGATGCTCCGGGTTCTCATCTGCTCCCGGCGCGACCTGCGTCCCGAACTTGCCGAGACCCTGATCGGCCGGGAGGGCATCGAGGTCTTCCGCGTCGAGAAGCTCTCTGACGCCCGGCTGGTCGGCTCGAGCCTTGGAGTCCAGGTGATCCTGGTGGATCGCGAATTCCCCGACGCCGCCGCCTTCATCCGTCAACTGCGGAAGGAGCCGGCCACGCGAGATCGGTCCATCGCGGTGCTGAGCCGCCGTCCGCCATCGGACTGCGGCCAGGAGCTGCTCGCCGCCGGCGCCAACGCGGTGCTTCGGCTGCCGCCCGACGCGAGTTGGGACGAGCGCTTCTCCAAGCTGCTCACCGTCCCGGTGCGACAGCAGGCCCGGATGCCCGTTCACATCAAGCTGCCGACCGAGCTGGCGTCCGAGGCCGTGATCCTCAACCTCAGCCCCGGGGGCATGCTGCTTTCCACTCATCACCCCCTGAAGATTGGCGATGAGTTCAAGTTCCGCCTGCCCGTGCCCGACGGGACTATCGTCATCGGCCGCGGCCGGGTGGCCCGCGACGCGCGGCCCACGGGCTTCGGCGTCGAGTTCGTCGAGCTCGATGGAGATGGGAGGGACGAAGTGCTGAGCTTCCTTCGTTCGGCCCGATTGGACTGAGCCGACGGAGCGTCGTACGAGCGGAACCGACTCGCACGCGTCGCGAGCGGCCGTATAGTCCCTCAAACGCTGCACCGACAGGAGGATATTATGTTCCAACGTAGTTGGTCTCTGGTGAAAGCCAGCGCCGCCGTGCTCAGCGGCGACAAGGAGTTGATGGTCTTCCCGGCCATCTCGGCCGTTCTCTCGGTGGTGGTGCTGATCACGTTCGCGGTGCCGAGCGTGCTGGCCGGTCTTTTCGACTCGGCCGTGCTGGCCGATTCGGGCTTCCCCCTGGCCGGCTACGTCGTGGGCTTTCTCTTCTATGTCGTCCAGTACTTCGTCATCATCTTTTGCAACACCGCGCTCGTAGGCGCCGCTCTGATCCGCCTCCGCGGAGGAGACCCCACCGTCGCTGACGGCTTCCGCCTCGCCGTATCGCGGGTCGTCCCCATCCTGGGTTACGCGGTCATCGCGGCCACCGTCGGGGTGATCCTGCGAGCGATCTCCAAGCGCAGCGGAGTCATAGGGAAGATCGTGGTGTCCTTCGTAGGTCTCGCCTGGAACCTGGCGACCTTCCTCGTCGTGCCGGTGCTGGCGGCCGAGGACGTGGGGCCGATGGACGCGGTGAAGCGCAGTTCCGCCTACCTGCGCAAGACCTGGGGCGAGCAGCTCGTGGGCACCGCCGGCATCGGAGCGGTGTTCGGTCTCATCTCCTTCGGCACGGTCGTCGCGGGAGTGGTGTTGTTCATCGCGGCGGCGACCACCCAGTCCGCGGCCCTGATGGTCACGGTCGCGGTTGGATTCGTGTTGGCCCTGATGGCTTTAGCGCTGGTCAGCTCAACCCTGAGCGGAATCTACGCGGCGGCGGTTTACCGCTACGCCACCGAGGGCGACGCGGGGACCTTCTTCAGCGCAGACCTCGTCCAGGGCGCCTTCCAGCGGAAGTAGGTGGCCGCTGCCGTTCGTCGAGTGACTTGCCTCACCGATAACCGTACTTGTGACAATAGAGACGATGAGGAGAAGGTCCGCGGACCTATCCTGCCGACATGTCAACCGTAAGTATTTCCTACGACCTCGCCAAGGACGACGAGGCCCAGGCCTTCCGAATCGCGGTGGCGGCCGAAGGCCTGTTTCGAGCCCTGATCGACTTCCACCGGCTCGTGGTGGAACGCCGGGACCGGCGCGTCAGATCGCAGCCGGCTCACGTGGTGCGGGCACTCCTTCGCGAACGCCTGACCCAGCGCACCGCCGCCTGGCCGCTCAAGGCCAACGCGCTCAAGCCGAGGCGGTGGCGGAGGCCGTTGCGCCCGGCGACCCTGACCGTCGAGGTGGGATTCCCCTACGTGGCCCTGCTGAACGCGGAGGGCATCTTCGCCGCGGTCCGGGCCATCGACGCCTCATTCAAGGCGGACGATTCGCTGATGTCGTGGAAGGAAATGGCGGCGATCAACCTCGCCAAACTGGAGGAGAACGGCGTCGCCGCGGCCTTCCTCAACGAGGTCCAGGCTCGCCGCAGCGAGTGAAGCGGAAGGCCGGGTTCAGGCTAAGACGCCTTTGGGCGCTTCTCCGAAGCTCCCAACCGCTTCTTCCTCGGACTCGAACGCCTCCCAGACCGTGAGCAACCGAGTGATGGTCAGGAGTTCCCGGACTCGCTTCGAGAGGTGGAGCAGCTTCATCCTCCCTCCTTTCTTCCCCGCAGTCACGAAGGTCCGGACGAGCTGGCTGATGCCCGCGGAGTCGATGTAGGGAACTCCGGCCATGTTGATGACGAGCTTCACGCGCCCCGATTCGATCAACCGGGTTACCGCGTCGCGGAAATTCTCCTCGCCGTCTCCGAACATGATCCGGCCCTCGACGTCGAGCACCGTAATGTCGCCCGCTTGACGTTCACTGATCTTCATAGGGGCCTCGGGGCCAATATACGCCCGGCTCCGACGGGTTGGGGTCGCCCGGGTCGGAAGAATCGGCCTGATCATTCCTCCGCTCGTGTAAGGTGCCGACTTGAAGCATCTCCGGTTTCGGGATGTCTCGCGCCGGCAGGGCCCCCTGCCTCGAACGCGTGAGCGCTCTGCAACCGAATGTCGTCGGCGCCCCGCCGAACCTCGTTTTTCAAGGAGCAATCGAATGTCGAAGAATACTGGAGCCGTTTTCGCGGTCGTGGCCGGATTGTCGCTCGTTCTCATGGGGAGTGGCGCTGCCCAGGCCGCCGACAACTGGGTGGGCACCTGGAAGCTCAACGTCGCCAAGTCCAAGTACAGTCCGGGACCCGCGCCCAAGAGCAACGTCGCCAAGTACGAGGCGTCGGACGGGATCAAGGCCGTGACCGATGGCGTGGGCGCGGACGACAAGCCGACCCACACGGAGTTCGCGGCGAAGTTCGACGGCAAGGAGTACCCGTACAAGGGGAACGCGGCCTATGACACCATCGTGGTGAAGCGCATCGATGACAACACCTACGAGGCGAGCCTGAAAGGCAAGGGCAAGGCGACGATGAGCAGCAGGAACGTCGTCTCCAAGGACGGCAAGACGCGCACCCAGACCCAGACCGGCACCGACGCGCAGGGCCGGGCGGTCAACAATACGGTGGTTTACGACCGGCAGTGAGCCGCTAGCCGGGTTCTTTCCATTCGAAGCGGGCCACTTCCTTCCAGGCCCTCGAGCCAGGCGATCACGGCCGCCCGCGGGGCGGCCGTGGGCCTGGCCCCGTCGGGGAACTCGTTGGCCCGGAGGTTCGAGATGTCGGCGACTTCACGTTCCAGATCGCCAGCGTGTCCGGCGAGCCCTGGCTGCGGACTCCGTTGTCGGTGAGGATCGCTTCGGTGGCGGCGAGCATCTCCTTGTGCGAGAACACCAGGGTCTCGGTGAAGACGCCCTCGAACTCGAAGGTCACGAATTCTGCGGTCTGGTCACGCAGCAGCTCGACCAGGTGGGGAAGGCTCTTGACCGGCGTGCCATTCACCCTCTGGAGGACGAGACCCATGGGGTTCGAATAGCCCTGGGCCAGACGATGGGGAAAGAAGGGAGCCGCCACCACCACGAGGCTCTCGCCCGGGAAGGCGGGCGCGTCCAGCATGCGCTTGACCAGCGAGCTGGTCATGACTCCCAGCATGTTGCCGAGCCCCTGGTTGCGCATGAAGCCGCTCACGTACTCCGTGCTGGCGCTCGTGAAGACGATGGGACCATAGACGAAGTACGACGGGTAGGTCCCGTCGAGGCTCGGGATCAGGCCCGGCCGCGCGCTCCGGACCGGCACGTCGAGTTGTAGCGGCTTCGAGTCGCGGACCACGGTGAGCGGGACCTTGCCGCCCTTCGCGACGCTCTGCACGAGATACTGAAAGCCCACGCGGGAGTTGGCGCCCAGCTTGATCATGCCCTGGTCGTCCACCGCGCTCGCGCCGATCTTCGTGATGACATCCCACTTCCTGAGGCCCACGTCGCCCCCGCGCTTCTCGGGCTCGTCGACCACGATCCCCTCCGTGTCTTTCGGGAGCTTGAGAAAGGTGCGGAGCGCGGTGTTCTCGAGAGTCTGCAGACGATCGGCCAGGACCGGCTTCCCGTCATAGCGCCCGTCGGCAATGTCCGCGAGGTAGGGCTCGATCTCCGCGCACGGAATGATGTAGCTGATGTTCTGGGCTCCGCCGAGCGAGGAGAAGGCGAGACCGATCATCTTGTCGCCCACCACCGCGGGACCACCGCTGTTGCCGGGATTGATGGCGGCGTCCACCTGGATGCGCAGGCCCGAGGCGCCCGTGCCCGCCGGGTCGTAACCGTAGGGAGAAAAGTCGATGCGGGAGACGATGCCCTTGGTGACGGAAAGACTGTCGCCGCCCACCGGGTATCCGAATGCCATCACCGCGTCCTTGATCTCCGGCAGCGTGCTCGCGCAGGGAAGGGGCGGGTGGTCCTTGAAGAACTCGTTGTCCTCGAGTTTGAGGATGGCGAGATCCATGTCCCGGGCCAGGGTCTCGACGCGCGCGGTGAGCTTGTTGCCCGATTGGTTCGCGCGAACCTGAACCTCGCTCGCGAACATCACCACGTGAGCGTTGGTGAGGATCCGGTTTCCGGAGATCACCACGCCGCTGCCCGTGGCCTCGGAGGGCGCCTGCTTGGTCCACGGTTTGTACGGGTCGGGATAGCGCATCGAGGAGAAGACCTTGACCACCGAATTCTCGAGCCCGGCGGCTTCGTTCGGCGCCGCGGAAACGCCTGCGCAACCGACGAGCAGGACCAGGGTTGCGAACCGAAATCTCATGCAATCACTCCACTTGTGGCCCCTGACGGGCCTCCCTACGTTCACACCCACCGCCGTAAACCGACGAACCGGCCGCCGGCTGCTGAGTGTAGACGATCGAGCGGATCGGCTAGCCGGGCGCTCTGCCCGCTGTGACGGTGCTCGAAGCGGTTTTGGGTCGGGACCCGGTCCTTTCCGTCGCGGTGCTCAAGCACCTCGATGCCCCGAATCGGAGTGGCGTGAGTGGTTTCGCGGTCGTCACCATGTCCATGGGCGAACGCTCCGGTTCCGGCCGCACGCGATAAGTCGCGCGCCCGCGTGGAAGCTTCGAGGCGACGGTCCCGCAGCACATTCAGGATAGGGTCTTGGTTCCGAGGACCCCTGATGACCATGAGACCTCTCTTCCACGCCGCGCTTATCCTCGCCGCCGCCGCCGGTGCTACAACTCAGGAGCGACCCAAGCCCATGACTTCCCATGAGGATCTGTTGACCTTCTTCCAGGAGTGGCGCGAATTCCAGAAGCCGCGAGTGGTGGACGGCGTGCCGGACTACACCGCGGCCGCCATGGCGAAGCAGCGGTCCGCGCTGGCGCAGACCTGGAAGCCCCGGCTCGCCGCCATGCACACTTCGGCCTGGACCCTCGCCGAGCGCAACGACCACCGGATCGTGGAAGCGGAGCTGAATGGCCTGGACTTCGATCATCGCGTGCTGCGGCCCTGGGCGAACGATCCGTCCTTCTACGTGATGGGCCTTGACTCGGAGAGCGACGTCCCCGCCCGCGAAGGTCCGGTCCATCTTGCCGCGACTGACCTCTGGAAATTCGCCCCTCCGCTTTCGGCCGCGGATGCGTCGATGCTTCAGGCGCGTCTTGCCCCGATTCCCCGCATTCTCGATCAAGCGCACGCGAACCTCGTGGGCGACAGCCACGATCTGTGGATGATCGGTGTTCGCAACGCCGCGTCCCAGAAAGAGCTCTTCGAGGCGTTCGCGAAGAGCCTGCGGCCCGCTCATCCCGCCCTTGCGAGCGAGGCCCTGAAGGCCGCGGCCGCTTTCGAGGGCTTCGGTGCGTGGCTCAAGGAACGCTTGCCTCAGAAAAAGGGGAAGGCGGGTGTCGGTATCGCCAACTACGACTGGTACACGAAGTACGTGCACCTGAGCCCTTACAGCTTCGCGGACGAGGTGCTGCTGATGGAGCGCGAGCTGTCTCGCGCCCGCGCCTACCTGGCCCTCGCCGAGAACCACAACAAGAAGCTGCCGCCGGTCTCGCCCATCGAGAGCGCGGAGGAATTCCACCGCCTCTTCGGCGAGGGTGTCACCGACTTCATGAAGTTCCTGGAGGCGAACGACGTCATGGCCATCAGGCTCTGGATGGACCAGGCCCTGCGGGAACGCGAAGGCGGTTTCCAGCCCGCGAACGAGCGCGACTTCTTCGCGCAGATCGAGTTCCGCGATCCTCGCGTGATGCGCGCTCACGGCACCCACTGGTTCGATCGCGCCCGGGCCGCGCACGAGCCGCACCGAAGCCTCATCCGCCAGACGGCCTCGCTCTACAACCTCTGGGATTCACGCGCCGAGGGCCTCGCCACCGCGGCTGAAGAGATTCTCATGGGCGCCGGTCTTTTCGCTGACCGGCCGAGGTCGCGCGAACTCGTCTACATCCTGGTCGCGAACCGCGCGGCCCGCGGCCTCGCCGGCCTGAAGGTCCACAGCGGCGAACTGACGGTCGACGAGGCGCGCCACTTCGCCTCGGCCAACACCCCGCGCGGGTGGCTGCTCGAAGACGGGGGCACCAACTGGATGGAGCAGCAACTCTATCTCCAGCAGCCGGGGTACGGTACCAGCTACCTCACCGGCAAGCTTCAGATCGAGAAACTGATGGGCGATCTCGCCCACGAACAGGGTTTTAAGTTCTCCCTTCGACGGTTCTTCGACGACTTCCACGCGGCCGGCATGATGCCGGTGGCGCTCGTCGCCTCCGAACTACATGGGAGTTCGCGCTAGCTCTCGGGTGGTGTCTCGAAGTCGATCGCGGACAAGTCGATGGGCCCGGTGAGAGCCTCGCTCGGATCCTCGTAGGGTGGGGGAGACGGAGGCTTCGGCATCACCTTCGAGAACACGTCCTCGCCCATCTGGGCGAGGAGCTTCAGCGACCACGCGCGCTCGGCGTAGTAGATGGGCTGGAAGAGCGTCTGGTGGATGAGCGGCAGGGCTCCGATGCAGCAGGTCAGGACGCAGCCGATCGCCACCAGGATTCCCACTCCGATGCTGACCAAAAACTTCAGGAGCGCGTAACCGATCAGGAGGCCCGGGCTCTGGGCGAACATGGAGAGGAAGACGTTCCCTGCCTCCCGCGCCCCCACGTTCCGCGAGATCTGGAGCGGGGCCACGAAGTCCCGGAGGACCATGTTGAGGATGGCCGCGGCGAGGATCGCGAGCAGGAAGATGAAGGCGATGGGAAGGACGCCCATGAGCATGGCTGCCGCTCCCCACTCGCTGGCCCGGGCCCACAGGAAGAAGAAGCCTCCAAGGCCGACGATCAGCACGAGCAGGATGAAGGAGGCGCCCTGAACGATCAGGCTCAGGATGAAGAACGAGTCGGCATGCGTTCCGTGCTCTCCCCACGGTCGCACCAGATCGAACCGTCCGGAGGCCACGTCGTCGATGTAGACGAAGATGGTTCTCGACCGCAGCCACATGAAGAGGAGCGACAGCACCATCGCGGCCATCAGCACGCTCACGAAGATGATCATGTGGGCCGCGATCCAGGCGAGCGCCGTTTCGGCGAACTGGGTGGGATCCCCGAGCGAGCCCGGGCGGCCCATGCGATTCTGAAGCCCCCCCCCCCCGCCTCCCGAGCCGCAGCTTTCGAGCAGGCTCACGAAGCCGAGGGTGACCCACCCGGCGAGGCTGAAGGGAAACAGCTTCTCGCGCATGTGCGAGATGGCTTCGCCGAGCGCGTCAATGGCCGAGGGCGCCCGTCGAGTCGATGCCGAGGCAATCATGTTCCGAACTCTAGTACCGTCCTTGCCCCGATTGAAATCGCTCCCCGGACGGCCCTTCCAGGATTCAGCGGATTTAAGCTCCGTTCGAGGCCCCGGGATTGGTGATCGAGAAGGCCTCAAAGTAGAGGGAGCTTTCATGGCTACACGTCGCGCTTTTCTTTCTCACGCGGGGGCCGCTTCGGCCGCTGCGGTGGCGTTTCGGGACCATGCCATCGACGTGGTTGAGGCCGCGGGCTCGGCCGCGGGCGCGGCTCCGGCCGCCGAGATGGCGGCGAACGAGGACTACTGGCGCGAGATCCAGGGGGCGTTCACCCTCGATCGCACCATGATCAACCTAAACAACGGCGGGGTGTGCCCTTCGCCGCGGGTGGTCATGGACGCGCTCAAGCGCTACCTCGATCAGTCGAACCAGGCCCCGGTCTGGAACATGTGGCAGCAGCTCGAACCGGGCATTGAGGGTGTGCGCCGCGACCTCGCCGCGGAGTTCGGTTGCGATCCCGAGGAGATGGCGATCACGCGAAACGCCAGTGAGTCCCTCGAGATCTGCATCCTGGGCCTCGATCTGAAGCCGGGCGACGAGATCCTGACCACCAACCAGGACTATCCGCGCATGCTCACGGCGTGGAGGCAGCGCGAGCGACGCGACGGGGTGGTGCTGAAGCAGTTCTCCTTTCCGGTGCCGGCGCCCTCGATGGACGACCTGTACGAGAGGTTCGTCAAGGGCGTGACCCAAAAGACGAAGGTCATCCTGATCTGCCACATCACGAACCTCACCGGTCAGATCTTCCCGGTGAAGCGCGTCTGCGATTTCGCGCGGTCGCGCGGGATCGATGTCATCGTGGACGGCGCTCACGCCTTCGGCCAGTGGCCGATCAAGCACAAGGATCTCGATTGCGATTTTTACGGGGTCAGCCTGCACAAGTGGATGCTGGCCCCCATCGGCACGGGTTTCCTGTACGTGAGGAGAAACCGGATCAAGTCCTTATGGCCCCTGATGGCGGCCGAGGCGACCCAGGACGCGGATATCCGCAAGTTCGAGGAGATCGGGACGCACCCGGCGGCGAACCACAACGCCATCGCCGAGGCGATCGTCTTCCACCGGGGCATTGGCGTGGAGCGGAAGGCCGCCCGCTTCCGCTACCTGCGCGACCGCTTCATGAGGCGCTTCGCCGCGAATCCGAAGTTCGTCATCAACACGAGCTTCGACCCGCAGATGAGCTGCGCCATCGCCAACGTGGGCATCCGCGACATTGACACCGGCAAACTGCAGGGCCACCTGTGGGCGAAGAAGCGCATCTTCACCGTGGCCATCGT
>JANMVV010000447.1:0-19201 GCA_031392925.1 Vicinamibacteria bacterium
GCCTACAAGACGAGCGTTCATGCCAAGGCGCTGTATGACAAGGGCGACCTGTCGGCTCCCACGTGCAACGACTGCCACGGCAGCCACGGCGCCGCGCCTCCGGGTCTGCAGACCGTCGCTCAGGTCTGCGGGTCCTGCCACACGCGGGAAGGAAGCCTCTATCGCGAGACGGAGAAGAAGAAGAAGGGCCTGAACCTCACCCCGGCCATTCAGTGCGTGACCTGCCACGACAACCACGCGGTCCAGCGGCCAAGCGACGAAATGTTTGGGATCGGCCCCAAGTCCGTCTGCACGAACTGTCACACTCCCGACGTGCCGCAGTACAAGGCCGCCGAGACCATGGGCGCCGCCGTTTCCGGGCTGAGCGTGCGACTTGCCGAGGCCCACACCCTCATGGATCGCGCGGAGCGCGCGGGCATGGAGGTGAGCGCCGATCGTTTTGCCCTCCGTACCGGTCAGGACCATCTGGTCGAAGCGCGGGTTCTGGTCCACGCCTTCGATAAGGATCGTTTGATGGGCGCGGTCAAGGAAGGGCTTACTTCAGCGGAGGCGGGAGTGACCGCCGCCGAGCGCGCGTTCGCCGAACTGCGTCAGCGTCGAACCGGACTCGTGGTGTCCCTGGTCGTGATTGCCGGGGTGATCGTCGGACTCGTCCTCAAGCTGAAGGAGATCGAGGGACGCTAGCCCCCCCGGAATCCGCTCAGGCCCAACCGTTCCGGAAGGCCAGGGCCACCGCTTCGAGCTTGGAGTGGACGCCCAGCTTCTTGAGAATGTGCTGCACGTGGTTTCGCGTGGTCGCGACCGAAATATGCAGGGAATTTGCGATGTCCTTGTTCGCCTGGCCCGAGGCGATGGCGCGGAGGACATCCAGTTCACGGTCGGAAAGCTGTTCCGTCACCATGGCGTCTACTTGGATGGTTTGAGGCGAGTGGGCGGAGGAGGTGTGGGGCAACTGGAGCGGGATGGGGATGCTGCCGTCGGCGAGGTGGGTGACCGCCCCGTTCATTTCCCGGAGACGGGCCAGTTCCCGGGCGAGCCGGCCCTTGTCGTCGATCTGTTCCATTATGTGAACGGCGGTGAAGTACCCGGGGCGCGAGTCGGGGATCTCCACCACGGTGATGCCGATCGACTTCGAACGGGTTCGATCCCCGCTCGTGATCTCGAAGCGATTGACCGGCTCGTGCCGCTTGAGGCTGGCGCTGACCGTGCAGGTCTCTCCGCAGAAACGGTTTCCGAAGGGGTCCTTGCCGCAGAAGATCTCATGGCACAGCCGCCCCAAGGCCTGCACGGCCGTCCGCTCCATCAGCCGCTCGGCGCCCTTGTTCCAGAAGATGATCCGGTGGTTCTGGTCGTTCGCGAAGGCCGGAGGTTCCCCGGAAGACAGCAAATCCAGCAAATCCGGGGCTTTTTGTCGAGGGCTTGAGCCCTTTGCATCAAGTGAAAGGGGCGTTCGGCTCATTCCAGAATGCTTGGACACACCCAATACTGCCATAGGACATGGAAGCATCGCTAAAGGGGGTCCGCACATTCTCGGCTTCCGGCCGGGGAACCGGCCGCCCGGTTGCGCGAGATCAAAGGCCTGGACCCACGGGAGTTGCACTGCGAAGCGCATGTCCCCTGACCGGTCGCTTCTAGATCTAGATACGAGCATTTCGCTCAAACCATACTCACAGAATCCCAAAAAGGACCCAAACCACAATGAACAAACCCCTGGTCGGAATTCTCACCGCCTTCGTTCTCGTGGCCGGCGCGGTCCCAAGCGACGCCACCATGCCCATCCAGAAGAAGGCGAAGGAAGCGGGCTATCCCGCGACCAACTGCCTCTATTGCCACAACGAGAAACTCCCGGTCAAGGGCAAGGCCGTGAGCCATAACGAACGGGGCACCTACCTCGTCAAGCAGAAGGAAGCCAGGAAGGCCAAGGAAGTCGATGTTGCCTGGCTGAAGGATTTCGTCGAAGCCAAGAAGTAACCAAGGAGAATGAAACCAATGAACAAGCCACTTGCCGGAATTCTCGCCGTCTGCGTCCTTCTCGCGGGTGCCGTGCCGTCGCATGCCACCATGCCCATCCAGAAGAAGGCGAAGGAAGGGGGCTTCCCCGCGACCAGCTGCGTCTACTGCCACGTCGAGAAGATGCCCGCCAAGGGCAAGGCGACGTGCAACGATCGCGGGACCTTCCTGATGAAGCAGAAGGAAGACAAGAAGGCCAAGGAAGTCGATGTCGCGTGGCTGAAGGACTACGTCGAACCCAAGAAATAGCGCCGTCCGTCCGCATCCGGTGAACGGCGCTGCTTTCGAGCAGCGCCGTTCTTCTTCAGGCCGCTTTCGAAAGCAGGAACGTCCATGAGCAGGGAACGCAGGCGTACCCGCAGGTCGAGCTTTGTCCTCCAGGGGCCGGTTTCAGCCCTTGTCCTCGGCCTCGTCTTCGCCGCGTCCGAGGCGCGGGCCGCCCAGAAGGTGAAGGCGCCGTCAAACGACGACTGCCTCGCGTGCCACTCCGATCCCGAGGCCAAACGGGAAAGCGGCTCATCCATCGCCGTCCTGCCCGAATCGTTCGGCAAGTCCGTGCATGGCCCGATGAGTTGCGTCGATTGCCATGTCGATCTCGCGTCCGCCGCGGATTTTCCGCACCGCGCGAAGCTGAAGAGAGTCGACTGCGGGTCGTGCCATGAGGACGCGCCGAAGGATTTGCGCCGGAGTGTTCATGCCCGGGTCACCGCGGGTCCGGATGGGCCCGACTGCGTCTCCTGCCATGGGCCGGCGCATCAGATTCTGCCGCGCAGCGATCCGGCCTCCATGGTGGCGAAGGTGAACCTCCCGGCGACCTGCGGCTCGTGCCACAGCAATCCGGACTTTCTCGCGCGCCACAAGATCCCCTTCGCGCGTCCCGTCGATGCGTATCGATTGAGCGTCCATGGCCGCGCGGTGGCGCGGGGGAGCCAGGAGGCGGCTTCGTGCTCCGACTGCCACGGCAGCCACGGCGTCCTCCCGTCGCGGAACGCCGCCGCGAAGACCAACCACTGGAAGGTCCCCGAGACCTGCGGCCCGTGCCACAAGGAGGTGGCGAAGATCTATGCGGACAGCGTCCACGGGCAGGCGGTAGCGAACGGAGTGAAGGGGTCTCCGGTCTGCACCGACTGCCACGGCGAGCACGCCCTGCTGGCCCCGAGCGAGCCCAACTCACTCGTGAACCCCGCCCGCGTTTCCACCGTCACCTGCGGTCGCTGCCACGCCGACGAGCGGCTGGCCGAGCGCTACAACCTCCCGATCGACAACGTCCCCGCCTACCAGGACAGCTACCACGGCCTCGCCCAGCGCTCGGGCAGACAGACGGTGGCGAACTGCGCTTCTTGCCACGGCGTCCACAACATCCTTCCCTCCAAGGACGCGCGGTCCACCATCAACCCCGCGAATCTGGCCAGGACGTGCGGGGTATGCCACCCCGGGGCGGGGGGACGATTCGCCATTGGCGCCATTCACGTGAAGGCGGCGGGGGGGAGCGAGCACTGGGTCGTCCGCTCCATCCGCA
Organism: Vicinamibacteria bacterium; assembly: GCA_031392925.1. Classification (GTDB taxonomy): domain Bacteria; phylum Acidobacteriota; class Vicinamibacteria; order Fen-336; family JAGNNV01; genus JAGNNV01. The sequence continues at coordinate 3,530 of JANMVV010000447.1, forward strand.
TCGCCTACTTGATCCTGATTCCCCTCACCCTCGGGCTCATGTTTCTCCACAACCTCATCGACTTCCTTGGCAAGCTGTGGCGCGGGACCAGGAGAGGGGCCGACCGCGACGAAGTGCCGCGCATGAACCTTCACTTCCGGATCGCCCATGCCCTGGTGATTGTGAGCTTCCCGCTCCTGGTGATCACCGGCTTCGCCCTCAAGTATCCCGAAGCCTGGTGGGCGGCCCCGCTCCTGTGGTTCGAGAACGGCGTTTCCTTCCGGGGCGGCCTCCATCGCCTTTCCGCGGTGCTTCTCATCCTGTCTTTCGGCTACCACCTCGTCCACCTGATTCTGGTGCCGAAGGACCGCGTCCTCCTTCGCCAGATGTGGCCCCGGCTCAACGATGCGACCGACCTCATCGGCGTGCTTCGCTACAACCTCGGCCGCATCAGTACAAGGCCGACGTTCTCGATGTTCAATTACGCGGAGAAGGCCGAGTACTGGGCCTTCATGTGGGGCACCGCGGTGATGGTGGTCTCGGGCTTCATCCTCTGGTTCAACAACTTCTCCCTCAGCTATCTCCCGACCTGGATCAGCGACGCCGCCACCGCGATTCATTTCTACGAAGCGATCCTCGCCACCTTCTCGATCCTGGTGTGGCACTTCTACATGGTCATCTTCGACCCCGAGGTGTATCCCATGGACCTCGCGTGGCTCACCGGGAAGGCCTCGGCCGAACATGTGCGTCACACCCGCCCGAGCTATTACCGCCGGCTGATCCGCTAAGCTCCCCGCGACCACCCGGCCCCAAACTCCAACCCCAAATCCTTGAGAGCAGGCCACACCTTTGAACGACCCCCACATCGAGCCACCCATCAGCATCTTCCGGAACCCGATCACGATCTTCGGGTCCATCCTGACCACGATCTCGGCGCTCCTGTTCACCGCTTTCATGGTCCTGGACATGATGGGGGTTCAGACGAACCACTACCTCGGGATCGTCTTCGTGGTCGCCATCCCCGGCCTGTTCGTCGCCGGCCTGGTCATCATTCCTTTCGGGATGTGGCGCGAGCGGCGGCGCCTCCACAAGGGGCTCGCTCCGTCGCTGCGGTGGTGGCCGCGGATCGATCTCAACTCGACCCGGGTGCGCGTTATTGCCTTCGCGGTCGTGGTCCTCACTCCGGTGAACGTGCTGATCGTGGGGGTCGCCGGCTACAAGGCGGTCGAGGTCTCGGATTCCGTGGTCTTCTGCGGCGCGACCTGCCACACCGTTATGCAGCCGGAGTACACCGCCTACCAGGCCGGTCCCCATTCGCGCGTGAAGTGCGTGCAGTGCCACATCGGCGAGGGCGCCGGCTGGTTCGTCAAGGCGAAGATCTCGGGCGCCCGTCAGGTCCTGGCCGTGCTCCGCGGCTCCTATAACCGTCCCATCGCCTCGCCCGTGCACAATCTGCGTCCGGCCGGTGACACCTGCGAGAACTGCCACTGGCCCACCAAGTTCCACGGGGACAAGGTGGAGACCATCTACGACTACGCCGATGACGAGAAGAACACCGAAACCGTCACCAATCTGCGCCTGCGCATCGGCGGCAAGGATGGAGGCGGCAAGTCCGCGGGCATTCACTGGCACGTGGCCGCCGAGAACAGCATCGAGTACGTGGCTCTCGATGACAAGCGCCAGAACATCGCCTGGGTCAAACAGACGACACCCGACGGGGGTGTGGTCGAGTATCGCGCCCTTGGCGTCACCGACGCGGACCTGGCCAAGGCCACGGAGCGCCGCCGGATGGACTGCATCGACTGCCACAACCGCCCCAGCCACATCTTCGCAAGGTCGGTCGAGCGGGGAGTCAACTCGGTGCTGTCAAACGGCGGAGCGCCCAAGGATCTGCCTTTCCTGAAGCGGGAGGCGGTGGCGGCGCTGAAGATCGACTATGCGAGCCGCGAGGAGGCGGGTGCGGCGATCGAGCGCTCACTCGCCGAGTTCTACAAGAAACAGTATCCGGAGACCTGGACCGGCCGGCAGAAGGACATCGAGCGCACGATCGCGAGCATGAAGGAGCTCTACAACCGGAACATCTTCCCCGAGATGAAGGTGACCTGGGGCTTCCATCCTGACAACCGCGGCCACATGGAGTTCCCGGGCTGCTTCCGCTGCCACGATGACAATCACAAGTCCAAGGACGGCAAGGTCATTCGGCAGGACTGTGAACTCTGCCACGAGGTCCTGTAGCCGCCGCAGATTTCTCCGGGTGGGGTGCGCGGGTAGTTCCTGCTAGTGGCTGGTGGCCGTAATCTCGCGGCCCTCGTGCCCGTCGATCCACGGCGGCAGGAGCTTCATCAGGACGTAGAGGATCACCACCGGCAGCAGCAGCAGCGCCATGGTGAAGAAGAGGCCCTCCAGGCCGAACAGATGCACCTTGTAGACGGTGAGGCCGCGCAGGCTCTTCGAGAACATCTGCCCGCCCACCACCACGTTCCAGCGCATGCTGAAGATGCCCACCTGGATCAGGATTCCGACGAGGAAGTAGATCATCCGGCGCATCTCGTCGGGAAGCCGGCCGAAACGGGCGGCGACCAGCCCCACCATGGGAACGAGCCCGCCCATGAGCACCTGAAGTATGACCAGGCTGATGAACAGCCGGTCCGTGATGAGTTGCGAGAGGATGTGGATGGACTCCTCGGACTCGTACAGGCGATGGATGAAGTCGAGGAACTCGAGGGCGAAGTCCACGATCAGGGCATACAGGACAAACTCCCCCAGCTTGTTCAGGCAGGCCATGTCGATGGGCTTCCAGCGGATCCAGGACGTGACCATGTAGATCAGCATGACCATGGCCATGCCGGAGACGATGGCGGAGAAGAGGAAGACGACCGGCATCAGAACCGAACTCCACCAGGGATTGGCCTTGACCGAGCCGAAGATGAAACCGACGTAGCCATGCAGCAGGAAAGCCGATGGGATGCCGATGATGGTGATGAACCGGCCCGCCCGGTCGTCGAACTTGAGCGCCGCCTCCGAGATGTCGGTGGCGCCGAGGGTCAGCAGCTTGTAGAGGTACCTGAGCGGACCCTTGGTCTCCTGCGACCACACCACGATCTCGTGGCGATAGTCGAACCAGACCTCGAGGAGCAGGATGACCGCCAGATACCACGCGTAGACGAAGCCGAACATGGCCATGGCCGAGGTGGTGTGCGGGGTCAGAAACATTTCAAGCGAACGCTCCGGGTGACCAAGGTGGCTGAGCAGGGGCAGCGGGGCCACGATCATGAAGGCAAGGGCGGAGAGCAGGGCCAGGCGATAGACCGGCCACAGCACCTTGACCTGGAAGACGCGTTCGAGCGAGGCCAGGATGAAGGCGCCGGCTACCAGCCCCGTGATGTAGGGGTAGAGAACGATGAGCAGCTCCCACTGAAGGAAGTACTCATTGGGATAGATGTAGCCGGTGAACTGATCGAGCATGCCATTTTCCATCGCGGTCTACCTGATCTCCTGGTCCGCGTTGGCGTAGAACACCTTCGGACGCGTGTTGAGCTCAGCCTTGAGCGACATGATGGGGTTGAACCGCAGGACCCGTTGGATGGGGCTGCTCCGGTTGTTGAGATCGCCGAAGACCCGCGCCTGGGTGGGACAGACTTCGACGCAGGCGGGCAGAAGACCCTTCGTGATGCGGTGGTAACAGAAGGTGCACTTGTCCGCGACCCGCTTCTCCGGGTGCAGGTACCGAGCGCCGTAGGGGCAGGCCTGAATGCAGTACCGGCATCCCACGCAATAGTCCTCGTCCACGAGGACGACGCCGTCACGGGTCTGAAAGGTGGCGCCCACGGGGCAGACCTGAACGCAGGGGGGATTCGCGCAGTGATTGCAGAGCTTGGGGGCGAAGAAGGTCTTGAGGGTGTCCAGCGGGGGCAGGTCGGGGAAGCCGTCGATGCCCGCGTTGGGGCTGTCCACCATGGTCTCGCCCTCCTTCGGGATCACGTAGCGCTCGACCCAGGTGCGAACGTAGTGGGGGCTGTCCGGAACCTTGTTCTCGGCCTTGCACGCGGCGGCGCAGCGTCCGCAGCCGATGCACTTCTCGATGTCGATGGCCATGGCGTAGCTCGCCATCCTGGCTTCGGGAACAGCTCCGACGGCCGCGGTCGGGGTGGTGTCGGCGCTCGCCAGTTCGATGGGTAGTCCAGCGGCGAGCAGAGTCAGTCCCGCGGGGAGAGCCTGCTTGCACAGGTCGAAAAACTGGCGACGATCCATTTCGGGCGTGGCCGCCCCGGGGCAACCGGCTTGCGCCGGCGCGTTGATGGTTCCCGGGCAACCGCCCTGTTCTTTATCGAGACTCATTTCTTCCCCTCCGGGAAATGCGGATAGTGGCAGTCCCAGCACAGATAGCGGCCCGCGTGCTCGGGGGCCACCTGGGGGATGGGCGAGCCATCTTGCGGGGCGTTCTTGTTGGCGTGACACTGTTCGCAGGCCCTGTTTTCCGTGGGTTTGCCGACGGTGAAGGCGCGAGGATTGGCGGAGTGTTCCTTGGGCACCTGGTGGCAGGTAGCGCACTCGAGCGAGGCATGGGGCGAAACCTGCTTCTGGTTCGAGATGCCCCGATGGCAGGCGCTGCAGTCCTTGGGCGTGTTGGGCGGCACGGGGTCATGGGGTTTGTGGCAGGTCATGCAGGGCTTGCCCGGGTTGTGCTGTGCGGTGACGATCTGAGGGAAGCCGGTGGGCCGCGACGGAGAGTAGTTGTGGCAGAGCGGGCAAAGGCCGCGCTGCCTTGGGGCCGTCGGCTTGATCGTTCCGGGGTCCTCGACGTGGGCGGCCGACGGGCCGTGGCAGACCTCGCAGGACACGCTCCGGTGGAAGCCCCGCGCCTTTGTCTTGCCCTCCTCCTCGTGACACTCGACGCAGACCTTGGCCCCCGCGTAGGCCATGGGAAGTTTGGCCACGTGGTCGACCGCGTTGGCGCGGTAGTGGCCATACTTGCCGAACGACTCGGGAACGAAGAGGGCCCGCATCCCGAAGAAGCTCACCACCACCACGATCGCGATGGCACTGAGGACAACGACCTGCTGCGGCATCTTGCCGGTGTTCAAGGATGTCCTCCAACGCGTGACGTGCGGATGACGAATGCACGTCAACGTTCACATGGAGGATTGGGCTCGACAATGAGTCAAATGAACCTCCTTGCGGGCAATCTGACTCACCTTGAGAAAAAAAGGGGCGCGAAGCGCGCCCCCGAAACGGCCGAAGGCTCCGGTCGCTACGCGACCGGAATGCGATCCTTGTGGGCCGCCATCCACTGCGCGAAAGTCTGCAGCTTCGGGTTCAGGGAGCGGGAGAACGCGAGGTCCCGGCTGCCGCAGAACTCGGCATCGAAGTCGCGGTTGTACTGGAACATGTTGCTGAGGTCGTCGGCCCCGGGGAATCCGAACGTCCGGTACACCTCGGGCGGAACGTAGTTGTAGACGACTTCCTTTCCGAGGCCATCGGAGAGAACCTTGGCCATCTGCGCTCCGGTCAGATGTTCACCCGCGATGCCCACCGTCTTGCCGATGTATTGGTCGCCGGCCTTGAAGACCCCGTAGGCGCATCGCCCGATGTCCTCGGCGGCGATGCCCGGCAGTCTCTTGTCCGCCATGGGCAGGACAAAGGCGAGCTTGCCATCCTCGCCCTTCTTGGGTCCCATGCCGAAGTGGATCAGGTTGTCCCAGTAGAAGGAGGTGAGGAGAAAAGTGGTCGGGACGCCCGCGTCGGTGAAGAAGTGGTTCGACGATCCCTTCCCGTCGAAGTGAGGCACTTTGTACTTCCCGTGGAGCGTCGGCATGCGGTCGTCCGACAAGGGGACGAGCAGCCGGGTGTCCTCGAGCGTCGACCAGATGACATGCTTCAACCCCGCCGCCTTCGCGGCGCCCGCCATGGCCTGAACCTGCGCCACCTCCTTGTCCACGGAGAAGTGGTCCCAGAAGAAGGTGACACAGAAGGCGCCATAGGCGCCCTTGAACGCTCGCGCCAGGCTGTCCTGGTCGTCGACATTGGCGGCCACGACCTCCGCTCCCAGGGCGGCGAGTTCCTTTGCTTTCGCGGTGTTCGGATCGCGGGTCAGAGCGCGAACGGCAAAGCCGCCGCTCGGGTCGGCCAGGATGGCGCGCACGAGGCCCCCGCCTTGGGCGCCGGTGGCGCCGAGAATCGCAATGATCTTCTTGTCCATGGTCGTATCCTCACTGAAATTGAAGGGCCGCGTCCGCAGACGCGGCGACGAGTCGGTTGATCCGATAAGGATAAGAGAGAGCGGACGTTTTCCCCTCCCCTTGATGGCGGAACCAGTGGCTGGGACTAAACTTCTGAACCTCCATGACCAAAACGAACGTCGTTCTCGTCGGCCTCCTCGCTCTTTCCCCGCTCGCCCCCGCCTGCGGCAAGGTCAGCACCGCGCCGTCCGTGGTCATCGGGGGGGTCTGGAAGATTCGGAGCATCGAAACCTCCGCGCGCGGCATCGTGGGGATCACCAACACCGCGGGCTACACCCTGGAGTTCAAGGACGGTGGAAAGCTCGCGGCGAGGGCCGACTGCAACCAGTGCTCCGGTACCTATTCGATTTCGGGTGACTCGCTCACGGTCGGCGCCCTGGCCTGCACGAAAGCCTTCTGCGGCTCGTCCTCCCACGATGTCGCGTTCCTCGACATCGTGTCGAACGCGACCACCTTCGGAGTCCAGGGCATCGAGCTCACCGTCGGATCGGCCAAGGGAACGCTGCGGATGGAACGCTAGCGCGGGCCGCCACGGGCCCGGTTTACACCGGGCCCGCCCGCAGTTGAAACCGGAGGAACCCAAGGGCCGCGCGGATGACCTCGCGGGAGGCTTCGCGGTCGTACCGGAGATCGAAAGCATGCGGCGCCTGCGGCAGGCTGACCAGGGTCAGATTCCGGTTTCGCTCGAGCGCCTTTGCGACGAATCGGTCCAGGGTCTCGTTCAGTCCCGGAGTTTCATCCTGGCCCGCTCTCGCGATGAACAGACCCGCGTCCGTCGGCAGGTCGTCCACGGTTCTGCCCGCCGCCGGATTCGCGAAGCGGAACGTCTTCGCCGCTTCCGCCACCGCGGTGAATCCGTCGAGGTCGAGCAGGAGCGGGCAGATGAGAGCCGCGCAACGCAGGGGGGTAAGGCCCCGGTCGTCGATCAGCGTGGCCAGGGCGAGCGGCCCGTGGCCGGAGGCGGCCAGGAGTCCGATGCGTTTCGGATCGATGCCGAGGGCGGTCCCGTTCTCACGAAGGTGGCGCAGCACGGAGTGGATGTCTTGGGCGGGCTCGCGGTTCGTGTAGGTAACCGCCACCATGCCGGAGGCTGCGATGAGCCGTCCCCAGGACGTCGACGAGCCCATGTCCTTGGTGCGGCAGCCGAGGATCCGCTGCATCCCCGGATCGGGGTAGCCTGCCACCGAGAGAACCGCGGGCTGCAGGATGGACCCGTCGCCGGCCGGCGTGTAGAGGTCGAACACGAGTGGGCCAGGGTCACCCGACTGGTACTCGACATCGCGCCGCAGTCCGACCTCGTCCATGCCGGGCAGTCGAAGCACGACCGTCTTCCTGGTGATGTGATCCTCGGGAAGCTCCTGGCTCATGGGGTCTATTCCTCGGGAAAAAGAAATGCCACGGGCGGATGACACCCGTGGCCGGCTCCACGGCAGGATAGGATCGCAGATTGGCGCTCGTCAATGGCCCATTGCTGATCCGCCTTGAAATCCCGATGAACCTGCTGCTTGTCCTCCTTGCCCTTGCCGCAACGCAGGCCCCGGCCACATCGGAGGGCGCTTACGCCCGTCTCAAGCAGAGCCTGTTCACCATCGAGATCCACTCTGGGAATCGGGAGTCGAAGAGCAGCCTGGGCAGCGGATATCTCGTTTCCGGGGACGGCCTCATCGCCACGAACTACCATGTGGTCGCTTCCTTCATCGAAGACCCCGTCCGCAACCAGCTCCGCGCCAAGGGTCAGACCGGCGAATATCCGCTCACCCTGGTGCAGTTCGATCTCATCCACGACATCGCCCTGGTCCGCGCCGCCGGGGTTTCCGGCAAGCCCCTCGCTCTCGCCGACTCCCCCCCACAAGCCGGGGAGAGGATCATCTCCTTCGGCAATCCCGAGGGCCTCGGCCTGAGCCTCATCGAGGGCAACGCGAACGGCTTCGCCACCAAGGGCGTGGTGCCGCGGCTCCTGCTTTCGATGCCCTTGAACTCGGGAATGAGCGGCGGTCCCATTCTCAACTCGCGCGATCAGGTGGTCGGCACCAACGTCTCCGTACAATGGCTGTCGAACTCCCTCTCCTTCGGCGTGCCCGCTCAGGCGCTGCGGGAGCTTCTGACCAGGGCCCCGCTCGACATCGCCAGGCCCGCGCTTCAGGCCGAGATGAACCGCCAGCTTGATGCCTTCGAGAAGCAGACCACAGATGCCCTCACCCGCGCGTTTCAGGCCGGACCGAGGGAGCCGGACCTCATCATCGGCGGAGCCCGCAGCAAGGCGCTCCCCCCGGCCTTCGCCTGCTGGGACAACCGGCAGGAGTTCGAGCGCGAGGGGGTCGTGAAGAGCCAGTACGGCTGCGACCTGCAGTTCACGCCGGCCACCGAGAAGCTTGGGCCCATCGGCTCGGTGCAGCTCCAGATCGAGCACTTCGTGTCGGAACGGAGCAGCTATGGCTTCTATGGCTATCTGCCCACTCATGCCCACTCGCATCAGGAGGTGCCTCCCCGCGCCCCGGGCGATCCGGACCTGGGCCCGCCCGAGTGCGCGTCGAACCGCGTAGCGGTGGGCGGAGAAGTCTGGAAGATCACGACCTGCGCGGTGGCTTTCAAGGCCTCGCCCGGTTTCTTCGATATCGACCTCGTGGCCACGAGCCTCTCCCGTCCGAAGGAAGCGATGTTCCTTTCTCTCGGGTTCAAGGGCTTTCGGATGAAATCGGCGCTCGATCTTTCGAAGCGCCTCATCGAGAACGTGTCGTGGGGGGCGAACTGATGCTGGTGATTCGCGTCCTGCGCGACGGCTCGGTGGTGCGGGAGGAACTGTTCCGCTCGACTCCCATCACGATCGGCCGGTCCGCGAGTTGTCACCTCGTCCTCACCGATTCGTCGGTGTCCCGCGAGCACGCGAGGATCGACCGGGATCAAGGCGGAGGTTTCGTCTTGGTGGATGGCTCCGGCACCAATGGGCTGTACGCGGGGCCGAAGCGAGTGGCGTCCGAGCGCTTTTCCGGCCGTCTGCGCGCTCGCCTCGGTCTCACTGAGATCGAGATCGAGGAGGTGAGCGCCGACGCGACTCAGCCGATCAGCCTCGAAGACCTTCACCAGCTGGACCAGAGGCGCACGCCGATCACCTGGGCCAATTACATAGGGGTCACCCTCGCCGCGCTGGTCCTCGAGACGGTCATGGAGCCGGAGTTCTGGTCGCCTTGGAACTCCCAGCGCGTGGTCTTCCTAGTCTGGCGGAGCTTGACCGCGTCCGTGGCCATCCTGGTGTTCGCCTCGATCCTGCTCGGGCTCTTAAAGGCCGCGAGCCGCAAGGTCCGGATGGCCGATGTCCTGAACCATTTCGCGGTCTACTCGTGGCTGGGCCCGCTTTCCGCGGCTATCTCGCTCCTTGCCTACTACCTTCTGTCCGATGGCCTCGCCTCCTCCCTTCGCTCCTGGCTTCCTTCGATCGCCGTCGTGGTCTTCCTGACCCAGGCCGCCGCGATCCGCAGGCCCGGCCCGAACCGCACCTTCCGCTGGCGATGGGCGGCCGCGTTCCTTCTGATCCTGATGGGCATCGACTTCACTCGGGCCTACGCGGCGAGGAAGATGGGTGAGCCGGACATCGACCACACCATGCAGGCGCCCGCCCCCGGCCTCGGAGCGGGGCCCGCGGTTTCGTTCGAGGATTATGCCGAGTCGGTTAACGCGGCCGGGAAGAGATCCGAGGCGCAGGTGCGATAGTGATCCTGTTCCTGGTGGCGCGGTAGACCGGGGGCGGATCAGGCGACACTCCACATTGGCTCCGGCTCCGCGCTCTCGACTCTTGCCTCCACCGGCCAGGGCACGGGGCGAACCGAGGGGAGACCTCGCGGCGTGACCTTCCGGAACGCGCGCATCGATCCGGCCCAGTCCTGGAGCAAGCCTTCCACGCGGGGGCTGGCCGTGGCCTCCCAGTGCCTTCGGCACGCCTCTTTCAACCAGGCCTCGTCTTCCAGAGACAGGCCGGCGTCGATCGCGACCATCTCTCCGTTGATCCGGCTCGCGAGCACTTGCGCGGGGTCATGGACGTAGGCCAGACCGCCCGACATTCCAGCACCCAGGTTGTGGCCGACCGGTCCGAGGATCGCGACCGTGCCGGCGGTCATGTATTCGCATGCGTGATCGCCCGCGCCCTCGACCACGGCCAGAGCCCCGCTCAATCGAACCGCGAAACGTTCGCCCACCCGGCCGGCCGCGAAGAAACGCCCGCTGGTGGCGCCATAGAGGATGGTGTTGCCCGCGATGACCTGGCCCTCCGCGCGCGGGCGGAAGTCGCGACGCGGATGGAGGACAATCTCGCCACCCGAGAGTCCCTTGCCGACGTAATCGTTGGCCTCGCCCTCGAGGGTGAGGCTCATGCCGGCCACCGCGAACGCGCCGAAGCTCTGACCCGCCGCACCCCGGAAATGGAGTTTGAGCGTTCCCTCCGAAAGGCGGCGTCCGCGAAGGAGCCGGGCCACTTCTCCCGCTACCCGCGAGCCCACCGACCGGTCGGCCACGGTGACGGGGCGCGAGAGGGCGAGCGGGGCGATGTGGCCGTGGACGAAGTGGAGGCGCGCGAGCACCGCTTCGTCGGGCCCGGCCACGGCCGCGTCGGGCCGGTTACGACTCTCGACGTCGCGGCTCGCGGCTACGGAGAGACTCGGCGCGCGATCGAGGAGCGGGGCAGCGGAGACGCGCGACGATCGGGCGCCTTTAGGAAGCGTCCTCGCTTCCAGGAGGCCGAGATCGCCCACGATCTGTGAGAAGTCGCGCCGCCCGAGAGAGGCCAGAAGTTCCCGCGCCTCCTCGGCGACCGCGGTGAGGAATCTGATGGCCTGATCCGGCGTGCCTCGGAAGTGACGCCGCAGCTCCTCCCGCTGCGTCGCGATGCCCACCGGGCAGGTGTTGAGATGGCACTGACGCGCCATGACGCAGCCCGCGGCAACCAGGGCCGCGGAACCGAAGGCGAACTCGTCCGCGCCCAGCGCCGCGGCCATCACGATGTCCCGACCGGTCTTGAGACCCCCCTCGACACCGAGGCGGACGCGTCCGCGCAGGCCCTGCTCGACCAGCGTCTCGTGCGCCTCCAGCAAGCCGAACTCCCAGGGCGTGCCCGCGTTCTTGATGGAGGAGAGCGGAGAAGCGCCGGTGCCGCCGTCGTGCCCTCCCACGACGATGGTGTCGGCCCCCGCTTTCGCGACGCCCGCGGCGATGGCGCCGATGCCGGTCGACGAGACGAGCTTCACGCTCACCACGGCGTCCGGGTTCACGCGCTTCAAGTCGTGGATGAGCTGGGCGAGATCCTCGATCGAGTAGATGTCATGATGCGGCGGCGGCGAAATGAGGGTGACGCCCTCGGGCGAGTGACGGACCCGCGCGATGTGGGCCACGACCTTACGGCCGGGGAGCTGGCCGCCTTCGCCGGGCTTTGAACCCTGGGCGATCTTGATCTGCAGTTCTTCGGCGGCGACGAGATAGTCCGTGGTGACGCCGAAGCGCGCGGAGGCCACCTGTTTGATCCGATGGTTCGCGCGGTCGCCGCCCGGCAGGTCACGCCAGTAGTTCTCCTCGGCCTCTCCGCCCTCGCCGCTGTTGCTGCGGCCGGCGGTGCGGTTCATGGCGATGGCGAGGGCGCCGTGCGCCTCGGGCGAGAGAGACCCAAGCGACATCGCGGCCGTGGAAAACCGCTTGAAGATGGACGCGACCGGCTCCACTTCGTTCAACGCCACTGCGGTCGCCGCCTTGCGGAAGCGCAGAAGATCGCGGACCGCGATGGGAGTGCGCTGTTCGATGAGTTCGGAGTAACGCCGGGCGTCGAGTCGCTCGCCGCTGCGGATGAGAGCGTGGAGCGCTTTGACCACGGGCGGCTCGAACGCATGAGCTTCGCCGCTTCGGCGGTAACGATGCGCGCCGCCTTCCTCGAGATCGATAAACGCCTCGTGGTACGCGCGGCCATGTCGATCGAGAACGTCGCGGGCGATCTCGATCAGGCCGTGCCCCTCGAGGAGGTCGGGCGTTCCCGTGAAATGGCGATCCACGAGTTCGCGGTCGAGACCGATCGCCTCGAAGAGCTGAGCGCCCTGATAAGACCGCACCGTGGCGATGCCCATCTTGGACAGGATCTTGAGCAGGCCCTTCTCGAGGGTGCGCACGACGTTCTTGACGGCGGCGTCGGGGGAGTGCTGGGGCTCGAACTCGCGCGCCCATCGCCTCGCGGCTTCGAACGCACCGTACGGACAGACTGCGTTCGCGCCGAACCCGAGAAGCGTCGCGACCTGGTGGTCGTCTCTCGCCTCGCCGGTTTCCACGATGAGACTGGCACGCAGGCGGAGGCCTTCCCGGATCAGGCGCTGATGCACGGCGGAGATCGCGAGCAGGGAGGGAATGGCGGCATGAGCGGGATCGACGCCACGATCGCTCAGGATGATGCGGGAGGCGCCCTGGCGGACGTCGCGGATCGCGGCGAGCTGGACGCGGTTGAGCGCGCGCTCCATCTCCTGCTCCTCTGGGCCGACGAGGGCGTTGAACAGGAGTGAGACGCCGGAGGTCGCGTCGTCGGGATGGGTCGCGATTCCTTCGAGATCTGCCTCAGGAAGTATGGGGCTCAACAGCTCGATCGTTCCGACGGCCGAGCCGGCTCGCGCGAAGCCATCGGGGGCCGGGCCCAGCGAGGTCCGCAGGGACATGGCCACGTGTTCGCGCAGGGGGTCGATAGGAGGGTTCGTCACCTGAGCGAAACGCTGCTTGAAGAACGAGAAGAGCAGGCGCGGCTTCTCCGAGAGACAGGCGAGGGGGATGTCGTCGCCCATCGAACCGATCGGCTCCACCCCGTCCCTGGCCATGGGGCCGATCACGAACTGGAGTTCCTCGCGGGTGTAGCCGAAGGCGGCGAGCGCGCGCACGTCCGTGGGCCGCGGCTCGAAGGCAACCACGCTTGCCGTGCGGCTGCTCCCGAAGCTCGATTCAACCGCGCGAGACGGGACGCCGAGCGATCGCTCGAGCGCGGCCCGGTCGATGAGGACGCCCTTCTCGAGATCCACGGCGAGGAACCCGCCAGGCCCGAGCCGAGAGCGTTCCGCGATCCTTTCGTCGGGAACATCGAGGACGCCCGCTTCCGACGCCACCATGACGAGGTTGTCCACGGTCATCACCGAGCGCGCGGGGCGAAGGCCGTTGCGATCGAGCGCGGCTCCGACCACGCGTCCGTCCGAGAAGGCGATGAGCGCGGGGCCATCCCAGGGCTCCATCATCCGGGAAGCGCGCTCGTGGAACGCTCGCACCTCCGCGGTCATCCCCTCATCGTTCTCCCACGCCGGCGGGATGAGGATCCGCACGGCCTCGGGCAGCGGATGTCCCGCCGCGATCAGAAGCCGAAGGGCCTCGTCCAGACTGGCGGAGTCGCTCTCGCTCTGCGCGAGCAGGGGTGTTGCGGCGGCCGGGCTAAGGCCCAGGGCTCTCCCCGCTCCCTGGATGCCGCGGGCCTCCATCCACCGGCGGTTGCCGTCGATGGTGTTGATCTCCCCGTTGTGCGCGAGCTGGCGGAAAGGCTGGGTTCTCGGCCAAGAAGGATGCGTGTTCGTGCTGAACCGGTTGTGGAAAACCGCGAACGGCGTGACGAATCCGGGGTTCCTGAGGTCGGCGTAGAACTCGCGCAGTTGAGGGGCGCGCAGGAGCGCCTTGTAGACGATGGTCCGATGGCTGAGGGAGGCGATGTAGAGATCGTCGAGGCGCAGCGCGCGAGCCAGGGCGGAGATCTCGCGGCGGGCCACGAAGAGGCGCTGCTCGAAGGCCTCGCCGTCGAGGCCAGGGGGCCGGGCCACGATCACCTGCGACAGGCCGGGGCGGGAGGCCCGTCCGAGTCGTCCCAGGACCGCGTCGTTCGCGGGGACTTCGCGCCAGGCCACCACGCGCAGGTTCGCCTGATCGAGTCCGTCCTCGACCGCCTCGACGCTGCGCCTTCGGCCAGAGGCATCGTCGGGGAGGAACACGCTGCCGACTCCGAAGCCTCTTTCCGCCATCGTGCCGTCGATTCCGTTTCCCGGCTCCGCGACCAGGACCGCCCAGGGAATGGCGGTCAGAACCCCCGCGCCGTCACCCGTCTCGCCATCCGCGCCCATGCCGCCGCGGTGGTCCATCCGCCCGAGGGCGGTGAGGGCGAGGGGGAGGATGTCCGCGCGGGGGCGCCCGGTGCGATCGGCGAGGAAGCCGGTGCCGCAGGCGTCATGGCCGGGACCGGCGACCGGGCGGGAAGAAGCGCGAGGGACGGAGCTCATGGCGATTGCGGTTGTAGCAATCACCCAGGCTATGTGTAAAATAGAATATTAGGATGAGTGTTATGCTGTTTTGGAATGACTCACAAGCGCATGGAGCGAATCGAAGTCATCTGATTTGGAGATAGGAATGGATTTGCGTCAACTGGAGATGTTTCGCGCGGTGGCCGAAGAGGGCACCTTCACCAAGGCGGCCCGGCGGGTCCATGTGACCCAGTCCGCGATCTCCCGGCAGATCAAGCTGCTGGAGGAGGAGCTGGGGAGCGTGGTTCTCCACCGCGGGCAGAAGCGGGTCGCCCTCACCGCCTCGGGCGATCTGCTCTTGAAGACCGTCCACCGGGTCCAGCGTGAACTGCAGGAGACGGTGTCGCAGATCTCGGAGACGCGCTCCCTCCATCGGGGCTCCCTGAGCCTCGCCGGCGGCATGACCGTCTGCATGTACATCCTGCCCCCGGTCCTGAAGCGGTTCCGTGCGCTGTATCCGAAGGTGGAACTCTCGGTCATCAACGCTCCCTCTTCCGTGGTGCTCGAGAGTCTGCGGCGCCACGAGCTGGACCTCGCCCTGCTCACTCTCCCCATCGTGGGCGACGACCTCCAGGTCCGTCCGGCCCTCCGCGAGGAGCTGGTGGTAGTGACCGCCCCCGGACATCCGCTCTCGAAGAAGCGACCGGTCGCGCCCGCGGATCTCGGGAATCATCCGCTCATCCTCTACGAGTCGGGCTCGAACACCCGTCGCGTCCTCGACGAGTACTTCCTCGAGGAGGGTGTCGCGGTACGGGTGGCCATGGAGACGGAAAACGTCGAGATCATCAAGGCCATGGTGAGCCACGGCCTGGGGGTCAGCGTGATTCCCTTCGCCGCCGTGGCCAAGGACGTGAAGGCCGGGCGCCTCGCCTATTCCCGGCTCCGCGGCCGGAAGCTCTACCGCGAGACCGGCTGGGTCTACCTTAAGTCGGACTATGTGCCGAAGACGGTCTCCGAGGTGCTGCGGGTCTTCGACACGGTCAAGAACAAGTACCTCCACGCGATCCCGGGTTCCTAGTGTCCTGCCTCGTAAGTCCGCGATACATGCGACCGTCGAGGCGCCCCGATCGCAAGGCGCCGAGGAGGCCGCATATCCAGCATATGCAACGAGCGCGAAGCCTCCCCTCTGGGGGACGAGCAACGCAGCGAGCGGGGATGCATCGGCGGTCCCA
>JANMVV010000462.1:0-14958 GCA_031392925.1 Vicinamibacteria bacterium
GCCTCGGGCCGTCTGTCTTCGGCGATCTCCATCGCTCTGATGACGAGTTGAATCTCGGTGCGCCGGAGGTACTCGTGGAGGGCGAACCCCGGATGAGGCTCGGGGATCGCCTGCTCTCGCACCGGCGTCGCCAGCGAGAGATCCTCCGGCCCCACGGTATCTCCCAGGGCCAGGGTCATGGCACGCTCCACCACGTTCTCCAGTTCGCGCACGTTGCCGGGCCAGGGGTGTCGCATGAGCGCCGACATGGCGGCGGCCGAGAAGGCGCGTTTGGGAATGCCGCCCGACTGGGAAAGCCGGCCCGAAAATTCCGCGACCAGCAGGGGAATGTCATCGAGGCGCTCGCGCAACGGAGGCAGGGGTAGCTGAATGACATCGATGCGGTAGTACAGGTCTTCCCGGAAGGTTCCCTCGCGCACCATCTGCATGAGATCCCGGTGGGTGGCCGCGATCACCCGCACATCGACGGGCGTCTCATCCGAACCGCCCACCCGCCGCACCCGGCGCTCCTGAATCACTCTCAGAAGCTTCACCTGCATGCCCAGGGACATCTCGCCGATCTCGTCCAGCAGGAGAGTGCCCTGGTGCGCCTGCTCGATCACGCCGGCGCGCGACTGCCTCGCATCGGTGAAGGCTCCCTTGACGTGACCGAACATCTCGCTCTCGAGCAGGGATTCGGCGATGGCCCCGCAGTTGATGGCGACGAACGGCCGGCCCTTGCGCTGCGACAGGTCATGGATCGCGCGCGCCACCAGCTCCTTTCCGGTGCCGCTCTCGCCGACGATCAGGATGGTGGATGAGGACGAGGAGACCGCGCGGATCCGGTCGACCACCGCGCGCATCGCCGCGGACTTGCCGATGAGCCCCTGGATTCCCGCGCGCGCGCCCACCTGCGCCCGCAGTTCGCGGTTCTCGCGCCGGAGCTTTTCGCCCTCGATGGCCTGATGCGCCCGGATGCGGAGTTCGTCGATGTCGAAGGGCTTGGTGAGATAGTCGTGCGCCCCGAGCTTCATGGCCGCGACCGCGGTGTCCGCCGAACCGTGCGCGGTCAGGACCATCACCGCGGTTTCGGGAGAGGTTTCCTTGACCTGTCGCAGGATGGACAAACCATCGCCGTCGGGAAGCTGCAGATCGGTGACCACGAGATCCCAGTGATCGGCCAGCCGGGTCAGCGCCTCGCTATGGCTCGCCGCGGTGCCCACGAAGAAGCCGGCCCGGGACAGGCCGAGATCCAGGACGTCGCGCAGGGACGGCTCGTCGTCGATGACGAGAATGCGTCCTTCGGAAGGGGGCGACATCTGTTCGCTCACGCCACCGCACCGGCGCTCCGTTGAGCGGAAGGCGCGGCACTCTCGACCAGGAGCCGGACTCTGACCCGGGTTCCGCGGGCGGGCTCGGAGGAAATCAGCAGGTCGCCACCCCGGGCGCGCACCAGGCGATGCGCGATCGCAAGACCGAGGCCGGTGCCCATGGCCTTGCTGGTTCGGAGCGGCTCGAAGAGCTGGGCGAGACGGCGGCGCTCCATGCCATGTCCTTCGTCGGCTACTTCGATCTCAACCGAGCCGGGCAGGGAACGAATCGAAAAAGAGAGGCAGCCCCCTTGAGGCATCGCCTCCAGACCATTTCGGGCGAGGTTCCACAGAACCTGCATGAGCTCGTCTTCCGCGATCGCCACCCGAAGGGGTCCCTGGTGCGGCTCGAAGCTGATGGTGTGCTCCGGCCGGCGCTCCGGACTGATGCTGATCAGTCGCACGGCGTCGGAGAGGACGGCGTTGAGATCGCAGTACACGACCGGGTTCTGCGTCTTGATGTCGCGAAGATAGGAGGTCACGGTGGCGGCCAGGCGCTCGGCCTCCTTGGAAATGATGCGCAGGAGATTCTTCTGGTCGTCCGCGATCGACCCCTCGGACAGGAGCTTGGTGGCCGCGCTGATGGCGCCGAGCGGATTGCGGATCTCGTGGGCAAGCTGCGCCGCGGTGCTTCCGGCCACCGCGAGCTTCTCGTTGAGAAGCGCCTGAGCCTCCAGGCGACGCACTTCGGTGAGGTCGCGTATGACCAGCAGCCGCCCGCCGGGCGGCGCCCCCGACAGTTCCGAGATCCACAGCCCCAGAGTCCTCTGGTCGCCGTCGCCTCTCACGTGTTCCAGTTCGAGGGTGGTCTCGGAGTTGGGCTCGGCGCGGTTCCTCAGTTCGGTGGAACTGAACAACTCCCCCACCGATCGGTTCTGCAGGCTCTCACGCTGCAAGCCGAGCATCTCGGCCGCACTCGCATTCGCGAACGAAACCCGATCCGAGTTGTCCGTCACCAGAAGTCCGCTGTGGATGTTCTCAACCACCAGGCGATTGAAGTCCTGCAGCGTCGCGACCTCGCCGGCCGCCGCATCGAGGCTCTCGCCCGCTCGCTTGAGCGCCTTGGTGAGGAACTGACCAAGCGCCGCCACCGGAAAAGTGGAGAGCAGCATGCCCACGAGCGCACCGAACAGGCCGCGAAGCGGACCGTGGGCGATCTGTCCCACCGCCTCGTCGGAGAGAACGCCCGCGCGCACGAACAGAAGTATCGAGGCGAACAGAACATTCGCCACGGTGGCAAACAGGAAGCCGCGGCCCAGCAGCACGCTGCCGCAGAGCACGCTGATCGGATAAAGGATCCAGAAGCCGGTGCGGTCGACGCCGGTCAGGTACACGAAGCCCGTGACCACCACCAGGTCGCCCAGGATCTGCACCATCGCCTGGACACGATACGGAGCGAGGCCGAGCAGGATTGCGTAGACGACGTTGAATGCGAACGTCGCGGAGATGAGCAGGAAGATAGGACCGCTGAGCGTGCCTTCCTGAACCGCCTCGAGATAGCCCGCGACGAAGAGAAGAACGGTGACGATGACCAGCCGGAAGCCGATCAGCGCTCCCAGGGAGAAGGGAGCCTCCCGGGAAGAGGCGTGGTCCTGGAGCCGACGGATCAAAGCGGGCCCCCGGCGAGCGGGCCGGGCGTGAGCGACCCGAACAACGCCTAGGACAGCTGAGAAATCAGGGAGAAGAGCGGCAGGTACATCGCGATGACGATGCCGCCGACCGTGGTACCGAGGAAGAGAATCATGACCGGTTCCATCAGAGTCAGCATGTTGGCCACGGCCTGGTCCACCTCGTCTTCGTAGAAGTCGGCGACCTTCGAAAGCATGGCGTCGAGGGCGCCCGTCTGTTCGCCGACGCTGATCATCTGCACCACCATGCCCGGGAAGATCTTCGTCTCCTTGAGCGGCTGCGCGATGGTGAGACCGCCCTCAACCGACTTGCGGACGGCCATGAGCGCGTCTTCGACGATCGCGTTTCCGGCGGTCTTGGCCGTGATTTCAATGCCGTCGAGAATGGGCACGCCCGAGGCGATCAGGGTCGACAAGGTCCGGCAGAACTTCGAGACCGCGATCTTTCTGAAGAGGTCGCCAAAGATCGGCACCTTGAGCAGAATTCCATCGACCATCCGCCTGCCTCCATAGGTCGCGTAGTACTGGCGGAACGAGTACTGCACCAGGAAGAACCCGATGACGAGGAACGGCATCAGGCGGACCAGGAGGTTCGAGGCCATGATGACGAGCTTCGTGGGCAGGGGCAGTTCGGCGCCGAGGCCTGCGAACATGGCCGCGAAGGTTGGGATGACCTTCCAGAGGATGACGCCGATGACCAGGCAGGCGATGCTGACGACCGCCACGGGATACATCATGGCGCCCTTGATCTGCGCCTGCAGTTTCACGGACTTCTCGATGTAGGTCGCGAGTCGCTTGAGGATGGTGTCGAGAATACCGCCCGCCTCGCCGGCCGCGATCATGTTGCAGAACAGGTCGTCGAAGACTTGCGGATGCTTGCGCATCGAGTCGGCGAGGTTCAAACCGCTCTCCACGTCCTGGCGAGTCGTGATGATGACCTTCGCGAAATGCGGGTTCTCCTGCTGCGAGCCCAGGATTTCGAGACACTGGACGAGAGGAAGACCGGCATCGATCATGACGGAGAACTGGCGGACGAAGATGGAGAGGAGCTTCGCCGGAACCGATTTGCCGGTGGCCTTCGGGCCGCCCTTCTTCTTCTCCGCGATGGAGGCGATGGTGACGCCTTCCTTGCGCAGGCCTGCGGTCACCTCGTCGGGATTGGCGCCCACCCGCTCGCCCGAATAGGGCTTGCCGTCCCGGAATTTGCCTTTGACTATGTAGGTCGGCATCGGACTTCTCCTTTTATTCCCTGGTCCCTGAGTCAATCAGCATCGATCAGCGAGCGCCCGCGGCCGGAGGTCGCGGCGGAGCGCCGGGACGCTGCGGAGCGCCCGTGGCGGTGTTCGAACCGACTCCCCGGTTGATCATGTCCTGCAACTCGTCGGGGAGCGAACTCCGCTGGATGGCGGTCTGCAGGTTGATCTGTTTCGTCTGATAGAGTTGAGCGAGGCTCTGATTGAAGGTCTGCATTCCGAACTTGTCCTGACCGGTCTGCATGGTCGAGTAGATCTGGTGGATCTTGTCCTCGCGAATGAGGTTCCGGATCGCGGGGTTCGGCACGAGGATTTCCATGGCCATGGCGCGGCCCTTGCCGGACGCTTTGGGCAGAAGGGCCTGGCAGAGGATGCCCTCGATGGTGAGCGCGAGCTGCGCGCGCACCTGACCTTGCTGGTGCGCGGGGAAGACATCGATGACGCGGTTGATGGTCTGCGCCGCGGAGTTCGTGTGCAGGGTTCCGAAGGTCAGGTGGCCGGTTTCCGCGATGCGCAGAGCGGCCTCGATGGTTTCGAGGTCGCGCATCTCACCGACCAGGACGACATCGGGGTCTTCGCGGAGAGCGGCGCGGAGAGCGTTGCTGAACGAAGCGGTGTCCTGATGAATTTCGCGCTGATTGACCAGACAGTTCTTGTGCTGGTGCACGAACTCGATCGGGTCCTCGATGGTGAGGATGTGGTCGTGCCGATCGATGTTGATCTTGTCGATCATGGCCGCGAGCGTCGTCGACTTGCCCGAACCGGTGGGTCCGGTCACGAGCACGAGACCGCGGGGCTTCTCGGAAATCTGCGCCACCACCTGGGGCAGGGCGAGCTGGTTGAAGGATTTGATTTCGACGGGAATGGTCCGGTAGACAGCCCCCACCGCGCCGCGCTGGAAGAAGTTGTTCGCGCGGAACCGGGCGAGGCCCTTGATCCCGAAGCTGAAGTCGAGCTCGAGGTTTTCCTCGAAGCGGTGCTTCTGCGCGTCGGTCAGGACGCTGTAGGCGAGCGTCTTGGTGTCCGACTGCGACATCGGCGTGTAGCCTTCTAGAGGATGAAGGTGACCATCCACTCGGATCTGTGGCGCCGAATTCGTGGTGATGTGGAGGTCGGAACCTCCGCGCTCGACCATGGTCTTGAGCAAATGGTGAAGCGATAGTGGTGGGGCGTCGGCCACAAGTTCCTCCTAGTTCCTGACGTTCGGCATTCCTGACAACATAACCGAGCGCGTGTCTGGAGCATAGCGCTTCTCAGGAATCCTTGGTGTGCGACCTCACAACCTCATGCCTTTCTGGAGGTCCTGCACCCAAACCCCTCAGCAAGAAAGGACAACCGGGAGCCGGCGACGGAGGCGCACGTATCATCGGCCCATGCCGTTCCTCTCCCGACGCGGGCTCACGCTCCTGGGAGTTTTCTGCCTCGTCCCTCTGCTGAATTTCCCGCTGGCCCTGATCTCCAGCCGCACCCTTTTCGCCCGGGATATCGGGATGGTGTGGGCCCCGCAAGTGGAGGCGATCGTGCAGCAGGTGGGCAGAGGGGAGATGCCCTACTTCGACGCCCACCGCGCCTTCGGCCAGCCCCTCTTCGCCGACCCTCGCGCCGAGGTCCTCTACCCGCCCGCTTGGATCCACTGGATCCTGCCTATGGAGACCTCCTACCCGATCTTCTGCGCGCTGCATCTCGTCATCGCCGCGTTAGGCGCGGCGCGACTGGCTCGACGTCTCATTCCGGGGGCCACGCTCCCCGCGCAAGCGGCCGCTGGCCTCATCTACGCGGCGGGCGGACCGCTCCTCTCCCTGGTCTCGCATTGGCACCACCTCGCCGCGGCGGCGTGGATGCCCTGGATCCTCGAACGCGCGGAAGGGAGGCTGGATGGCCGGACGCCCTGGCTCAGCCTCCCCGCTCTGGTGGCCCTGCAGGTCTTCGCCGGGTCTCCTGACTACAGCTTCCTCACCTTCGTCCTGTGCTTCCTCGGGCTGACCTTGAGCGACCGATCGAGAGCGGACAGGGGGCGAGCGCTCGCAGCCTTGTCTCTAGGCGTCCTGCTCGGCGCCGTGCAGCTCCTGCCCTCGCTCGTCTTCGCGCGGGCAGCCGCGCGCGACCCGTATCCGATCGGGTGGGCAGTCGCGCCCCTGCACCCCGCACTCACCGTCGAGACCGCCCTGCCGGTTCGCTTGGAAACCTGGCCACTCCTGCCCGACATGCGCAACCGCCTTCTGTACGGCGCTCAGATCTGGATGTTCTCCCACTACCTTGGACTTTCCGCGGGGGCCCTGGCGTTCCTTGGCTTCTCGCGTGCCGGGCAGGCCACGCGACGATTCGCCCTCGGCAGCATCGTTGTCGGTCTCGGGTTCGCGTGGGGAATTCGAAACGAATGGCTTCAGGCCGCGGTCTCACACGTGCCACTCGTCTCGGGATTGAGATTTCCCACCAAGCACCTGGCCGCCGCGAGCCTCGGGCTGTCCATCCTCGCGGCCTGCGCCATCACCAGCGCTGCCTTGTGGACGGCGAGAGAGCGGAAGCGGATCCTCATCGCCGCCGCCTTCGCCATCGCCCTATGCGCCCTGCTCTTCTACGAAGCCACCGATCCGAAGGCCCCCCTCGATGGGCATGCGTTGATCCGCCCTCTCCTGGCCTGCGTCGCGCTCTTCGGGATCCTGCGTCTCGGCGGGGCTCCGTCCAGGGGCTGGCTCGTCGCGGGCCTCGTGGCCATGGATCTGCTCAGCGCCCACACCTCCGTTAACCCGACCACACCCGCGTCGTTCTTCAAGGATCGGCCGCCTCTCACCGCGATGATTCCCCGAGGCTCGCGCCTCTACACCTCCGACTATTCGATTCAGCTTCGCACCCTTCCCACCCGGCCGCCCGCGGGCGCGCCCTATGCACTCGCTCGAGCGCCGCTCGGGTTCGCGAGAGATGAGGCGCTCGCTCTCGCCGCGACCTGGTATCTGAATCCGCCGAGCGCCTCTCGGTTCGGCTACTACGGAAGCTTCGATCTCGACATCCTCGACTTCTACCGCGCCCCCCTCAAGGCCGCCATCCAGGCTTTCGTCACCTCTCGCGACCCGACCTTCGTCATCGACCAGCTCCAACGCGCCTCGGTGGACTTCGTGGTAACCATGGACCCGGAGGCCCTATGGAGCTCGCTGCCCCTGGTCACCAAGGAGGAGCGCTTCTTCGAAGCGCCGGTGCGCGTGTATCGCGTTCCTGACCGGTGGCCCCGCGTCCGGCTGGAAGACGGGAGTGGATCGCGCATGGCACCCTTGCCTCGCGTGCTCGAGATTCGGGATGGCCGGGTGCTCGCCGAGGTTGACGCGCCTGAAACCGCGCGTCTCGTGGTGGCGACTTCCTACGACCAGGGTTGGCGCGCGCGGGTGGACGGCATCGAGGTTCCCGTGCTGGAGAACGCCCTGGCCTTCCTGAGTATTCCGCTGACCGCAGGACATCACGTCGTCGAACTGTCCTATCGGCCGCCTTTGCTCGCTCCTGGCCTGGTGGTCTCTCTCGTCTCAGGGCTCGCGGCGATCCTTCTCGCGTGGCGCGCGAAACGCAGGCGACTCGCCCCATCGCCCTAGCGCGCCCGTCCGCGGGACACCAGGAGCGCTCCGCCCAGCAATACCCAACTGAGGGCGGACACCAAAACCCCGGCGACGGCGGAGGTCGGCAGGAACCGAAACTCAACGCGATGGGTTCCTTTGGGCACCTCGGTGCCGATGAAGAGCGCATTGGCGCGCTCGACCGCGGCCGGTCGGCCATCGACCCACGCCCGCCAACCAGGCAAGGCGCCCTCGATCAGGGTCAAGAACGACGGGCCGTTGGACTGTGTTTCCAACTGAATCCGATCCGACCTTTCTTCGAGGACACTCGCGACGCCCTCGAATCCGGGGGCCGGGGGGCGGATGGGATCGCGCTCAACCAGCGCGCTCGTTCGAGGATCAAAGGCTGGATCTACCAGGTCGTCAAGGTCATGTCCGCTCCCGCGACTGCGTCCGCTGACCAGAAACGCCCGCGGCCGCGGATCAGGGACGGCGAAGATTCGGAGGGGCCGCGGGTAGAAGTCCTCCCGGGCGAGAAGCTTCAGCTCTCCGAGCCCCTGCTCGTGCATGGACACCATTCGATGGACGCCGGATATCTGAAGGAGCTTCAGAAAACCCGGGGTTTCCTCGACCCTCCGAACCCCGATCGTCAGGTCGGCGAGACGGCGGTCGAACAGCATCCGCATGTCGACATCCCAGGCGTACTCCACGCCCCAAAAACCCCCGACCAGGGGACCCATGTAGGTGCGCACAGCGAGCAGGCTGGCCGTGCTCCGCTCCAGCCCCTTGATCGTCTCCCAACCACGCGAACCCTCCGACACGTATCGGTTCGCCTTGCTGCCCCTGATGTTCGAGTAGTCGTATACAAACAGGCGACCGCCGGGCGGTGGCTTCATGAGTTCGAGAAACTCCGGGCGATAGGAGAGGACATTCATCGGCACCGTGGGATTGAGGCTGTCGTGAAGCGAATGGCTCTGCCTGAGCTGAACCGGAGCGACCAGGGCCAAAAGCCCCAGGCTGACGCGGTGACGCGGCACGCTCATGTAAGCGCCCAGTAGCGTGAGCAAACCTACTGTCCACAGCATGTCCCCGGGCAGATTGGTGTTGATTTCGGCAACGCCCGCGGGGTTCGACAGGTCGATGAATTCTCTTTCCAAGGGCTCCAGGTATCCCAGGATGAGGAGGGCTGTAGCCGAGAGGCCAAGGATGCCGGCCCACGCCGCCCGGCGGGAACGCGCCGATCGCCGCACCGACGCGATTCCCACCCCGGCGGAGACGCACATCAACACGGCGAAGGGAATCATGGCCTTGGTTGGATAGCGGAAGATTCGTAGAGCCGGCACCACGGCCACGAGCCAGGAGTAGAACACCGCGTTCTTGCCCAGGGCGGTCAGGATGGCCCCGGTGGCTCCGAGAAAACCCGCCGCGCGCACCGAGCGAGAAAGCGCCGTGTCGGCGAGTGCGGCGAGACACAGCGGAAGAATCGGCGCCCCGAAAAACATCGAAGCGAGGAACGGTTCCCGCCCTTCGAAGAACGCGGTTTGCCAGGCGTGGGTAAGGGGAAACGCGGAGAAGGGAACAGGGAGAAAGAACTCGAGGATCGAGAGAGGATTGAGCGACCAGAAAGTCCTCGCGGTCTCGGGGAGCGCCGATCGCGCGGAGTTCATCAACAACTCCGCGGCGGGAAGCCACATCCCCGCGCTCATCGCCACCGCCGATACCCCGCTCACGACCCACGCCCGCCACAATGACAAGCCGGAGGCCATGAGAATCCGAAGGGCCGCGATCATGAGAGTGCCCGCGCACATTTCCGCCGAGCCGGCGAGCATCTGCGCGCCCATGACCCCGCCAAGAACCAGGTCGGTCCTCCCTGGACATCGGGCCAGCACTCTCTCCACCGCGAGCCAGACCCAGGGAATCCAGGCGGCTCCGGCCATGTGGTGCCATAAGGTCGCGAGGGACAGTAAGGGTCCGCTCAGCTGCCAGGCCACTCCCCCGATCAGACCGGCGAGGAAGGAGCCCGAGGAAAGGCGTCGCGCGAGCAACGCCACGCCGAGCGCTCCGAAAACCGTGTGAAGGGACACAAACCAGCCGTAGGCGAGCGGTGGCGGCAAGAGGATGTGCAACCAGGCGGGGGGATAGAGGATCTGGCAACTCGGGTCCGCGAGAAGCGGCTGGCCGAAAGCGGAGGTGGGGTCGCGCAACGGAAAAGCGCCGCGGCTCACCTCTCGCAGGATCGCCTGGACCAGCGGAAAGTAGACGAGCATCAGATCACGCTGGTAGAGGGCCACGGTTCCTAGAAGGATGGACCCCTTGGAGGCGAGCTCGATCATCGCCAGGATCAGGACGAGGACAGTGACCTCGCGCCGCGTCGTCTGCGCGGGCACCACGACCCCCGTCAATGACGCCCCTTCAACATCGCGCGCGTCACGCCGGGACGGGGTCTCCGATCAAGGTGAGATCAGAATACCAAGATCCCTGCCCGGGGTCAGGCCGCGGCCGGCCGCCGATTCAGCAGGAGGGAGAAGAAGAGAAAGAGAGCGGTCAGCGCGGAGAGACTCACTCCTATCGCGGCGAAGGTGGGCAGGAACCGGAATTCGACGCGGTGGATTCCCGCCGGTACTTCGGCGCCGACGAAGATCGCGTTCGCACGCTCGAGCTTCGCCGCCTGGCCATCGACATAGACCCGCCAGCCGGGCATGAAGCCTTCGAGCACGGTCAGGAAGGAGGGAGCATTCGAGGACGTCTCCAACAACACGTCATCCGCGCGGCGCCGCACAACGCGGGCGGCGCCCTTGAAGTCGGACGCGGGTTTCCGGACGGGACCTTCGTCTACGAGGACGGTAGTGGTCGGATCGAAGTCCGGAGCGAGCAGCTCCTCCAGGTCGGAGCCGGTGCCCCGGGCTCGACCGGAGGTCAGAAAGGCGCGTGGCATGGGGTTCGGCACTTCAAAGACACGAAGGTCTTCCGGGTAATAGCTCTTTCTTCGAGCCAGGAGCCGGAGGTCCTCCAGGTCCTTTTCGTGCCGGGCGGCGACCCGACTGACACCCGAAATCTGGAGAAGCTTCAACAGCGCGGGCGTCCCCTCAACCTGACGCAGGCCGACGGTGAGGCGCGCAAGCCGGCGATCGAAGAGAAACCGCAGATCCACGTCCCACGCATAATCCACCCGCCAGAATGCCCCGGTGAGCGGGGTCAGATAGGCATTCGCGGCGATCAGGGCGGCGGTGTCGGGAGCAATGCCATCGAGGCCGGAGATGTTCGCGGTCGCGTTGTGGCCGAGGTACTTGAGCGCGCGCCCTTCGAACGCCACATAGTCATAGACGAAAAGGCGTCCGTCGCCGGGCGGCTTGAGGACATCCAGGTGTTCGGGCCGGTAACTCAGAACCCTGGGCGGCACGGTGGCGTTGAACCCGGCATGGAAGAGGTGACTCACCCACAACGTGGCGAAGAGGAGAAGGGATCCGAACAAAGCCCCGGGTTTTCCAGAAGGGCGCAAGACGTAGGCTGCCTGCAGAATCAGAAGCCCGACCGTTGCGAGAAGCCGAAGACGAAACCGGTCCCAGAACTCGGCGAGGCCGGGCACGTGCTTCGTGTCGAGGAGCAGGGCCGTGAAGGAAGGAAGCATCGGGCCCATGAGGGCCAGGGCCGCCATGGCGAGGAACACCACACCCACCAGGGCGGCCGCCCTCGCTCTCGATGAACGACGAACCGCCACGGCGCCGACGCCCGCGAGAACGCACACGAGGACCGTCAACGGGATCGTGGCCTTGCTGGGAAACCTGAGGATTCTGAGGGGAGGAATCAACGCCACTGCCCAGGAATAGGCGATCGCGTTCTTGCCGAGGGCGATCACGAAGCCGAGGGCGATGCCCAGAAAGCAGGCGAGCCGATTCCTCCGCGAAGCCGATGCGTCGAGGAGGGCCGCGAGGGCGAAGGGGAGGAGGGCGGTGCCCAGAAACATCGAACCGAGGAAGGGTTCGCGGCCTTCGAAGATGGCGGTCCGCCACTCGGGCCGCAGCGGAAGCCCGGTCAGGGGAACGGGAAGGAAGAATTCGAGGATCGCGAACGGGTGCAGAGACCAGTAGGTGCGAGCGGCCTCGGACAAGGCGGAGCGCGCGGAGTTTGAAACGAGCTCTGCGGCGGGGAGCCAGACACCGGCGCTCAGCAGGAGCGCGATCACGGCACTCGTGACCCACGCTTTCCAGGCGCGGATGTAATCGAGGGGCGCAACGAAGAGGGCCGCGAGGAGGAGGGTCATCGCGCACATGTCCGCCGATCCGGCAAGGATCTGCATGCCGAAGACGGCTCCCAGGACCAGGGCGCCCCGCCGCCGTTCTCCTTCGGCAACCCTCAAAACACAAAGCAGCACCCAGGGAATCCAGGCGGCGCCCGACATGTGATGCCACAACGTGGCGAGAGAGAGCAAAGGCCCACTCGAAAGCCAAGCGAGGCCGGCGATGAGGCCAGAAAGCCAGGCCCCGCCGGAAAACTTCCTGGCCAGTTGAGCGATGCCCATGGCTCCGAGGAGGGAGTGGAGCGACACGAACCAGGCGTAAGCCTGGTGCGGGGGGAACAGGAGATGAAGGGCTACGGGCGGATACAGGATCTGACAGCTTGGATCGGCGAGCAGCGGCTGCCCGAAGGCCGAGGTGAGATCGCGCAGCGGCAGCGCGCCCTCGCTCAATGCCCTGAGCGCGGACTGGACGAGCGGGAAGTAGACGAGGTAGAGATCCCGCTGATAGGGCGCGAGCGTGCCCAGGAGGACGGGCGCGCACAGGACGAACTCGTACACCGCGAGAACCGTGAGCAGCGCGAGGGTCGAAGCACGCGATCGTTCGGGGAAGGATGACATCGGACGACTAGGCCCTCTTCGGCAGTCCTCGGACGAGCGTTTCGGGGAAGCTGAATGCGACGATCAGATAGACGGGCACGCTCGAGAGCAGGAGTGCGGTGATCCCGAAGGTGGTGGCGATCCCCACCGCGATCAGCGGAGCGAGGACCGAGAAGATGCCGTTCACGCCCCAGGCCCAGGGCACGAGATGGGGAGATTGCCGCTTCATGGCGTCGAGGATGGTCGGCAGGAAGACGCCGAGGCAGATTCCGATGGGAAGCACCAACACGCCCGTGATCAACGCCCGGACGAGAAAGGGCAGGCCGAGAATCGAGGAGAGTTGCGGGAAGACGATGAAGTACTCCGCGAAGATAGTGCCGGACAGCAAATAGGCGACGAAGCGCACATTCCCGAGCCGGGCCACGATCGCTCCCGCCCACAGGGAACCAAGACCGCTGGACAGCAGCAGACTCGCGAGGACCACGGAGACCGAGTAGTTCGGGTGGCCGAGGAACAGGCCGAAGAGCTGCATCAACGCGATTTCCACGGCAAGGTATCCAAGCGCTGCGCCCGCGCAATAAAGACCCATGCGGTTCTTCCCTTCGGTGGGCAGGCCGCGGCGCAACAGGAACCTCAGGGGAAGGAAGATGGCGACGACCATGACCACAAGAACCGCGGCGGCCAGAACGAGAAGGCTGAGCTGAAGTACCGGGACCGCCGTCCAGTTGGCCGGCTGTTCGGCAAAGAGCTGCTGGTTCGGAAAGAGGTGCCACC
Source organism: Vicinamibacteria bacterium (assembly GCA_031392925.1). Classification (GTDB taxonomy): domain Bacteria; phylum Acidobacteriota; class Vicinamibacteria; order Fen-336; family JAGNNV01; genus JAGNNV01. The sequence continues at coordinate 13,378 of JANMVV010000462.1, forward strand.
AGAAGGAGAAGTTGAAGAAGAACGGTCGGTCGTCGGTCGCGGGGTCAATGGCGAAGGGATAGCGGGCGATGTAACCCAGCTCGCGGCGCTCGTTGTCGAGCGCCATGAACTCCTGATAGGCATTGTTGACGGTCGCCGTCGAGGACGCGGGCTCGAAGGAGATGCCGAAGCTCGGCCGCTGCGAACTCCAGGCCCGGAGCTTTTCGATCTCGGGGTCCGTGAAGGGGGTCCTCTTTACCAGCAGAGCCGTGAAGTAGCCGGTGTGCTCGGTCAGCATCACTATGTGTTTTCGCGGTTCCGTGACGCCCCGACGGCGCAGAGCTCCGACCGCGGTGGTGAGCGCGCGGAGCATTTCCCGGGCGGGCATGGACTCGAGCCGCATCATGTTCAGAACACCGTGTTCGGACAGCCGGCTGAGATAGAGGTCGAAGGCCTCGGCGGTGTAGAGGTAGTTCTCCGAGAACACATGCGCGGCCCCCGGGGTGCCGCTGTAGGAATCAACGCCCGAGAGCTGAATGATGTCGTAGGTCTCGGTTGTCGTGGACAAATAGTGGCGGCCTTCCGCGTTCACGAGCCTTACTCTCGGATCTGAGACCCAGTGCCGGAAATAGTCCTTGAAGACGTTTCGGACGATATTGAGGGTCGCAGCGTTGATCTCGATGCCGGTGATCTGGGAGGCGTCGAAGCGAAGTCCGGTCAGGATGTCGAACCCGCCGCCCACGCCGATGACCGCGACTCTGGGCCTCGGCATCAGGGTCGCGTAGTAGGCGGACGCGTAGATCGTCTCCTCGATGCCGATGAGGGACTCGGGTGTCCCGTCGTAGTCGACCCCGGTGGTGAACGCCCAGTTGTTCTGGGTGAGAACCTTCCGGATGCGTCTAAGGAACGTCGCGTTCTCACCAAAGAGCGAGGGGTAGATGCGGGGGTCGGGAGTGCGGCCCGGAATCGAGGCGATCTCGATGCGCGCCACCGGATCCCATTCGGTGTACTCGAGCACGGTCTTCGCACTCGGATCGCGCGTGGCCGCGAGCATGGAACCGTCCGGGTAGTAGATGGCGAGGATCTCGTTGCGCTTGACCAGGCCGATCGAAAGGGCCACGCCGGTGAGGACGCAGAGCAGCCGCAGAGCGGAGGTCGCGGGGCGCAGGAGGATCGCGGCGCCCAGCACCACGAGGAGGGAAAAGCCCACAATCATGGTTTCGACGCTGAGGTAGTGGAAGAGGGGGAGGACAACGAGCGCGCCCAGGGCCGATCCCATCAGGTCGAAGAAGTAGATCCTTCGCGTGGGCAACCGCTCGTCCGAAAGAAGCGCTCCCAGCATGATGCCCGCGAAGGCGAAGGGCAGGGTGAGGAGCAACGCGTAGGGCGCCCACTCGATGAACGACTCCACGAGGGCCATCCGGGTGAGCATCGCGCGGGTTTGCGCCCTCGATGCGGTGAAGAGGCCGGTCGCGGTCACGGCCGACAGCCCGAGCAGGCACGCGCTCACCATCAGGGTCTCGGGCATGCGCCTGAACGCGAGCTTCGGGAAGGCGGTGAGAAGAACGCCCGAGATCGCGAACCCGAGCATGGTCAGGGAAA
>JANMVV010000198.1:0-6608 GCA_031392925.1 Vicinamibacteria bacterium
GCGCTGAGCGGCCTCTCGGCGTCTACCTCCACATTCCCTTCTGCGCGCAGAAGTGCGCGTACTGCCACTTCGCCATCGACCCGGCCCGGCCTTCGGCGGCGCGGCGGGATCGATACCTGAGCGCCCTCACTGCGGAGATCGGCGGTTCCAAGGGTGGGGCGGCGGACACCATCTACTTCGGTGGCGGGACACCGTCGCTGATTCCATCGCCGCAGATCGGCGACCTCATCCGCAGAGTTCGCGCGTGCTACGAGATTGCGCCGAACGCCGAGGTGACGCTCGAGGCGAATCCGAAGGATCGCGACGAACGGGGGTTCGCGGAGTTGCTTGCCGCCGGCGTGAATCGTCTCAGCCTGGGCGTTCAGTCGTTCGATGACGCCGTTCTGCGCGAGATGTTTCGAGACCACAGCGGGGATGACGCGGTCCGGGCGGCTCGGGCCGCGCGGGACGCGGGCTTCGGCAACATTTCCATGGATCTCATCCTCGGCTGGCCCGGCGAGACTCGCGAGCGGTTCCTTCAGAGCCTTCATCGGCTCCTCGACCTGACGCCCGACCACGTGAGCCTCTATATCCTCGAGACCGACGGCAAGACCGTGGTGGCCCACCGCGCGAGCGAAGGCACGCTGCGGCTCCCCGACGACGACCTGGTCGCGGACTTGTTCATGGAGGCGGAGGATGCGTTTGCGGCCGCGGGTATTCACGCTTACGAGATCTCGAACTTCGCCCGGCCGGGCTTTGAGTCGCGTCACAATCTCAAGTACTGGGACGACGGTCCGTTCCACGCCTTCGGCATGGCTGCGCATGGGTTCGACGCGGGGGTGCGGTACTGGAACGAGGCCACGTTTGGTAGTTACTGCGCGGCCATCGAAGGGCGCGGCTCGGCGCGGGCGGGGGAGCGGGCGCTCTCGCGGCGGGAGCGACTTGAGGAGGCGGTGATGACCGGGCTGCGCGTGCGCCGCGGCATCGACCGGGCGGCGTTTCGCGCGCGGCACGGCGTCGATATCCTCGAGGAGTTTGGCGAGGCGCTGCGGCCCAGCATCGACGCGGGGTTGCTTTTGGTCGATGAGGCCGCCGTGCGCCTCACCCGCCGCGGCGTCCTGATGTCGAGCGAGGTTCTGAGCGCGGTGGTCTAGGTCGGGTCTCGATCCGCGCGGGCGGGACGCCCGCGGTCCCGGCCTGCCCTTCGATTCCGGGTGCTTGCAGGAGGTCGGCCCCTGAGGTTGACACGATTCGACCGCCGGCTCGACAATTCAAGGCTCTGGTTGGCGGTTTGCGTCTGCAGGGGACTCAGGAGGTCCTAGGAAATGAAACGTAGTTCGACGGTGGCGCTCTTTCTGGCCGGGCTTTTCGCCGCGAACTGCGGCGCCGCGAAAACCGCCAGCACCACCGCGACCACGCCCACATCGCTCACGTCCAGCAACCTGACCTTTACCAGCACGGTGACGGGTTCGCCGGTGGCGGGAGCCAATGTTGTCGTGGCCGGCACGGCCTACACCACGGGCGCCGATGGGACGATCTCTCTTTCCCCGCCCGCAGCCATCGGTGCCACCATCGACGCCTCCGCGGCGGGCTTCCTGGATCGAGTCACCACCCTGAGCCCGGCATCCACGATCACCCTCTGGGAGATCCCGGCCGGCGCCGATGCGGCTTTCGTGCGGCAGCTCGCTTACAACCGCGCGGGTACGCCCGAGAGCCTGTGGCGTCCCGTCGGCACCGCCATCTACCTTCAACTCACCGGCGAACTGGCGAGCGACCCGTTGGTGCGGGCTGCTCACGTGCAGGCGGCGGCAATGGCGACCGCCATGACCGGAGCACGCGTGACCGTGCAGTTGGGCGGCCCGACCCAGGGGACACTGGTATTCACGATTCTGCTCAATGCGGGAAACCCCGGATCGGCCACGACCTACCTGACCCAGACCAAGGGCGCGATCCAGGGCGGGCGGCTGGAGTACTCGAGCGTCACCGCGGCCAGGACCACGCGGGTGGTGCTCCACGAACTGGGGCACATGCTCGGGTTCGGCCACGCGCCCTCGGGCCTCATGTGCCCGAGTGCCTGCGGCGTGGACAATTTCGGCCCGCTGGAACAGGCGGTGTTCGTCTCGATGTGGCAGCGGACTCCTGGACAGGCGGCTCTGGACAACGATCGCGTATCCGTCGCGACTTCTTTGGCGGGCGCCGCCGCCATCAACTGCGATATCAGGTAGCGTCGCGCTCGTCGCGGTTCATACGCGCGAGGAATGAGGCGGGAAGGTCGACGAATGAGCGGTCGAGTTTCGCGGTGGAATCGACGCCGAGAAGCTTGAGGGTGCGGACCACGTCCGTCCGGAGGATCTCGATCGCGCGCGTAACCCCCGCTTCGCCGGCCGCGGCCAGACCGTACGCGTAGGCCCGGCCGATCAGAACCGCCCGCGCGCCGAGGCACAGCGCCTTCACCACATCGCTGCCCGCCCGGATGCCGCCGTCCATGAGCACTTCGACCTGGCCCTTCGCCGCGGCCACGATCTCCGGGAGCACCCGGATGGTCGGCGCCACCGTGTCCAGCTGCCGCCCGCCGTGGTTCGAGACCACGATGGCGGCAGCCCCCTCATCGATGGCGCGCCGCGCGTCGTCCCCGATGTGGACGCCCTTCACCACGATGGGGCCTTGCCACGCTTCCCGGATCCACTTGAGGTCGGTCCATGAAACCATCGACTGTTCGAGGGCCGCCCCCACATCCGTGTAGCCCATCGGGCCGTCTTTCAAAATGACGTTCGGGAAGTTCATAAGGCCGCCGTCCGCGAACCAGTCCAGAAGCCATCCGGGCCGGGTCATCATCTGCGGCAGGAAAGGAAGCATCGAAAGGCCGCGGCCCAGCAGCTCCTTCGTGCCGTTGCGCGGATCGCGTTCACGCATGCCCGCGACCGGCGTGTCGATGGTGACCACGAGGGCGGTGTAGCCCGCGGCCTTCGCCCGCGCGATTCCCGCGCGCGCCACGTCATGCCCGCCGACGAGATAGAGCTGGTACCAGGCGGGGCCGCTGGTCGCCGCCTTCACGTCTTCGAGCCGGCAGCCGGAAAGGGTCGACAGGGTGTAGAGCGTGCCCGCCTTACCCGCGGCTCGAGCCGCAACTTCCTCGCCTCGCGGGTAGAACATCCGGCTGCTGCCCACCGGGGCGAGGATGAAGGGCAGGTCGAGTTTCGTTCCGAGCACGGTCGTGGCAAGGTCGCAGTTCGGGGTTGCCACCGCGCAACGCGGCCGGAAGAGGATCTCGTCGAACGCCGCGCAATTGTCGCGCAGAGTGATCTCGCGATCGGCGCCGCCGTCGATGTAGTCGAAGGCCATGCGCGGGAGGCGGCTTTTCGCGACGCGTCGCAGGTCGGAGATGTTGAGGACGTGGGGGGGAGCGATCGAGCGGGCCATGGTCCCCTGAGGGTAAACCAATTCGAGATGAGCCGCGATTGGGAAGGGTTGGTAGTGGTGGGAGGGGGTTGCGTCGTCGCGGTACCAACGGAGTGGCTCCTCGCAATGACGTGAGGGGGGTACAGGACGGACAGCGCGAGCCTGGTAGTGGGGTGGCGCGCAGTGTGGGTTCGCAGTACCGCACACGACGGCCCCTGCTACCAACCCCGTGCTGTCCGTACTGTACCCCCCTCACGTCATTGCGAGGAGCCATTCGTTTCGGTACTGCGACGAAGCAACCCCCTCCCCCCACTATCGACCCGCTAAAGCCGTTTCGCCTGCAGCGCCGGCAGCTCCGCCCGCAAGCGATGCAGCCGGTCGAAGTCGAGCACGGCCAGGGCGAAACCCTCGCCGTCGGGGACCTGGGCGAGCACCGCGCCCCACGGATCCACGATCATGGCGTGGCCGTAGCTCGCGCGATTGCCGCCATGCTTGCCCCACTGCGCGGGCGCCATCACGTAGCAGAGGTTCTCGATCGCGCGGGCGCGCAGGAGAACTTCCCAATGGTCGCGCCCCGTGCGATCCGTGAAGGCGGAAGGCACCAGTAGCACTTCCGCTCCTTGGGAGGAGAGGGCCCGATAGAGCTCGGGGAAGCGCAAGTCGTAACAGATCGAGAGGCCGAGTTTCGCGAAACCCGCATCCGCCACCACCAGCTCGGCGCCCGGGGTCGTCGCTTTCGACTCCCTCAGGTGTTCGAGGCCGGGCACGTTGATGTCGAAGAGGTGCATCTTTCGATACGCGGCCACGCGCTCGCCGGTGGGCCCGAAGAGCAGCGTGGTGTTGTATGGCCGCGCGGCCTCTTCGGCGGTCTCCGGGAACGACCCCATGAGGAGCGTGATCTTGAGTTCGCGGGCGAGATCGGCGAATCGCTTCGCCCAGGGTCCGGCAATGCTCTGCGCCTCCGGGGCTTTCTCCCCTTCGGCCCTCAAGAACACCATGCACTCGGGCAGGGCCACGAAGGTGGCGCCCGCGGCCGCCGCGTCGCGAACCAGCGTCTCCGCCGACATCAGGTTTCGCGCCACATCCTCGTCGGAGCGCATCTGGCAGACCGCAGCCACCACTGTTCGCTTGCTCATTTCTTCGACCTCGCCTTCGTCGCCCCCGCTTTGGGCTTCGAATCGCCCAGAGCGTACGCCTGTTTCGATTCCCACGCGCACAGATCGAAGATGCGGCACTCGCCGCAGCGCGGCTTGCGCGCCTCGCAGGTCCGACGGCCGTGGAAGATGATCAGGTCGGTGGTCTTGACCCATCGCTCCCTTGGCACCAGCCTCATCAAGTCGCGCTCGACCCTGATCGGGTCATCGTGCTTCGTCAGCCCAAGCCGCGCGGTCAGTCGAAGGACATGGGTGTCGACCGCGATCCCCTCCGCGATGCCGTAGGCATGTCCGAGGACGACACTCGCGGTTTTCCGTCCCACCCCCTTGAGCTTCACCGCGGCGTCGAAATCGCGCGGCACCAGGCCGCCGTGATTCGCGATCAGCGCCTGGGCGCAGGACGTGATGCTCTTCGCCTTGGCCCGGAAGAAGCCGGTGGACCGGATGATCTCCTCCACCTCCGGGAGCTTCGCGGTGGCGAGATCCTTCGCGGCGGGATAGCGGGCGAAGAGCTGCGGGGTCACCGCGTTCACGCGCTTGTCCGTGCACTGTGCGGAGAGAATGGTCGCGATCAGCAGCTCGAACGCGTTGCGATAGTTCAGTTCGCAGTCGGCGTCTGGATAGATCCTCTCCAGCCGGTCGAGAATCGCGCCGGCCCGGGCGGAGAGCTTCGTCTCTCTCAATTCATCGGTCCTCTGGTCGGGCCATAGGACTCCTGGTACATCCGGTAGTTCTCCTGCAGCGCCGCCACCAGACCCGGGATGATCTGCACCGGCACCACCACCCTGGTTTTCACCGGCGCCTTGATGAACTGATGATCCTGGCCCGGCACGAACTGGGTCTCGGTGATCGGCATCATCTCGCAGAAGGTCAGGGTGAAGTCGAAGGGCGAGTGCTGGATCGCGCAGAAGTTCGAATAGGTTCGCGGCGAGGCGTCATCGGCGGGAATGACCGTGAAATTGACTGACTTCTTTTCGTCCATTTTAAAAAGCTCCTGGTTGCGGGCTGGGGAGGGGCCGCACCAGCCATCCGTGTTCATGCTCAGACTCCAGAACTCGCTCATGTTGGTTCGGGCTTGTCGCCTACACCATACCGCGTCAAGACTAAGATCTTGGCGTCATGACCTTCATCGATCGCGTCGCGCAGGAACGTTGGGAAGCGGAGCGCCTCTCGCCGTGGGCGATGAAGAGCGCCTCGAGCCGGGGACGCCGCTACACCGAGCTGGAGCATCCGCTGCGCACCTGCTTCCAGCGCGACCGCGATCGGGTCATCCACACCTCGTCCTTCCGGCGCCTCGAGTACAAGACGCAGGTGTTCGTGAACCACGAGGGTGACAACTACCGGACCCGCCTCACCCACAGCCTCGAAGGCGCACAGATCGGACGCACCGCCGCCCGGATCCTCGCTCTTAATGAAGAGCTGGTCGAGGCCCTGGTGCTCGGCCACGATCTCGGGCACACGCCTTTCGGCCACGCCGGCGAACGGGTGATGGCCGAGCTGATGAAGGATCACGGCGGCTTCGAGCACAATCGTCAGACCCTTCGCGTGCTGGAGACCCTCGAACGACGCTCGCCCGACTATCCGGGCCTGAATCTCACCTGGGAAGTGCGCGAGGGCATCATCAAGCATCAGGCCGACTCGGATGCGAAGGCGCCCGAAGAGTACGCGCGCGGCGAGGCGCCCACCCTCGAGGCGCAGCTCGTCGATTTCGTGGACGAGATCGCCTACAACAATCACGACATCGACGACGGCCTCAATTCGGTCATGTTCACGATCGAGCAGATCCGCTCCGTCTCCATCTTCCGCTCCGCCCACGAGTCGGTACTTCGGGAAGGCCCGGGCGAGGACTCCGTGCTTCGCCGCCAGATCGTCTCCAAGATCATCGACCGCTGCCTCAACGATCTCGTGATGACGACCCTGCACCGCATTCAGGCGAGCCGGGTGCGCACCCTCGAGGACGTTCGCGGCGTCGGCAACCGGCTGGTTTCGTATTCGGATGAGATGGGCGCTCAGGTCCGCGAGTTGAAGGCCTTCCTCTTCACCAACATGTACCGCAACTGGCGGGTGATGCGCATG
>JANMVV010000477.1:0-1737 GCA_031392925.1 Vicinamibacteria bacterium
TCGTTTCTAGGCTTGATGCGATGTGGAGACCTCGGTGTGGGCTCGCTGAAACCCAAAGCGATCGGAGTCGATCTCTCGTTTCAAACGGCGCTCTACGAGGACCGTACGGTGCTGGGCAATCGCAACCCGACCGTCGATGGAATTTACAGGACCACGCTGTTTAACGGTAGTGTGTCGATTCGAATGGTCTACTAGCAGGACGCTGAAAAAATCCGCCAGCGGCGTTCTCGCATCGCTCAGATGCTCAACATTGAAGAGAACTTTTTGGAGGTCGGAAACACTGGCAGGGCTTGTCCGTTCACCAAGATCCATTCTAGGGGTGAACGGCCACACGAAGTGCGGTTTGTACCTCCTCGCCTCTTCGCTCGCTGCGGCCTTGCCCGCGGAACGGCGCGTCTTGGCGCGCCGGGGTCGGGCGGGTGAGATGTCTGGACTTTTTGAGCATCCTGCGGGATTGTTCTTCTGTGGTCCCACACATACGGAGCATTGAGGCCCTAGCGTGTCGGCTGAGTTTTTCCGCAGACTACTAGCAGGATGGGCGAGATGCGCAAGTCGTGCGTCAGTCGGATTCGTACAGGCGTGGAACGCGGGAGCCGATCCCGCAGAGGACTTCATAGGGGATCGTGCCGATCCAGTCAGCCACTTCATTTGCCCAAATCGATTCCCCTCCCTGTTGTCCGATCAGCGTGACGGTCTCACCGATTGGCACCGGTGCGAGGTCGGTGACATCCACCATGATCATATCCATGCACACCAGACCAACGATCGGGGCGCGGCGTCCTTGAATCAAGACCGATCCGCGATGGGAGAGCCGCCGACTATAGCCGTCGGCGTAGCCAATGGGTAGCACCGCAATGCGCGTCGGTCGTTGCGCGACAAATGTCCTGTTGTAGCTGACAGTTCCTCCTCGTGAAATGGTCCGCAGTTGGACGATCGTGGTTCGAAGGGAGAGCACGGGTGTGAGATCAGGAGCGGGGACTGAGGCCGGCAAGGTGTGGTACCCGTAGAGCATGATGCCTGGGCGCACGAGTGAAAAGTGCGCGTCTGGAAACCTGACGATGGCGGCACTGTTTGCCGCATGCACCAACGGGATGGGGAGACCACGTTGTCGGATCTGTTCCAGGATGGTACAAAATACGCCAAGTTGTCGTTCCGTGAAGTCGCTGTCTGCTCCGTCTGCGTCGGCAAGGTGGGTTATCATGCCCTCGACCTGGAGGGGACTCCGCAAGAGAGGGCTGTCGAGGAGTGAGAATAGCTCTTCAGGGGAAAGCCCTAACCGCCCCATCCCGGTTTCGACCTTGAGATGAATCGGGTAGGGGGTTGGATGTGAATGCGCGGCCTTGGCCAAGGCGGGAAGGATGCGCCTATCGCTAACGACCGGAGTCAGCCGGTGAGCGACCAGGTCGGCTATTTGTTGTTCGAAGAGCGCTCCCAGCACCACAACAGACCCTGCGAGACCGGCTTGGCGGAGTGCGATACCTTCGTCGAGCGAGGCCACGGCAAACCGTCCGATGCCCTGGCGGGCAAGCGCTTGAGCGGTCTCCACAGCTCCATGCCCGTACGCGTTGGCCTTGACGATGGCCATGACCTCACAGCCGGGGGATAGGCAGCGTTTGATGCAAGAGAGATTGTGGGCGAGTGCCGTGAGATTGACGGTGGCGTAGGTGGGTAACACGGTCGAAATTGGGGTCACACTTCCATGATCTCTTGCTCTTTTTTCTTCACAACATCGTCGAT
>JANMVV010000206.1:0-3027 GCA_031392925.1 Vicinamibacteria bacterium
CTCACCCACCGTTTCCAGAACCTGCCGGGTCAGTTCGTCGCTCAGGTAGTAGCCGGCTCCGCGCAGGCGGTCGAGAAGCGGTCGCAATCGCGGAATGAATCCGCGCACTCTCGCCTCGCGCAGAACCCCGACCAGGCCGACGTAGCGCAGGCGGCGCGCCGCCGCCTCCTGCCGGCCCGCCTTGTCGTCGATGATCAGCAGACTATCGGCATGCCGCTCGGCCAGACAGATGCTGCTTGCCTCGCCAGGATCGATGTCCGGGTTAAGCGGCGCCCAGCTCCCCATATCCACCGGCTCGACAAGCAGCCATCCGCACAATGCTTCCGCGATCGCGCCCGCATGCACCACTTGCGTGATGCAGACCTTTCCAAACACACGCGGCAGCAGCCCCAGTTCCCCCAGCTTCGAGAGAACGATCAGCGGCCCCGCATCGGCGACGATCAGGCGGAGATGGGCTGCTTCCACGCGTCGAGAGTCGCGAGATCGTGTTCGATATCCGGGCCGCTCACCTTCACGATGGGGATTCCCATCTGGGTCAGCATGTCCATCATCTCCGACAAGGATTTGCCGGCGATTCGTGCCGCATAGCCCAGAGACACATGACCTTGCCCAAAAAGGGCGACGGCCAGCGCAACCTTGACGCTGGCCATGTCGGGCAGCTTCAAGCGGGCAAGGTCCACCAGCAGGGCCTGGGGTTGATCGCGGTTCATCACCACAACCAGATCATCCTCGCGCGCACTGCGCAACGCCTCCGATGGATTGTTCTTCAGTTCGCGGATGTTTACTGCTCTCACTATGGCCTCCGTCCGGCTTGATAAAGGCGAACCGGTTGTTCCCTCGATATGTTCCTACGTCTTGGGGGAATGAATCATACGCGAAGCCGGTATCGCTCAACTCCCGCGTCGAGATGGGCGACGAGATCGAGAAGACCGCTCAGGTCCTGCCAGCCGCGGGGCGTCCCCCTGGTATCAGATTCGCGGGCGTGTCGTCATAACATGCGGACGAAGAGACTATCCATGACCGTCGCGGAACTCATCGAGAACATCAAGAAACTCCCCCCTGACGAGCAGAGGGACATCGAGGCGCTGGTGCGCACGAGGGTGGAGCGTCGTGCCTCGAATCAGGCCAAGACGGCTCCTCGCTTCCCTCAGGACCTGCTTGAGCGCATTGATGCGCGCCGCGAGCGGCTGGCGCACGACTTCGGCCTCTTCGACAGCGCTCGAGCGATCCAGGAGTTTCGGGAAGGCCGCGCATAAGTGCGGCTGGTCGTTGACGCAAGCGTCGCGATCAAATGGCTCCTCAACGAAGCAGGTTCCCCCCACGCGCGCGAGTTCCTGGAGCGGTTCAGAACCGGCGACGACGATCTGCTCGCCCCGGATCTCATTGTCAGCGAGATTGGGAACGCCCTCAGGAGCGCCGCGGTGTTGAAGAAGCGAATCCCTACCGAGATCGTGGCGGGCGCGATGGCGGACTTCCTGCGAATCGAGCTCCCGACTCGACGCGCCGGGCCGACGGCAAGCCGAGCCGTTGAACTGGCTCTCCAGTACAACGCCACGTTTTACGACGCGGCCTATGTTGCCTTGGCCCTCGAAGAGGGGATTCCCATCCTCACAACGGATGGCCCGATGACGGAGAAGTTCGCCGGAATAGTCGACTTTGTGAGGATACGCATGGACCGCCCCGAAGAAGCCTGAAGCTCCCGAATAATGCGAACGGACTCACCGGGCGAAACATCTACGCGTTTCCTCGCGAGAGCGGTGCGCGCTTCGTCCTTCAACCGCATCGGCTTGATTTGCCGCTCGCTACAGGAGTCCGGGACGCACGGTGAAACGGTGCGAGAAATCGGAGTCGAGGGGTCCGTAGAGATACTTATCGTGGTCCCGGCCGATTGGTTCGACAGGACCATCCTTGATAAAGCCGATCAACTCGTCGATGGCCTTCCACCCGTTCGGATCGTCATCCGCCTGGACGTCTGCAGAAACAGGCTCGAGGTGAGCCCTGTAACGCTTGCTGTCCTGGAGGGCGCCTGCAAAGCGAGGGTCTCCCTCAGGTTTCAGGACGCCGTCTTTGTAGACGACGACATCGACGGCGGTGGCGGTCATGGCAACGTCATTGTATCGCCGGAACGCTTTCGTGGGCCCCGGGGCGGATGCGGGCAAGAGCGGGTCGGCGCTGCCCTCAGGCGGCGTGAGGCTGGACTTCCTTCAGGACGCGCTTCCCGCTGGCCGCAGTCGCGATCTTGAGGTCGTAGCCCGACTGCAAGTTCAGCCAGAACTGCGCGCTCGTCCCAAAGAACCGCGCCAGCCGGAGCGCGGTGTCGGGGGAAACGCCCCGGCGCTCCCGAACGATGTCATTCACCCGCGGCGCGGGCACGCGCAAGGCTATCGCGAGGGCGCTGGCGGACAGACCCATGGGCTCCAGGTACTCCTCGCGAAGAATCTCGCCGGGGTGAATTGCTCTCATTCCTTTCATAAATCTTGAATCCTCAGTGGTAGTTCTGAGGACGTGGGCGATCTCGAGTCGCAGCAGCTCTGGGGCGACGGCACGATCGAGCTGGCCGAGGACCCGAGAAAGCCGTCGACGAAGCGAAGTAGCGGCCGGTCACGCTGCTTTCTTCGGGGCTTTCGATGCGAGGCCGGCGCGTCGGCGGGACGATGCGGGCAGAGTGAAGCTCACGTGAAAGCCGAGGGCACGCGCCACCTTCATCACGGTCGCGAAGCTCGGGTTTCCCTCCCTGGACAGCGCCTTGTACAAGCCGACGCGCGTGAGACCGGAGTCTCGCGCGAGCTGGCTCATGTTCCTCGCCCGAGCTACCACGCCGAGGGCATGGGCGATGAACGCTGGATCGTCCGGGGCCTCCTCCATTACCGCTTTCATGTAGCGGGCGACGTCATCCTCGGTCTTCAGGTAGTCGGCGGTGTCGTACCGGCTGAACGTTTCCTTTTTCACTTCAATCCCTCCACTCGCCCGCGACGCGCTTCGCTTGCCTGATGTCCCGCGCCTGGGTGGACTTGTCGCCGCCCGCGA
>JANMVV010000044.1:0-13494 GCA_031392925.1 Vicinamibacteria bacterium
GCTCGCACGAAATCGCTGTAGTGATATTCGCCGGCCACGAACGCATGCTGGAAAGCGGTATGGAGCGCCAGATGAACGACGAGATCCTCGTCGGACAGACGGAACATCGACGTCGAGGCGACGGGCGCGCGGCGTTCCCAGACCGCCTCGTGATCCACGGTGAAAAGACCCGGGCAGGCGGTGAGAGAAACGTGGAGTTCGAGGACGACGCCGCTCGCGGGCTCCTTGAACACCATGGCGTGATCGGATGCTCCCGTTTCCACGAGGCCGAGCGAACGAGCGACCGCGGCGGCCGCCTCGAATCGCCGGGCATCGATGACGAGAAAGTCGATGTCGGCCATCGGCCGGTTCTGGGCACCTCCGTAGAGCTCGCCGGCGATGGAGATCCCCTTGAGGGCGAGGACCTTCAGATCGCGAGAGAGAGCCTCCGCGGAGAAGCGCTCGGCGAGGTCCATCTGCTGAACTCCGCGGGAGGCAAGCCAGAACGCCTGCTGACGCGAGTGGCCGGAGCGAGGCATCAGTCCCGGAGCCTCCCCAGACTCACGAAGCTCCCGAACAGACCCACGGTGGCGCCGATACCGATCAGCGCGAGCACGTCCACCGAGCCGAGCACCGGCGCCAGGGTGGCGCCCAGGTTCGCTCCCCGCATGGCCTCCACCACCCTCCTCAGGACCAGGGCGAGAAGCCCGCTCGCGAGAAGCCCGCCGAAAGCGCCCGAGAGCGAGCCCTCGACAAGGAACGGACCACGGATGAAGCTCTTCGAGGCCCCGACGAGACGCATGATCTCGATCTCGTCTTCCCGTGAATACACCGACAGCCTGATGACGTTCGCGATGGTGAAGCCCGAGGCCACCGCGAGCACCAGACCGAGGACCAGGGCGAGACCCCTCACCAGGCCCACGAAGGCGGAGAGACGATTCACCAGGATCGCATCGTAGTGCACGTCATCGACGCCGTCCGTCTTCCGCCAGCCCTCGATCAGACTCGAGACGATGGGGGCCTTGGCGAGATCGGGCTTGAGCGAAACCTCGACCGAAGGGGGAAACGGCGTCTCCCCGATTTCCTCCGGAATGGCGGCGAGATCGGGAAAGAGACCCTTGAACCTGGCGAGGGCCTCTTCCGACGTCCTCTCCTCGACGCCTTTCACCACCGGCTGGGCCTTGATCTTCGCCACCAGGGCGGCCCTCTCCGCCTCCTTCAGGTCCGGCTTGAGATAGACCACGACCTGAACCTTGCTGGCGAGCGATTCGACGAGGACGCCGCCCGCGCGGGCGATCGAGAAGAAGAGGCCGAAGACACCGAGCGAGGCCCCGATGGTGGCGATCGACACCACGGTCAGGACCCGGCGCCGCAGGAGGCCGGAAATGGCTTCCTCGAACGCGTACCTCATCGCCTTGGACATAGCGGGTCATAATAACGGGCGGACTCATGGCAATACTCATCGGCGTGGCGGGCGGAACGGGGTCGGGCAAGACCTCGTTCTCCCGGAAACTCGTGGAATCGATCGGCGAGGAGAACTGCCTCCTCGTCCCGCAGGACTCCTACTATCGGGACACGAGTTCGCTCACTCCGGAGGAGCGGGCCCGCTGGAACTACGATCATCCGCACGCCTTCGACACCAGTCTGCTCGAGCAGGACCTGCGCGAATTGAAGATGTCGCGGCCGGTCCCGCATCTCACCTACGACTATTCGACCCATGCCCGCATCGTTTTGCCCGACGCGCTTCGGCCCAAGCCCGTGATCGTGGTGGAGGGCATCCTCGTGCTGGCCGAGGAGTCCTTGCGCCGCATCATGGACATCAAGCTCTTCATCGACACCGACGCCGACGTCCGGATCCTGCGCCGCCTGCGTCGGGATCTCAAGGAGCGCGGCCGCAGCTACGATTCCGTGGAAAAGCAGTACCTCGAGAACGTGCGGCTCATGCACCTCGAATTCGTCGAGCCCTCGAAGCGCTACGCGGACCTGATCATCCCGGAAGGCGCCCGGAACAACGTCGCGCTCGACGCCGTGATCGCGCGCATCCAGGCCATGGTCGCGGCCCAGAGCGTCGCCCCCGGCCTTCTCACCACCAAAGTCTGAGAGGCCTCAGGTCGAGACCTCCGCGACCTGCCCTTTCACAAGGGTGATGACTCGCTTCTTCATCCGCTCGATCATCTCTCGATCGTGAGTGGCGACGAGGACCGTGGTCCCCTTGGTCGCGCACATCTCCTCGAAGAGCGCCATGACTTCGGCGGCGCGCTCGGGATCGAGGTTGCCGGTGGGCTCGTCGGCCAGCACCAGCTCGGGCTCGTTGATGAGCGCGCGTGCGATCGCGACTCTCTGCTGCTCGCCGCCTGAAAGCTGAAGGGGGAACGCGTCGAGCTTGTCTTCGAGGCCCACGGACTTGAGGGCGAGAAAGGCGCGACGCTTCCGCTCCTCTTCGGGCACGCCCAGAACGCGGAGGACGAAGCCGACGTTCTCGAGAATGGTTTTGAGCTTCAGCAGTTTGAAGTCCTGAAACACCACGCCCAGGGTGCGGCGGAACTCCGGGATCTTGTGCTTGGGCAGCACGGACACATTGCGGCCGCCCACCAGGATCTGGCCCTCGGTCGGCAGCTCTTCGCGCAGGATGAGACGAAGCAGGGTCGTCTTCCCCGCCCCCGACGGACCGGTGAGAAAACAGAACTCGCCCTTGGGCACGTGAAGCGACACGTCACGCAGGGCGATGCCGTGCGCGTCGTACCGCTTCGTGACTCTGAAGGCTTGTATCATCGAAATCGTGTTGGAGCGCCGGTTGATCGCGCTCATGCGAAGGTTAGCAAGCGGTTTCCCAAAGGACTGAATGCGAGCAGCTCTGATCCGAACTCAAGGTGGCCCCGAAGTTCTTGAACTCGCCGAAATCGAGACCCCCAGCCCCGGGCCGGCCGAAGCTCTGGTTCGGGTGCGCGCCTGCGCCCTCAATCATCTCGATCTGTGGACGCGCAGCGGGCGCGCCGGCTACACCCCGCCCCTGCCCCACGTGCTGGGAAACGACATAGCCGGTGAGATCGCCGCCCTGCCGCAACACGTCGATACGACGGGTCTCGCGATTGGCGAGCGCGTCATGCTTCAGCCGGGCACCTCGTGCGGACGGTGTGCGGCTTGCCTTTCCGGCGATGATTTCGCCTGCCGGCGCTATCAGGTCCTCGGCCATGGCCGCGCGGGCGGGTATGCCGAGCACGTCGCGGTGCCTCTCGCCAACCTGATTCCGATTCCGGATTCCATTTCGTTCGAGACCGCCGCCGCCTTTCCGCTCGTCTTCCTGACCGCGTGGCGGATGCTGGTGGTTCGCGCTCAGGTGAAAGTCGGCGACGATGTCCTCGTGTGGGCGGCGGGCAGCGGGGTGGGGATGGCCGCGATCCAGATCGCGAAGCTCATGGGCGCGCGGGTCATCGCCACCGCGGGCGGTGAGAAAAAGCTGGAACTCGCGCGGAGCCTCGGTGCGGACGCGGTGGTGGATCACTACCAGGACGACGTGGTGGCCGCGGTGAAGCGCTTCACTGCGAAGAAGGGCGCCGAGATCGTGATCGAGCACACCGGCGAAAAGACCTGGGAACGGTCGATTCTCTCCCTCGCCCATCGCGGAAGGCTCGTGACCTGCGGCGCCACCTCTGGGCCGAAGGGATCCACCGATCTCCGATTCGTGTTCGCGAAGCACCTCTCGCTGATGGGCTCGTACATGGGCAGCCGGGCCGACCTGCTGGCCGCCACTCCCCACTTCTTCGCCGGACGGCTGAAGACGCTCGTGCACGCAACCATGCCCCTTGAACGCGCGGCCGACGCTCACCGCATGATGGAGGCGTCCGAGCACTTCGGAAAGATCGTGCTCACGGTGTGAGCGCCGCGTCCCGTCTTTCCATCATCCCATTCGATCCGCCGTGGTTCACGAGGGGCGGCCACGCCCAGACTCTCCTCGGATACTTCCATCGACGGAACCTGCGATGGACGCTTCCCACCGAGGATCTGGTCGTCGAGTCGGAGCCGGACATCCGCATCCTTTCCCGCGTCACCTGGCAACCGGGAGACCGAGCGAAAGCCCCGGCGTTGATCCTGCTGCACGGCATGGGCGGGTGGGATGCGTCCACCTACATGCTCTCGATGGGCCTTCACGCCTGGGCTGCCGGGTATCACGTGATCCGGATGAACATGCGCGGTGCGGGCGCCTCGTTCGAGATCTGTCCGCGGTTGTACAACGCCGGCCTCGAAGTCGATCTCGTCGCGATGGCCCGCCGGGTCGCGGGGGTGACGCCTCGGGTCGCCCTGTTCGGCGCCTCCCTCGGCGCCAACCACGTCCTCCTCGCCCTGGGCCGATCGAAGGTCGCGCTGCCCATCGAGGTGAAGGCCGCGGTGGCGGTCTCGCCGCCCGTGGATCTCCTCAGTTGCAGCGATGCCCTGCACTCGCCCGGCAATCGGGTCTACGTTTCGCGGTTCGTGGCTGACCTCAAGGCGTCCTACGTGCGGATTCAGGAACGCAGCCAGGGGTTTTATGCAGCGGGGCGGGAGGTGGGAGTGCGCACGGTTCGCGAGTTCGACGAGAAGATCACCGCGCCCTACGCGGGCTTCGCCTCGGCGGAGGACTACTACACGCGCTCGAGTTCGGGTCCCTGGCTCCGTGGAATCGATCGGCCCACCCTGATCATCTCCGCGGAGGACGACCCGATGATCCCTGGTGACAGCGTCAGGAAATTCGCCCTGCCTTCGGCCGGCACGGTCACCCTCGAAATGCTCCCCACCGGAGGCCACGTGGGTTTCGCGGCAAGGACGGAGGCTCCCGGACGATTCTGGGTCGCGGGTCGGGCTCTGGCCTTCCTCAACCGGGAATTGGATCGGCTCGACTGAGGCGGTCGTCCGGCGCCGGCTTCAAACCCGGCCGGGAACGTAGGTTCTCAAGCCCGGACGGCGGTGGGAAACAGTTCGACCGTCTCTTCCTCGCGCACCGGCACCGCGTAACGGCCGGTGAAGCAGGCCATGCAGTGGCGGGTTCCGTGCGAATCGCCCACCGCGGCGCTCAGGGCGGTCGGAGAAAGGTAGGCGAGGGTATCCGCGCCCACGCGCCGGCGGATCTCCTCGACCGACTGCGACGAGGCGATGAGTTCGCTGCGCCGCGGCGTGTCGATGCCGTAGTGGCACGGGTGCGTGGTCGGAGGCGATGAGATCCGCAGATGGACCTCGGCGGCGCCGGCCGAGCGGATCAGGTCCACGATCTTGCGCGAGGTGGTGCCGCGCACGATGGAATCATCGATGAGGATGACCCGCTTGCCCTCGATCACTTCGCGCACCGGATTGAGCTTGATGCGAACGCCGAAGCTGCGGACCTTCTGCTTGGGCTCGATGAAGGTGCGACCGATGTAGTGATTGCGGACGAGGCCCATGCTGTAAGGAATCCCGCTCTCCTCCGCGTAGCCGAGGGCCGCGCCTATGCCGCTGTCGGGCACCGGAACCACCACGTCGGCGGGAGCCGGAGATTCGCGGGCGAGGCGCCGTCCCATCTCGAGTCTCGAGGCGAGAACGCTGCGGCCAAAAACCTTCGAATCGGGACGCGCGAAATAGACGTGCTCGAAGATGCAGTGTTTTGCCGTGTCCTTCGGGAACGGGAAGTACGAGCGAAGCCCGTCCTTGTCGATGATCAGAACCTCGCCCGGCGCCACGTCGCGAACGTAGGTGGCCTCGATCAGATCGAAGGCACAGGTCTCCGACGAGAGGACGTAGGCGTCGCCCAGGCGCCCGAGAGCGAGCGGCCGGATGCCCATGGGATCGCGCGCGGCGATGAGCGCGTGGTGGGTCAGGAAGAGAAGGGAGTACGCGCCCCGAACCTTGAGCAGGCTGGACGCGATCGCGTCCTCCACCGGACCGATGCGCGCGCGGGCGTAGAGATGAAGAAGAACCTCGGTGTCGGAACTCGACTGGAAGATGGAACCGGCGGCCTCGAGCTGGCCGTGAAGGACATCCGCGTTCACAATGTTGCCGTTATGGGCCACCGCGATCTCGCCGCGCTGGCAGTCGATCAGGATCGGCTGGACGTTCCGTTCCACGCTTCCGCCCGCGGTGGAATAGCGGACGTGACCGATGGCGTAGTCGCCCGAAAGCGAGGTGACCGACTCCTCGCGCTCGAAGACTTCGCTCACCAGGCCCATGCCGCGGACGGACTTGAATTCCTTGCCGTCCGTGGCCACGATGCCCGCCGCTTCCTGCCCGCGGTGCTGAAGGGCGTAGAGGCCGAGATAAGTCAGGTTCGACGCTTCCGGATGGCCGAAAACGCCGAAGATGCCGCACTGATCTTTGAAATGATCGTCCTCGATGACGCGGAGCGACGCGCGGCGCGTTCCCGGATCTTCAGCGCGTACGGTCATGGGATGAACTCTAAGCCGAAAGCCTGCGCTCGAGAGAAATCCAGGTGTTCAGAAGTTCGGACACCGAATGGCGCGTCAGTTGGACGCCGCCGGAGCGCAGGGTGAGATGCGATCCGGCGACGAGACCGAGCCGCCGACAGGGCACGCCGCCCGAGGCCGCGCGCGCCTCGACCGTTTCGGGTTCGCGGGTGGAGACGATCATGCGCGACGGGCCTTCCGAGAAGAGAAGGGAGTCGGTCCTCGTGGGCTCGGCGTCGTCGAAATCGTCGCCATCGCCCTCGTCCCCGACCTCGAAGTCGCCGCCCAGCGACGGGCTCTCGAAGTTGAAGCAACACTCGGCGAGGGCCACCGCGAGGCCCCCGTCCGCGACATCGTGGGCGGAGACGAGCTTTCCTTTCTCGTGGAGAGCGAGCACGACCTCGTAGAGCGCTCGCTCGGCCTTGAGGTCCAGCCGTGGCAGGGCACCCGCCACCATGCCATGCACCGTTCTCATGTATTCGCTGCCGCCGAGTGCCGGATCGCTGTCGCCGAGGAGCAGGACGGTGTCGCCGGCGGCGGCGCACGCCCGTGACAAAGAGCGGGTGGAATCCTCCAGCAGACCCACCGCGCCGATCACCGGTGTGGGATAGATGGCCACGCCGTCCGTCTCGTTGTAGAGCGAGACATTGCCGCCGGTCACCGGCGCGTCGAGAGCTCGGCTCGCTTCTCCGATGCCTTCAATAGCCTTCACGATCTGGCCCATGACCTCGGGCTTCTCGGGATTGCCGAAGTTCAGACAATTCGTGAGGCCAATGGGCAGAGCCCCGGTGGCGACGACGTTGCGACACGCCTCCGCCACCGCGAGCATCGCGCCCTCCTTCGCGTTCAGGAAGCCGTAGCGGCCATTGCCATCGAGGGCGATGGCGAGACCCTTCTTCGAACCGTGAATGCGGAGGATCGCAGCGTCGGAGACGCCCGGACCCTGCACCGTGCCCGTCTGCACGGTGCTGTCGTATTGCCGGTAGACCCACTTCTTGCTCGCGATGTTGGGCGAGCCAAGGAGGGTGAGGAAGGCCTTGGAGAGATCGGTCGGCACGGGAATGCCCGACAGATCGCGATCCTCGGCAGGGTTCTTCGGCTCCACCCAGGGACGGTCGTAGACCGGAGCCTCGTCGGTCAAAGCGCTCGCGGGAATGTCCGCCTCGAGTTTCCCATCCTTGTAGACCTTGACCCGGCCGTCGGCCGTGACCACACCCACGGCTTCGGCATGCAGGTCCCACTTCTCGAACACCGCGGTGATCTCGGCCTCGCGTCCCTTCTTCGCCACCAGAAGCATGCGCTCCTGCGATTCCGACAGCATGACTTCGTACGCGCTCATGCCCGTCTCGCGCTGGGGGACCTTCGACACGTCGAACTCGATTCCCGTTCCCGCGCGGCCCGCGGTTTCGGAAGTGGCGCAGGTGAGTCCGGCCGCACCCATGTCCTGAATGCCGACCACCGCGCCCGTGGCCATGGCCTCCAGACACGACTCGAGGAGGATCTTCTCCATGAAGGGATCGCCGACCTGCACGGTCGGCCGCTTCTCTTCACTGCCTTCTCCGAACTCCGAAGACGCCATGGTCGCGCCGTGGATGCCGTCGCGGCCGGTCTTGGCCCCCACGTAGAAGACGGTGTTCCCGATTCCCTCGGCGCGGCCGAGGAAGAGCTTGTCCTTCGTGGTGATGCCGAGGCAGAAGGCGTTCACGAGAGGGTTGCCGGAGTAGCAGGGCTCGAAGACGACCTCGCCGCCCACGGTCGGGCAGCCGAACGCGTTGCCGTAACCGCCGATGCCGGCGATGACACCGGAGATGATCCGCCGCGTCTTCTGATCGAAGCCATCGGAGAAACGAAGCGAGTTGAGAAGCGCTATGGGACGCGCGCCCATGGTGAAGATGTCGCGAAGGATTCCGCCGACGCCGGTGGCGGCGCCCTGGTAGGGCTCGATGAACGAGGGGTGATTGTGCGACTCGATCTTGAAGACCGCGAGAAGCCCTTCGCCGATGTCGAGCGCCCCCGCGTTCTCGCCCGGCCCCTGCGCCACCCGCGGACCCTTGGTGGGCAGCGTCTTCAGGTGGATTCGAGTGGACTTGTACGAACAGTGCTCCGACCACATGACCGCGAACATCCCGAGTTCGACCAGGTTCGGCTCGCGCCCGAGCAGCGTCTTGATTCGCTCGTATTCGTCGGGTTTGAGTCCATGGGCTTGCAGGGTTTTGGAATCGTGCATCGGGGCGGTGATCTTATTCGCTCGGACCTCCGGGGCCGGAGAGCCTGGCGGCCCTCGCGGAGCGTAGAAGTTTTCGCGCGCCCTCCGGCCCGGCGCCAGCGGCTAGGGGTGCCCGGTAGGCCCGGACTTCCGAGATCGTGATCGGAAGGCGGAAGGGGTCGTCTTCGATCACGCGAATTCGGAACCCTGAAACCAGAACCGGGTCGAGATCGATGTCCATGAACGCGGTGCGGGGAGTCTTCCACAGGCTCCGAGCCAGCGACGTGAACGCCCAGTCGGCGTCGTGGGCCAGAACCGGGGATCGTTCCTCGGTGTCCACAAGGCCCTCCACTCGGAAACGGATCGGGAACTCGGCGGGCAGCGGAAGGAAGAGACGGATCCGTCCCAGGCGTTCAGGCGCCTTGAAACGAACGCGGAGGAACGCGGCGCGAGTCTGCCCCTCAACCGTCGACCAGGTCGTGCGTGGATCGTCGTCCCGGAGCGCCATGGGGTCGGCGTCCCGTTCGGGCAGGCGAATATCCCAGCCGTCCCTCGCGATCTCGTTCCATTCCGGTCGCGAATGGAACGAGTCGTCCATGAAGGATCCGGGAGCGCGGGAGGGCAGACGCAACAGCCGCGCGTCGCCGAAGGACCCAAGGAGGAACACCTCGGGCGGCAATGGCTGATTCGACCGATCGATGATCGTGGTCACCCCGAGGTCCGACAGGAACTTCAGACTCCGGGCCGAAGGAAAGTTGAACAGATGCCATTTGGCCAGGCTGTAGAGCGGTGGAAAGTAGCCGGTGAAGCCTTCGACGGTTCGCTTTTCGTGGCCGATCGACTGGAACATCAGGACCGCGTCGCGTCGTTCCATCCGATACCGCGTGGCCGGAACCTCCGCCACCACCGCGCCCTCGGGCAATTCACGCACCGCGGAATAAACGTCTTGCGATTGACTCAGCGGGGGCATCTGGTCGAGAAACTGCGGCATCGAGAGATGTTCCCCAAGCGCGCCGAACGCCACCGCCCACGCGAACCGCCGGGAACGCGAGCCCAGGGCGCCCAGTCCAAGAGCGGCCAGGACGGCCACGGTGAGATTCACGAAGATCGCGAACCGCTCCGGGTAGCGGATCTGCCTGAAGGCAGGCAGGTTTTCGAAGAGCCATCCATAGAGGCCGGGCCCGAGTCGCCGGCCTGCCAACCAGATCTCCGGACCCAGACTGGCCACCAGGCTGAACAGACCGAGGCCCAACAGGGCCACGGCCAGCCTGGGGCGCCGGCGCCACAAAAGGAAGGCGCCTGGGACGCAGAGGATGAGGGCGAGAAAGCCCTGAAAGTGCGCAGCGTTCTGGTTCGCCAAGCCATGGGGCAGCACTGCGCCATACAGAAGGTTCTCGGGCCGCACCTGAAAGTAGCGATCGAGGGGTACGGACTCGGGCTCGGCGCGTTCGTAGCCGAACGCGCGTCCGTTGGACACGTAGGGCCAGGCGATGGCGAGGACGAGGCTGGCCGCGCCCAGCAGGGCGACGCACACCTTGAAGAAGGCGCGAACGCGCATTCCAAGCAGCGCCACAAGCACAGGAATGAGCAGGAAGGGCAGGTACACCGCCCAGTACATGCAGCTCAGTGCCTGGAGCAGTGCGGCTCCTGAGACGGCAAGCGCGCGAGGCCACGTGGGCCGGGCCGCGAAGCGGACGCAGGCCCATAGAGCAAGTGGAAAGAACTCGTTCGAGAGTATCTGCAAGCGGACGATCTCATTGATGTTCCAGGTATTGAACGCGTATAGCCCGCCGCCAAGCAGGGCTCCGGCTCGCGAGGCCCCAAGCTCCCGGGCGAGCAGGAACATGAAGAAGGCCGACAACACCAGCGCCGTGAGCACGGAAGCGTTGTAGGCGAACGTCCAGCTTCCCGTGGCGACCGCGATCGGACCCGCCATGAGGGCTGGAACGAGGAGATGCTCCGAGAACGCCACGGAGTTGTCATAGGGGTAAAAGGCGCTTCCCTGAAGCAGGGCGCCGGGGTGCGCGAAGAGGTTTCGCCACACCGTTGCCATGGCCCAGGTATTGAGCGGCGGTACGCCCTCGCGCTCGGCATGACCGATGACGTGCGAGAAGGGCGCGGTGGCGAGGGGCCACGTGAACAGAATGCTCAGGAGGACGAAGCCCGCGAACGCCGCCAGCGCATCCCGCCTGGAACCTCGTCGATCTGAGTTCGTCGGGGCTTCCGTCACCGGGAAAATGGCGCCGGGGACCCGGTTATGCTGAAGTGTGTCATCGCGTGCCCCGTTGGGCGAGATCCAGTTCTCGACGAGAAAGACGGTACTTTACTCAGTCCTGCTCACGGCCATCGGCCTCGGCCTGATCGAGGCGGCGGCGAGGCTGACCCAGCCCGGCCTACGGGAACTCCCGCGGTTTCTGGTGCGCAGTATCGACACCGATATCGAACTGCCGTTCATGGAACCCGACCCGGAGGTCTTCTGGAAGCCCACACCCGGTTTCTCCGGACCGATGTGGGACGGACTCGTGACCATCGGCGCGGACGGGCTCCGGGAAAACCGAGCCGACCGCGGCCGCGCCCCCAGACGGATCCTTTGTTTTGGAGATTCGGTCACCTTCGGCTTCGGCGTGAGCAACGAGGAGACGTATCCGGCGGCTCTCTCCGATCTGCTCGAACCCCGCGGAATCGAGGTCCGCAATGCCGGGGTCACGGGCTACACGAGTTACCAGGCGGTGCGCTGGTTGAGACGACAACTGCAGCGTCAGCACCTCGACGAGGTGACACTCCTGATCGGATGGAACGATCTCACCAGGCGCCCGATCACGGACGTGGAATTTGGCGCACGACTCAGGTCCGCGGCCGGGACTGCCGACGAGACGCTCAAGCATCTGGCGATCTATCGACTGATGAAGGCGACATGGTTGCGTCGCGGCCTCGAAAGCATGGACGGGAAACTATCGCGACCCACGGTAAGGGTGCCGCTCCGGGACTACGCGGCGAACCTTGAGATCTTCGTGAACGAGGCCCGGGCCGCCGGAGCGCGACCCCACTTCATCGCCCTTCCCAGCCGTCTGATCGCGGGAAAGGAGCCGGGTCACACCGAGTACTCGGACACCCTGGCCGCGGTCGCGCAACGCCTGTCCGTGCCGCTCCATGAGGTGGGGATTTTGAGCAGCTCCAGCAAGGAGATCGCCGCCACCGGGAACGCGGCCTACTTCATCGACTCACTGCACATGTCTCCCGACGGCAATCGCCTCATGGCGAGCCTCCTCGCCCGGGATTTCGAGCCTTCGCTCCGATGAGACGATCCCCGGCCGCCCCGCGCGCGCCTCGGCGGGCAGGGGGGGGAAACCGTCGACTCGCTCGGGGGCATCTCGTCGAGGAACTGCTCTCAGCTCGAGAAATCCCTCCGATAGCAGGGGTTCGCCCAGGGCTGTGGATTCATGCGACCGCACTCTCCAGCAGGCGGAAGGTGCCGGCATCGGCGTCCATTTCCGCGAGGATCCCCTCGGGAACGGTGAACTGCTTTTCCACATGGCCGATCATGGCGCCGCGATAGGTCGGCACGCCGAGCGGCTTGATGTGATCATCGAGCACCTCTTCGATGGTGAGTGAGCCGTAGCCGCTGCTGTCGGGCTCACACTCCGAGCACTGACCCCAGATGAAACCCTTGATCTTCGAGAGAAGGCCGGCGAGCTTCAGATGGGTGAGCATCCGGTCTATCCGATAGATGCCCTCGTGCACGTCTTCAAGGAACAGGATCTTCCCCGCGAAGTCCGGCAGGTATGGCGTGCCCACCAGGTGCGCGAGGACGGTGAGATTCCCGCCGACGAGCCGTCCTTCGGCCTTCCCCGGAGTCATGGTCTGGGTGCGGAAGCCCACGGCCGCGATTCGATTCTTGAAGTCAGGCTCGTTGACGTAGGTCGCGGTTTCGCCATCCATGGTGACGCGCTTGAACCAACTCGCCGAGAGTTCGGTCCAGGCCGAGAAACCCGTGGGTGCGTGAAAGGTCACAAGACCGGTCTTCGCGGGAATGGCCATGTGAAGCGCGGTAATATCGGAGAAGCCAAAGAGGACCTTGGGATTCTTCGCGATGACATCGAAGTTGAGATAGGGGAGAAGTCGGGCGGCGCCCCAGCCGCCGCGCACCGCGCAGATCCCCTGAACTTCCCGGTCGGCGAAGAGGGAATTGATGTCGGCAGCGCGGTCCACATCCTTCCCCGCGAGGTAGCCGTAGCGGTCCAGCGCGTGGGCGCCGGCCTTCACATTGAATCCGAGCGCCTTGAGATTGTCGATCGCGATCTCGAGGTCCATCTTCTGAAAAGTGGCTGAAGATGGATGGATCAACCCAAGGGTGTCGCCGGGCTTGAGTCGCGGCGGCTTGACCACGGCGCCCTTCGGCTGGGCCGCCACCGGGGATGCAGTTGAAGCAAGAGCCGCCAGGGCGGCGGCTCCGGTGCGGGCAAGAAAGTCTCGGCGATCGGTCATCGGTCTCAAGGGCCTCCGAGCCGGATCATCGCATTGCCGTGTTCGCAAACGGACACCGCGGACACTTCACGGGCCGCGAGGCGCCCGAATTCGGGGCGGGGATCTAGGCCGCGGCGCCCGGAGAGCCCGGCTCCGCCGCGTCTTCCTTCACCCGCCGCAGACCGAAGCGCTTCATCTTCTCGGACAGCGTGGAGGGCAGCAGGCCCAACGAGGACGCGGCCCGGCGCTGATTCCAGTGGGAGAGCTCCAGGGCCATCAGAACGATCTTCCGCTCATAGTCTTCGACCATCTCCTTGAGAGGACGGCGATCGGGGAAGAGAAAACCTGGATTCGTCTCAAGCATGGGACTGTCCTCTATTGGAACAAATGGAAAACGCCTGTGCCAGATAAGACGCAACGAGCGGTTCATTGGTTCCC
>JANMVV010000210.1:0-2794 GCA_031392925.1 Vicinamibacteria bacterium
CCCTGGCAGCGGAGTGGCTCCAGAAGGCCGCCGATCAAGGTCACGCGGAGGCAAAGCGGCTCCTCGGAACCGTACTCGCGAAGGCCAAGTGCATTCACTAGCTCGCGGAGCAGGGGGACCTCGGCGCTCCGGCCCGAAGACAGCGGACCTTCAACGTCGAAGGGCGCCTTCGCGCCGCACCTTCTCTGCACCCACGAGGCTTCAAATCAGTGCAGTTACCGCTTAGGATCTACGTCAAGGACCGCGTGTGGCGGGGTGGAGCGCTCTAGATGCCAAGGATCTTCGACAATATCGACCTTGAACTGCTGCCTGCGCTTCGGTCGACTTTGGATGTGGCTGAGCGCTCGGACTTCTCTGTCGGCTACTTCAACCTTCGCGGGTGGAAGGCGACTGACGATCTGGTGGAGCGCTGGCCCGGCGGACCTGGGAACCAATGCCGCCTCCTCGTGGGAATGCAGCGTCTACAACTACCTGAGCGAGGAGGAGTATTCGAACCTGCAGCGTCATCTTGCGACGTGGCCGGACTCTGGCGATGTCGTGCCAGGCACCGGAGGCGTCAGGAAGATCCGCTGGGCAGTGAAGGGCCGAGGCAAACGAGGCGGAGTTCGAGTGGTTTACCTGGCCCGTGTTGCCAGGGAGCTTATCTGGCTGCTGACGATCTACGCCAAGAACGAGGCCGGGATCATCCCCGCCAACGTGTTGCGGAAGATCAGGGAGGAAGTTGAGAAATGACCAAGAAGCGCGATCTCGGAGCGGAGATCCTTCAGGGAATCCGTCAGATCAAATCGGGCAAGAGCGGCCGGGTGTCGACTCTTCCATCAGTCTCGGGGATCCGAGAGCGGATCGGTCTGTCACAGTCGCAGTTCGCGAAGCTGATGGGGGTTTCTGTGCGGACGCTTCAGGACTGGGAACAGGGGCGACGAGCTCCATCCGGACCGGCAAGAACCCTGCTCATGGTGGCGGAGCGGAATCCAAAAGCCTTGCTCGATGCTGCCGCGTGAACACCACCCCGATGATGAGGTTTGCGAAGATCCACCCCGATGATGCGATCGTTGCAAGGCGGTCGCAACAATTGATCTGGTCATGATCGAGATCGGAGCGCCACTCGACGACCGCGTGGTCGTAAGCCTTTCCCCAACACCATGAGCACCGCAGAACTCCTCCAGAAGATTCAGGCCCTTCCAACTCCGCTCCAGCGCAAAGTGGAGGACTTCGTTGAGGCTCTGGGCGGCCGTGCGTACAGCGAGACGCCCGAGGATCCGTTCTTCGCTCAGGTGGAGGCCCTACGCGATCAGATCAAGGCTGAGTACGGCGTCTTCCCAGGCGCGCTTTCCCACCTTCGCAGCGAGAAGTTCAGCTTTGCTCATGGCACTAAGAACGACCGAATCCTAGAAAACGGCTCCAACTGATGCGGGTGGCGCGATCGCATCATCGGCCGGGTCAGCGTCCACGATGTCCGCGATCCGTTCGGCGGCAGCATCATCGTGGCCGCCAACGTGGAAGTCACCGAAGACAAGGCCATCCCCGCCTTGCCGTTCCCGCCTGGAGCTGCTGGCTGCGCCCTCGCCCAAAGCTGTACTTCAGCCGCACCGACAGCGTGCGCGGCGGTATCACATGCGTTCCGCCGAAGACCGAGAGGATGTTGTAGATGCCCGCCGTATCGAAGGCGTTCAGCAAGTCGGCCTGGATTGACACCGGGACACCGCGCCCTACACGGTCGAGGCCCACTGAGAAGTTGGCGATGGTGCGCGCCTTGATCCGATTCGGATCGAGATCTCCGCCACTATGAGCCACGACAAAAGGCGCGGCGAACGCATTGTCGCGATCATTGGTCAGCGCGTCTGGGTCGGCGTTGGTGACGAGCCCTGAATCGTAGCGGACGTTCGCACCCAACCAGATTCCGCTCTTCCCGAGCGCGTTCGATGCGTGACCTCGATCACTCTAAGATGACTCTCCTCGCGGGGACGGAAACCCCGGCCCCCGCCGGGGCATCGAAGGTTCAGAGAAAGGCCCCAATGTCACCGCTCACCTCTTTGCCTCGTTCCATCATTCCCATCGCGATGCTGTTCATTTGCGCGGGATGCAATGGGACGAGCGGCAGCCCGACGTCGGCCTCAGGGCAGGTCGCTCCGACGCCTCCACCGACGCCGTCGCCCGCACCGACCGCCACGCCCGCGCCCACGCCGACCCCTCTGGCACCAACCGCCGACGTAGTCGACGATCAGTCCCTGTGGCAATTGCTGACGAGGGTCGACCCATTCGACAGCTACCGACCCTTCCCGGGGGTCGACGAGATTTCAAGCGGGAGGCTGGATGGCGCCGACGCGCACCCTCGCGCCCGGGTCACACTGAACGCGACCGCGATGCGCGTCCTCGAGAACGGCAAACTCCCGCCCGGAAGGCGCTTCCCAAACGGCTCAGTGATTTTCAAGGAACTGGTGGGCCAGGGCGTCTACGCCGTGATGAGGAAGGACGAGGGGGGCCCGCTGTCCGGCGCTGGTTGGGTGTGGGCGGAGTTTCGAACCAACGGCTCCGTTCTCTATTCCACCTCTGGCCGCGGGGGCGCGTGCATCAGCTGCCACTCTAGGCAGAAAGGGCCCGAGAACGATCTTGTCCGAACCTTCGAGCGACAATAGGTAAGGAGTCGAACGAGGTCTCCGTTCGCCATGCCCGCCTATCGCATGCGACTGGGGGTGTTGCATTCATGTCCGACCAGGACAAGGCGGAGTGGCCACGGCACACACTCATCGAGGAGGATTCTCACCAGGCGGTGAGCAGGATCTACGTGCACCCG
>JANMVV010000214.1:0-2988 GCA_031392925.1 Vicinamibacteria bacterium
AAGGAGAAGAAACGATGGTACCTACGCAGATGTTTCTGACGCGAGGCGTCGGAGTCCACAAAGAAAAGCTGGCTTCCTTCGAGCAAGCCTTGCGTAGCGCCGGCGTCGCTTATT
This sequence comes from Vicinamibacteria bacterium, assembly GCA_031392925.1. Classification (GTDB taxonomy): domain Bacteria; phylum Acidobacteriota; class Vicinamibacteria; order Fen-336; family JAGNNV01; genus JAGNNV01. Next base: position 115 of record JANMVV010000214.1, read on the forward strand.
GCAACCTTGTCACGGTGTCATCGATTCTTCCGCCGAATTGCAAGATTATTCCGCGTGCGCGTGGCGAGAAGTTATTGAACCCTGGTGAGCTCACATTCTGCGTTATGGCGCGGTCGGAAACGAATGAACGTAATCGCCTAGCCTCCGCGTCGATTGGACTAGCCGTCCCGACGGATCGTCGAACCTACGGATATTTGTCAGAACACCATGCGCACGGCGAAACCGATGAAGAGACGGGTGAGTATACGGAAGATTTGGCGGCACAGATGTTGGCCACAACGCTCGGTGTCGAATTCGATCCGGACATCGCGTGGAAAGAGCGGGAACAGGTCTTTAAAATGGCCGGTAAGATCGTTCGGACCCAAAATATCACCCAGTCCGCTGTCGGGAAGCCCAATCGCTGGACGACGGTGATCGCATTGGCCGTATTCATTCCAGAAGAAAATATTCCAAAACGGCGTCGGTAGACCTGTCGAGTGAGTGAACGCCCATGACTCTTCCCGCCGGATGGGAAGGTATCGACCATAACTTTCTCGGGCTCGAAGAGCCCTGGTGCCATCCAGATCAAGCGGGCGTCTACGTCCTGCCGGCGCCCTATGAACATACCTCCAGCTATGTACTGGGTTCCGATCGAGGCCCGTCAGCCATCATCGAGGCATCTCAACAAGTCGAGTTATATGACGAAATACTCCGGTGTGAGCCCTATCGAGAGTGGGGCGGGGTTGCCACCATTCGTGCGCTAGATCTTGACGGCAAAGTTGATCGGCAGGCGGTGGATGCAATCGACGCATTTGTTACCCCCCACGTCGGAGCCGGGAGGTTTGTTGTCACTTTGACTGGGGAGCATACTGGCGCACTTGGGGCCATCCGAGCCCATGCCCGCCGTTATCCTGATCTGTGTGTAGTGCAAATCGATGCGCATGGCGACTTGCGGAAGGCTTACCAGGGGAACCCGTATAGCCATGCCAGCGTGATGGCCCGCGTGGTCGATGACGGGTTACCGTTGGTCCAAGTCGGCATTCGTTCCATTTCTCCCGAGGAAATCGATCGCATTAAGAGTACCGATCGAATTGCCACATTCTTTGCCGCCGAGATTCTTGACCCGTCCGGCCCCTACGAAGGTAAGGCCTCCCGCTGGGTTCCCGATGTCGTGAAGACCTGTCGTGGGCCGGTCTACCTGACCTTCGATTGTGACGGGCTTGATGCCTCGCTGGTTCCTGCGCTCGGCACTCCAGAGCCCGGTGGGTTGGGGTGGTACGACACGGTGAACCTCGTGACGGCCTTGGCCAATGGACCGGGTATCCTCGGGATGGATATCAGCGAGATGGCCCCGATTGAAGGGTTTGTCGCTCCCCAGTTTTGTATCGCCCGCTTGATCTACCGTATGCTGGGACGGATCAACGCGGGCCGTCGCGTCCACTGAAACGGCATACCCACCTGTGACCGACCAGCTTCGCATCAATAAGTTTTTTACACACCACGGCATCTGTTCTCGGCGAGAGGCCGACCGCCTGATTGAATCCGGTCGCGTGACCATCAATCAGCGGGTGGCCTGCTTGGGAGATCAGGTCGGTCCTGACGACGTCATCGCGCGAGATGGACAGGTGATTCCCTGGGGGACCGCCTCGCTTTATATCAAGTATTACAAGCCGGTGGGTGTGACGACGACCAGTGAGTCGCATGTGCCCCGTAACATCATCGCGGAGATCGGCCATCCGGAACGGATCTTTCCGATCGGTCGACTCGACAAGGACTCCTCCGGCCTCATTCTTCTCACGAACGACGGGGACATAGTGAACGAGATTCTACGAACCGAGCACGGGCATGAACGGGAATACGAGGTATCAGTCGATCATCCATTTGATCAGGCGTTCATCGACCGCATGGCTCAAGGGGTCGTCATTCTCGAGCGTCCGACCAATCCCTGCCGGATTGAACGACTCGGTCCCGCACGGTTCCGCATCATCCTCACCGAAGGACGCAATCGACAGATTCGGCGCATGTGCCAAGTCCTGGGGTATCGGGTGCTCACGTTGCATCGTATTCGGATCATGCATATGACGCTTGATGGATTAGTTCCCGGACAGTGGAAACCGCTCACTGGAGAGGAGCGTGCTCAGCTCTTTCAAGCTGTCGGACGAAGGAGTAGTTAGGGTAATACGCGGATAGAGTAACTTGGAAGCGAACTGCTCTTGGCGCAGTGATGGGCGTGGGGAATCACCAGCCAGTGGAAGCAGGATGGGAATGTGACGGGGATTGGACTCAGGCTCCTCGGGGCCGTCAGTCTGATGGGATGTCGCTCAACGCTGTCTGGTGAGAAAGAGATTTAATAAGGCTTGAGTTCTAACTCCAAGTGCAACACTACCGGCCCGGATGGGCTACGATGTTGCCATGTCAAAACAATACGACACACACTTGAGTGCGGAAGACCGTGAGACCTTGAGCCGGGGATTGGCCCAGGGGCAGTCGTTGCGGATGATGGCGAGGGTGTTGGGGCGAGCCCCCAGCACCGTGAGTCGCGAGTTGGCCCGCACCACGACGCGAGGCCACCCCGATCGTGCCTGCACGGCCCAGACCTTGGCGGTCGCCCGAGCCCGTCACCCGCGGCGGCCACGCAAACTCCTCGACCCGTGGCTGTGGCAGTATGTCAGGACCCACCTGGCCCAGGGCTGCTCGCCCGAACAGATTGCCGGACGCCTCCGCCGCGCGTATCCTGGCGACATGCGGAAACAGCTCTCGACCGAAACCATCTATGTGGGTCTGTACGTGTTGCCCCGTGGTACCCTGCGCAGTGAACTGTTGGCGGCGTTGCGGCAGGCACGCAAGGCGCGTCGGCCGCGGGCGCGAGGGGCCGACCGCCGCGGCCAGATTCCC
>JANMVV010000106.1:0-1513 GCA_031392925.1 Vicinamibacteria bacterium
CCCTGACATCAGACAGGCTGCCGCCGCCGGACTGCAAGAGCATGGCTACGGGATGGCCTCCGTCCGGTTCATCTGCGGCACGCAGGATCTCCACGCACAACTCGAACAGGCGCTCAGCACCTTCCTGGGCACCGAGGACACCATCCTCTATAGCTCCTGCTTCGACGCCAACGGCGGACTATTTGAAGTGCTGCTCGGCGAACAAGACGCCGTCATCAGCGACGCCTTGAACCACGCCAGCCTGATCGATGGCATCCGACTCTGCAAGGCCACCAGGCTCCGCTACGCGCATTCCGATATGGCGGACCTGGAAGCCAAACTGCGCGACGCGACATCCTATCGCCTTCGCCTGATCGCGACGGACGGGGTTTTCTCCATGGATGGCGATCTCGCGAAGCTCGATCGGATCGTCGAGCTGGCGGATCGGTATGATGCAGCCGTGATCGTGGACGACAGTCACGCGACCGGTGTGCTCGGGCGCAACGGGCGCGGCACGCCGGACCATTTCGGCGTCGCGGACCGGATCGAGATAGTCACCAGCACGCTGGGAAAGACATTGGGCGGCGCGGCAGGCGGGTTTACGTCCGGACGAAAGGAAATCGTCGAGCTGTTGCGGCAGCGGTCGCGACCCTACCTGTTTTCGAATTCCCTGCCTCCGGTCATCGCCGCAGCGGCTCGACGGGCCGTAATCCTCGTGGCCCAAGGCGACCAGTTACGGGCCAGGCTGCGCGAGAACGCGGCCTTCTTCCGCGCGCAACTCACCGCGCTTGGATTCCGACTCATTCCCGGCGAGCATCCCATTATCCCAGTCATGCTGGGTGACGCCTCACTCGCCACCAGGATGGCAGAGCGGCTGTTGGAGGAAGGGATCTATGTCGTGGGGTTCAGTTACCCGGTTGTGCCGGAAGGTCAGGCACGGATTCGTGTGCAGATGTCGGCAGCCCACACGCACGAACAGCTAGAGCGAGCCAGCACCGCCTTCGCCACAGTCGGTCGGGAACTGGGTATCATCCAATAAAAACGTCTGTCTGGATTATCTAGTCTATCTGGTCTATCTCGTTGTTCGGTTCAAACCGGATAGAACAGACAGCGTTTGTCCTATTCCCGAATCGCCTTCGCTCGCGTCTGCAGATAGGCGTTGCGCACGGCAGTATAGAGATCCAACGTCGCTTCCTCGACTCCCTGGTACTTTTCGAGATTCCGCGACCGTTCATTGACGATCTCTCCCACGCGGGACCCAGTCTGGATAATGCTCGACGTCATACGGTTCTTGTGGGCAATGACAGAGGGCACGTTGTTGACCTCAATGATCGGCACGACAAGCCAGTTGATCGGATTGAGAAACACGTCGCCGACATATCCCAAAAAATCACGAACGGTGAAGGGCGGGAGCAGCGGCAATACGAGATAAGGGCCTGGTTTGACGCCATAGAATCCAAGCGTCTGTCCCATGTCTTCGTCCGGTGTGACGAGGTCGACATGTTTCGCGAGGTCGAAGAACCCACCCAATCCT
>JANMVV010000022.1:0-5139 GCA_031392925.1 Vicinamibacteria bacterium
CGAGCAAGCTCCGCGCCGAGATTTCGGTCAAGCCGACGCAGCTCGGTCTGGATCTGCCCGACGGGCTGGCCCTGTGCAACTCTCACCTGGATCGGCTCTGCACGGACGCGCTCAAGACCAACAACGTCCTGTGGATCGACATCGAGAGTTCGAAGTACACCGACGTGACTATCGACATCTATCGACGGGCGAAGGCGAAATTCCCGAACGTGGGCCTCGCTCTGCAGGCCTACCTCTATCGCACCATGAAGGACATGGAGTCACTCCTGCCGCTCAAGCCCATCATCCGCCTGGTCAAGGGGGCGTATCTCGAACCGGAATCGGTCGCGTTCCCGAAGAAGAGCGATGTCGACGAGAACTTCTTCAACCTCGGCGTCCGCCTGATGAAAGAAGACGGTGTGGGCAAAGGCGCCAGAGCGGTCTTCGGCACCCATGACTCGGTCCTGCATGCCCGCCTCGCCAAGGCCGCTGAGGCTGCCCATCTGACCAGGGACCAGTACGAGTTCCACATGCTCTACGGGATTCGCAATGAAGAGCAGAAGCGTCTCATCGAGGCCGGGCACAAGGTCTTCGTGCTTATCAGCTACGGCGAGTACTGGTTCCCCTGGTACATGCGCCGCCTGGCCGAGCGTCCCGCGAACGTGTGGTTCGTGGTCAAAACCATGTTCCAGGCCTGAGATCATCTTGGTTCCCGGCACCGTCGCAGCACGGCCGTAAGACACGGCTGGCGATGAGCGATCAACAACCCACGGGCAACGTTCGCGAGAGCCTGGCGGTTTACGCGGCCGCGGAGCCGACCCTGCGCCTGCTCGTCTTCCTCGGCTCATCCTCCCGCGGCGACGCGGGGGGACGAGCCGATTTCGAGATTGGTTATGTCGCCGATGCCGGGTTCGATGCGCGTACGTTCCAGCAGCTCGCGGCCTCCGTGCTCGATCTGGAGATCATCGCGGTCGCGAATCTTCTGCGTTCGCCGACCACGGCGTTTCGCGCGGCCCGCGAGGGCGCCCTGGTGTTCGAGCGCACGCCCAACGCATTCGCCGAATTCAGGGAGCGTACGATCCACAACTGGTGCGAACTCGCTCCGGTGCTGAACGCGGTCTACGACCGGCTCGAGACGCCCTCGCCTCCTTCAGGGTCGAGATGAAGGCGGTCGATCCCGAGCTGATGGCAGAGCGATCTCGCGTGCTCGAGACCCATCTCGCTCGTATCAAGGACGCGCTCCCCACGGATCCGCTGGCCTTCAGGCGCGGCACCGATGCGGCGGACGTGGTGTCGCTCCATCTCCTCTTGGGAATTCAGATAGTCCTCGACCTCGCGGTCTTTTGCTGCATCCACTTCGGTCTCCAGGCTCCGGCGAGCTACGACGACGCGATGGCCCGGCTCGCCCACGCGGGGCGCATCTCCGACGCGCTCGGGGAGCGGCTGGAGAAGGGCGCGAACTTCCGTGACGCTTTCGTGCATGCCTTCGATGACTTCGACTCCGCGTCCATCTACCGCGCGGCCAGGGCCCTGCCCGACGACCTCAGGATGTTCATGACCGACATCTCGGGCCACGTCGGGGAGTAGAGACACGAGATCGGTGGGGTTTGCGAGAATCCGAGCGTGAACGACGTTCCCGCTCCCGCGACCCTGGCCTTCCGCATCATCGTCGCGCGCGTGCCGCGCCGCGGGCCGGAGGCGTCGACTTGAATTCCCCGATCCTCATCGTCGGTGGAGGGATCGGAGGCCTCACGCTGGCCGCGCTTCTGAAGCGTCGTGGGCGGGAGTGTCTGGTGCTGGAGCGCGCGCCCCGATTCGCTCCTCTGGGCGCGGGGCTGGTGCTGCAGCCGAACGCGGTCAAGGCCCTTCGCATCGGAGGGATCGATCAGGAGGTGGTGAGCCGGGGCTCCGCCATGCAAAGGATGCAGATCCGCGACGATGGCGGTCGCGTTCTCTCCTCGGTCGAGGCGGCGAGCTTTCTCACCGCCTTCTCCGCGGGCGTTGTCGGCTTTCACCGGGCCACGCTGCACGCGGCCCTCCTCGATCTGATCGAACCGCGGTCGATCCGCTTGAACGCCGCCGTACGCTCATGCGGCGAAAGCCCCGCAGGTGCCTTCGTCGAACTCGAGACCGGCGAACGAATCCAGGGCTCGGGTCTGGTGGGCGCGGACGGCCTGCGCTCCGCGGTGCGTCGCGAGATCGTGAACGACCGCGAACCCGCGTATTCGGGTTACACGAGCTGGCGCGGCGTTACCGATCGTGGCTCACTCTGGCCTTCGGGTCATATGAGCGAGAGCTGGGGAGAGGGAGCGCGCTTCGGGCTGGTGGCCATCGACGGCGATCGGCTGTACTGGTTCGCGACCGCGAATGTGCCCGCGGGTGGCCAGGACAAGGGCAAGGCCGAGCTGCTCGCGCGATTCGGGGGCTGGCATGAGCCGATCCGCGCGGCCATCGAGAGTACGCCCGACGACGCCATCCTTCGCACCGACATTTCCGATCGCGATCCCATCGGACACTGGAGCGAGGGCCGCATGACCTTGCTGGGCGACGCCGCGCACCCCATGACCCCGAACCTGGGCCAGGGTGGCGGCCAGGCCATCGAGGACGCGGTGGTGCTCGACCTGTGCCTCTCCGCGACCGAGGAGGTGGCGGCTGCGTTCAAGGACTACCAGTCGCGCCGTCTCGCCCGCACCGCGCGAGTGGTCCGCGAAGCCCGCCGCTTCGGCCGCGTCGGCCAGCTCGAGAACGCCGCGGCCCGCGCCCTTCGCAACTTCGCGGTCCGGATCACGCCGCTCTCCGCGACCCTGCGCACGCTGCGCTGGCTCTACGATTTCGACATCTGACTGGACATCAAGACCTGCGGCTGAGCAGGTCAGGGTGGCGAACGGTTAGAGCAGGCCGAGCTGCCTCAGGCCATACCAGGCGAGGGCCGCGAGCAACGCGCCGCCGATGATCAGCCGCAGGCACCCGCCCGCGCAGGAGGAGGCGGAGAGGCGCAGGTTCCCGATGTTCTTGATGAGCGCCCGAGCCTCGGTGTCGTCGTAGCCCGCGTTGCTCATGACCAGGGTCAGAGCCTCATCCTTCTTTCCGGCGAAGACCTTTTCCATCACGGCACGGGCGAGCTTCGGGTTGAGGCGTCCGTTCGAACGATGGACGACGCCCAGGACGTCGACCGCCTCTTTTGCCTCCTTGAGCCCGAGACTGGTGTGCTGGCGGTAACGCTTCGTCGCCTCGATCACGTTGCCCGCGCGGAGCGCGTCCATCGCCGCCGCCTCGGCCTCCTTCAGCTTCTTCGGATCGAGGACGGGAGCCGAAGAGGTCGAAGCCTTAGCCTCGGTTCGCGTTCCTCCCCCGCTCGCCTGCACGTCGACCAGCCGCGTCACCGCGTACATGGCCTCTTGCAACCCGACGCCGGTGATTTCCCGGTAACGCTTGACCGCGATGATCTTCTGACCGGAATGGACCAGGCGGAGGAGTTCGTCTTTCTGTGCGGCGGTCAGTGACATCAGTAGTACACGATCACGCGGAAGCCGCCGCTGTTGTCCTGCAGATAGTCGTCATTGATCCCGAGGAAGAGCGTCCCGCGTCCGCGCACGCGGATCGGGCCGCGTTCGTTGCCGATGAAGAAAGGATCGCCGGATTCGCCGAGCCTGCCGATGAGCGAGGCCCCGGGGCGGCTCGGAATGGGCCGCGCGGGATTGCGGGGCGAGCCGGTCTCTCCGCCCGGGCCGTCCTTCCGGCCGGGTCCCCAGCGGACTTCGCCACGGGAGTCGAACCACAGTTCCTGCCCGTCTTTGAGCTCGACATTGGTGCGCGTCCAGGCGACGCTGCCCGAGACATCGACCTCGCGCTCGCGCAGTCCCGAGGGCCGCTCGTTGCCGGGGGGCCGGATGTCGCGATCGCTCTGGGAGCCGTCGCGAGTGCGGCCCGAGAACTCGACGCGGTCGACCTCCTCGAGGTTGAAGGTCTCGAGACGTCCCTGGCTGGTCCGGAAGTCCATGCGGCCGTCGCGGACAGAGACAAGGTCCCCAGTGAACGAGCGTCCGCTGCGAAGAATCAGGGTGTCCGCGAGGGCGCCGAGCGACCCGAAGGCGAGGAATGCCCCGGCCACGGCCAGGCGGTTTCGAAGCGATTTCATAGTGAGCGTCCCTTCTCTCGTGAAATTGGATCACACCGCGGGGGCTTCCTGAAAAGGTCCGGGAGAATCCCCTTTTGGGTCAGAATGGCGGTGTGAACCCGACTCTCCATCATCGCACCTGTCACCTCTGCGAGGCGATGTGCGGTCTGGTGATCGAGACGCGCGATGGTTCCATTGAGAAGATCCGCGGCGACGAGAACGATCCCCTGAGTCGCGGGCACCTTTGCCCGAAGGCGGTGGCTCTGCAGGATCTCCATCACGATCCCGACTGGCTAAAGCGTCCGCTGCGCCGGCGCGGGAAGGATTTCGAGGAGATCTCCTGGGACGCCGCCATTGACGAGGGCGCGACACGCCTTCATGAGATCCAGCGCGCCCACGGCCGATCCGCGGTGGCGATGTACCAGGGCAATCCGGTCGTCCACAACCACGGCGCCTTGATCTTCGGCCAGCTCTTCGCGCGGACCCTCGGCTCGCACAGCAACTTCTCCGCGACCTCGGTGGATCAGCTCCCCCAGATGCTCGCCGGGCTCCTCATGTATGGACACCAGCTTCTGATGCCGGTGCCGGACATCGATCGTACTCAGCACTTCCTCATCCTGGGCGCCAATCCTCTGGCCTCGAACGGGAGCCTCATGACCGCACCGGGGATGAGGAAGCGGCTCAGCGACCTTCGCGCGCGCGGCGGCCGCGTGATCCTGGTGGATCCCCGGCGCACCGAGACCGCGGCGTATGCCGATGTCCATCTCGCGATCCGGCCCGAGACCGATGCGCTCTTCCTCCTCGCTCTGATCCACACTCTCTTCGAAGAGAAGCTCACGAGCCCCGGGCCGCTCACCGCGTTCACCGACGGTATCGATGACCTGGCGCGAATCGTAAGGGACTGGAGTCCGGAGGTCGTGGCCGATGTCGTGGGCGTGAACGCGGACGCGATCCGAAAGGAAGCGCGCGAGTTCGCGTCCTCACCCGCGGCGGTCTGCTATGGGCGCGTCGGCATCTCCACCCAGTCGTTCGGCGGTCTCGCC
>JANMVV010000177.1:0-10109 GCA_031392925.1 Vicinamibacteria bacterium
GTGGCGCGCACGTTCGCAGTACCACACTCGGCGCGGTCCCAGCTACCAACCCCGTGCTGTCCGTCTGCACCCCCCTCACGTCATTGCGAGGAGCCATTCCGTTGGTGTCGCGACGAAGCAACCCCCTCCCACCACTACCAACGCCAACGGCGAGGCCGGTGCTATCTTCGCGGGCCATGACTCAAGCGCTCCAGGACATCTACGCTCCGCAGAACAAGTGCTTTGGCTGCGGGCCCGCGAACCCCAAGGGACTTCGGATCAAGAGCTTCGTCGAGGGGGACCACATCGTCGCGAGCTTCCTGCCCGAGCCCCATCACGAGGCGTGGGAAGGAGTCGTGAACGGAGGCATCGTGGGGTGCCTGTTCGACTGCCACAGCAACTGGGCGGCGGCGTACCACCTGATGAAGAAAGCGGGCACCAACGATCTGCCGCCCACCGTCACCGCCGATTTCCACGTGAAGCTCAAGCGGCCGACGCCCTCGAAGGGGCCGGTGATCGTGAAGGCGAAGGTCGTGGAGTCCACCGATGACCGCGCGACGGTCGAAGCCACTATCGAAGTCGACGGCGTGCTCACGTCAACGTGCCGGGGCACCTTCGTGGCGGTGAAGCCGGGTCACCCCGCCTATCACCGCTGGTAGGGGCCTCGCGACGGGCCGGTCTAATTGTCCAGCAGGTTCTTGAGCGTCGACATGAACTGGGACGCGTCCTTGAAGTCGCGATAGACCGAGGCGAAGCGCACGAAGGCGACCTTGTCGACCTGGCGCAGACGCTCCATCAAATACTCACCGATCTTCTCGGTGGGCACTTCTCGGTCGGGGCTCTCCTGGACCATCTGCTCGACTTTTGCCGCCATCTCTTCGATAGCGTTGATGGAGACGTTGCGCTTCTCGCAGGCCCGCATCAGACCGCCGATTACCTTGTTGCGATCGAAGCGTTCGCGCCTTCCGTCCTTCTTGACCACAAGATGTGGAACCTGATCGATGCGCTCATACGAGGTAAACCGCTTCCCGCATTTAAGGCACTCGCGGCGGCGGCGAATCGCATCGCCTTCCTTGCTTTCCCGCGAATCGACGACCTTGTCTTCAACACTTTCGCAGAAGGGGCACCGCATACCCTTATCGTATCAGGACTTAGCAGGGCTCCGGAAACGCTTACCTGGGCTGCGCTCGGGTGATCTGCCGCACGGTCGCGAGGGACAGGCCCTCTCGGCCGAGGAAGGCGAGCCCCAGAACCAGCACCGGAAGATTCTGGAGGGCATGGAGCACAAGACCTGCGGCCACTGCCTTCCCCTGGTCGACGCCATAGATGGCCGTGAGGGCGAGGGTGTACGAGGCGTGAAAGCCGCCGACCATCCCGGGGGTGGGGATCGCGACGCCCACGGTGAGAAAAGCGATGATGAGGAACGCGGACTGGAAGGGAATGTCGAACCCGAAAGCGATCGAGTTCATGTGGATGATGAAACCGATGGAGACCCACAGGAGCAGCGATTCGCCGATAAGCCGGGCCCACTGGGCGGGCGACGAGCCGAATACATCGAGGCCGGAAATGAAGGACGACACAAGACCGCGCACCTTGACCCCGAGGCCGCTCGGGAGGATGCCGAGCGTCCAGTCGAGGAATCGGCGAGCGGGACCGCCCTCGACGCGCAGGGCCGCGAGAAAGGCCATGCCCAAAAGGGCGGTCAGGAAGACCAGGCCTGCGCCCGCCCGCAGCGTGGTCATGAGCGCATCGTCCCGTTCGGCCGCCGGGCGAGGCAGGACGAACATGTAGAGCGAGAGAAGGAAGAGCACGGTGATGAGATCCATCAGGCGTTCGAGAACGATCGACGCGAACCCGGCACTCACCCCGACCCCGTAGCGCCGCGACGCCAGATAGGGTCTGAGAACCTCGCCGGCGCGCGGGATGACGAGACCGGCCATGAAGCCGATGTTGGTGATGCCAAACAGATCGAAGACCGGCGCGTCCTTGAGCGCGGGCAGGAGCAACCGCCATCGCATCGCCCGGATCCCGTACATCCCCACGGTGAGTCCCACCACGAGGACGAGGGGCAGAGGCTTCGCATGGGCCATGGCCGCGAGGAGTTCCGCCGAATTCACGCCGCGGGTCGCAAGCCAAAGCAGAAATACCGCGAGGACCACGCCCAGGCCGAGTCGGAATGCGCTCTTCATGGTTTCGGTTTAGGTTCTGATCCGCGGGGCCATCGAGTTGGTTTCTAGGAGGTGAAGAGGCGGAACAATCCCGGCCCGCAAAGACGTATTCTCGCTTGAGACAAGCGTCGTTGACCAATCTCGCATTTGAGCCCCCGACCCGGGGCCCCGCAAGCTCGACGCTACCCGCGCCGAGAATGGCCCGGGCTTCGCTCGTCGAGGCCCTGGCCTACACGTGCGCCACGGACCTTTGCGGCGACACGCCGAAGGCGGTGGGGCTCGCCAAAGACCTGCTCAAGGATGTGCGGAAGAGCGGCCTCAAGTCGCCCTTCGCGGAAGCGCTCCTCCGTCGTCTGGCTCTCGCCGAGTGGACGAAGATGGACCGCCCCCGGCCGAGCCGTCTCGACTCGCGAGACCCCAAGGAGTCGGCCATCCTCCTCTTCTTCCTGAATGCCTGGGGCGCGACGTACCAGGATCTGGCTGCCGCCCTGTCGGTGTCCGAGGATCGCGCGCGCCATCTGGTCCATAAGGCCCGGATGGAACAGGTCGGCTCGATGACGCGAATTCCCATACCGAAGCCCGAGTGCCGGCGGCCCCGGGAACTCCTTTCCGATTTCCGGGAGGGCCTGCTCTCGGAGCCGCTGGCCGAGGACGTCGCGCAACATCTGCGCGAGTGCCGCGAGTGCACGACCCTGGACCTCCATCTCGGGACCATCCTGAGCACCCCCGCAAAACCCCTGATCGACCCTCCCCCCGAACTCGTCGGGACCAAGACGGCGCGCCCGACGCTGTCGCTTTCGCTCGACGGCGTCTCCCGTGCAAAGAGAAGGGCCGGCGTGGGCCTGCTGGCCATCGGCGTGTTGATGGGCGCGGTCCAGCTGCACCCCGGCCTGAACGCCTCGGCCTCCGCCTCGATGGACCGGATAAGCGCGTCGTTTTCGAGATGGCTCGGCCGGGGCGAGCGACTCATGGAGGACCTCCGGGTTCTCAAGGCTCTGGCCATCGGAACCGTCGAAGGCCGGACCGAGGAATTGAGCCAAACCCTCGATGAATACGTGAATTCGGGGAACGAGCCCGAAACGTCCAACCCAAAGAACAAACCCACTCCGGATGCCGTATTGGATTCCAGAGACCCCAAAGCCACGCCCCAGAAATCCCTCATAGGCCCCCGCCCCTAGAAAGGTCGCACCCCATGGAAGAGAACGTCGTCGGAACCGATAGCGGAGCGGATGCTCCCCCGCCGCCGAGGGTGACCCCGCCCCTCCATCAGGGCTCAAGCCACAAACGAAGCCCCGCCCTCGCCGCCTTCCTCTCGCTCTTCCCCGGCCTGGGTCATGTCTACAACGGCGAGATCGGCAAGGGCCTCGCGTTTTTTTGCGCGTTCGCGACCTGCATCTTCGTGCTGGCCGAGTCGGATGGCGGCGTCTTCTTCGGCCTGTTGATCCCGTTCATCGTTTTCTACAACATGATCGAGGCCTACCGTTCGGCCGAGCGGATCAACCTTCAGTCGTTCTCGGGCGTGAGCCCATTGGATGAGGCGGCCTCCGGCCAGCTCTGGGGCTGGTCGCTGGTGGTGCTGGGCGGAGTGCTCCTCGCCCACAATCTCGGTCTCTTCCGTTTCCAGTGGGTCGCCAAGATGTGGCCTCTGCTGATGATCGCTGCCGGGGTCGCCCTGCTCCGCGGCTCGCTCTTCGGGGGTCGGCAGTGAACCGGGGGGGCTTCTCGCCGGAAGCGTTCGGCTTCGGCGTCTTCCTGGCCACGGTGGGAGGCGTCTTCCTCCTCTCGAACCTGGGAATGGTCGAGGCGATCCCCCTTCTCAAGAAGATCTGGCCGGGATTCCTCGTGGTCTGGGGTGTCGCGGAGATCGCGGCCTCGCGCGTGTCGCAGGGCGGCCGCGGAGGTGAGAGGTGAAATTCCGCAAGGTCCTCCTCCTCTTCATGATCGTGGCCTTTGGACTCATCATTGAGGGCATCACCGTCACCCGGAATGTCCTCAACGATGAGTCGTTCGAAGGTTTCCGCGACTTCAAGATCGACGGCTTTCCCTTCTCGCGAGGCGGCCGCTTCCGGGGCCCGTCGCACGACTTCACCGAGAGCCAGATCACGGATGCCTCGGGCATCGCCACCATCGAAATCTCGAACGAGTACGGCGACGTCACCATCCGGAGGACCTCCGACCCCAAGGCTCAGATCAGCATTGGTCTGCGCAAAGAGGTCTTCACCCGCCGTTCGGAGAGCGCCGAATCGATTTCGGACAAGGTGAAGCTGAAGGTGAACCGCGAAGGCGGCCTGCTCAAAGTCTCAACCACGCGCGATTCCGGGGCCGAGTACCGGGTGAAGACCCACATCGAAATCGACACCCCGACCCCGCTCGACACCCGCATCACCAACCGGCACGGAAAGATCGTGGTCGAAGGGGCGAAGGCGGTGAACGTCTCGGGCGAGTTCGACGACATGCGGGTGGCCGACGTCACCGGCGACTGCAACGCGAAGAACCGGCACGGAAATCTCGAGGTCGTTTCGGCCGTCCTCGGCTGCCACGTCGAGGTCGAGTACGGCGACGCCCATGTGGAGAAGCTCCTGGCCCCCTCCCGGGTCGAGGTGACCCACGGCAACCTGAGTGCGGTCGATCTCGCTGCCCTCACCGCCAACCTGAAGTTCTCCGACCTCCAGGCCCGGAAGATCGCGGGCGCGCTGATCACCCAGGGCCAGCATTCGGATCTGCGCATCGACGACGTGAAGGGCGACGTCACCCTGAACAACCAGGGCGACATCGACATCCAGAACATCCTCGGGCACATTTCCATCGACAATCAGCGCGGCCACGTGCGCCTCCTCAAGGCCGCCGCCGCGGTACTCATCAAGAACACCTTCGAGGAAGTCTCGGCCTCGGACGTGGGCGGCCTTCTCGAGGTCACGAACCAGCACGGCAGCATCCACGCGCACCGATTCTCGAAGGGCGCGAAGCTCGAGACGGACAGCGAGAATGTGAAGGCGGCCGATTTCTCGGGTCCCCTGAACATCACGGTCAAGCGCGGCGACGTCTCGGTGAAGCCGATCCGCAAGGTGCTCTCGCCCATCGACATCCAGGTGGACATCGGCGACGTGACCCTCGCGCTGCCCGATTCGATCAACGCGCTCATCGACGCGAGCGTCGAGCGGGGCAGCGTCGATGGGAACGTGGGGGCGCTCAAGTCTTCCGAGCAGGGGAAGCGCCTGCTCAGGGCCACCATCGGAGCGGGCGGGGCGCTTGTGAAACTCCGTTCGCGCCTCGGGGACATCAAGGTCGCGGGCGAGGATGAACTCGACACTGACGAGCCCAACCTTCCCGACGCTCCCGAAATCGACCTGCGCTTCCGCGTCCGTCCCGGCGCCGACCCGCTGCCCGCGATGCCGAAAACGCCCGAGGCCTCCGAGGCTCCAAAGCCGCCGAAACTCCCCAAGGCGCCGAAACCGTCCGAGCCCCCGCCGCCCGCGACCCCAGCCCCCACCCCGCAAGGTCGCTAACCGCAGCCGTCACGCCGCGCGCGGCGGACCGATACCGTCATTGCGAGAAGGGAGCCGAAGGCGACCGCGCGCGAAGCCTCCTTGGGGGACGAAGCAACCCCCTCCCACTCCTGCCTTCCCCGCGAGGTCACACACACACCTTCGCCCATCTAAGATCCCGGGCCATGCGAGAAGCGCTCACCGCAACCTCCCTCGATCTCCCTCTTCTCCGCCGCGGCAAGGTCCGAGACGTCTACGACCTCGGCTCCGAGCTCCTGATCGTCACCACCGACCGCCTCTCCGCATTCGACGTGGTCCTGCCCCAGGGCATCCCCGACAAGGGCCGGGTCCTCAATCAGCTTTCGCTCTTCTGGTTCAAGCTGCTCGAAAGCTCGATCCCGAATCACATCATCGCGGCCGACACGGCCGACTTCCCCGCTTCGCTCAAGCAGCATCACGACCTTCTCGAGGGTCGCTCGATGGTGGTGCGGAAGACCGAGCCGCTCCCGGTCGAGTGCGTGGTGCGCGGGTATCTGTCGGGCTCGGGGTTCAAGGACTACAAGAAGACGGGATCGATCTGTGGCCTGACTCTGCCCGCCGGGCTGCTCGAGTCCCAGAAATTCCCCTTCCCTCTCTTCACCCCCGCGACCAAGGCCGCGACCGGCCACGACGAGAACATCTCCTTCGATCAGATGGTGACGCTCATCGGCTTCGAGCACGCCGAGACCGCGCGCGGCGCATCGCTCTCTATCTACGAGAAGGCGCGACGTCATGCGGATTCCGTGGGCCTGACCATTGCCGACACGAAGTTCGAATTCGGCATCGTGAAGGGCGGTCTCATCTGGATCGACGAGGCGCTCACACCCGACTCATCGCGCTTCTGGGAGGCCTCGAAGGTGGAGCCGGGGAAGACGCCGCCAAGCTTCGACAAGCAGTTCGTGCGCGATTACCTCGAGACCCTCACCTGGGATAAGACGTACCCCGGGCCGGATTTGCCTGCCGAGGTCATTGCCGGCACGCGGGCGCGGTATCTGGAGGCGTTTCGGCGGTTGACGGGTGGGGAGTTGCCGGGGTGATAGTGGTTGGAGGGGGTTGCTTCGGCTCGGTGCGAAACGGAGTGGGGTCTCGCAATGACGGTTTCGGCTCGCAATGACGCTTCTGGCTAGTTGCGGCGGATGGCCCTGCTGACCTTGATCAGGGCGTTGAGGGCGATCTGCTCCAGCGGGCTGCGGTGCAGCTGGTAATACAGCGCGTGGCTCTCGTCGTAGGCGTCGCGGGCTCGCTGCGATGCCTTGGCCATGCTGGTGCCGAGTTCGTGGATCACCACGGCCTGGGGGATGAACATGACCTTCCCGCCGGCCTTGCGCAGGCGCAGGCAGAGATCGGCGTCTTCCTCGTAGAGGAAGTAGCGCTCGTCGAAGAAGCCGGCGTCTCGCGCGGCGGACATGCGGAGGAGCATGCATGAACCCGAGACCCAACCGACCTCGCGCTCTTCCGCGCTCAGGGCGCGAAGTTCTTCGAGCGCCCACGCCGCGCCGGACTTCACGCCTTTCACCAGCTTCCTCTGGCGATACTCGGCGGCGAGGCTGAGGTCGGGGCCGAAGCTCACTTGCGGAAGGCCGTCCTCGTACACGGTCTTCGGACCCAGGGCCGCCGCGTAGGGAAGCCGATCCGCGGCGGAGAGCAACCGCGGGATCGTCGAGGCGGTCAGACGCGCGTCGGGATTCAGGATCAGGGCGAATTCCGTCTCGATAGTGCGCAGGGCGCGGTTGTTCGCCTTCGAGAAACCCTCGTTATCTCCCGATCGGATCACGGTCGCCAACGACCCGGCGGCCCTGGCGACCTCGGCCGACGAGTCCTCGCTCGCGTTGTCGACGACGATCGCCCGGGCGTCGGGCGCGTGCAGTTCGATCGAGGCCAGGCAATCCCTGAGCACATCCGCGGAGTTGTGGGTCACGACCACGAGGGTCACCCGCGATGCGCTCATGGCGCGGCCCTTTCGAGCACGCCGAGTGTCTCGTTCGAAGCACGCACCCACGAAAACGACCTGGCGCGATCCAGGCCCTTCCATTTCAAATCGGCGCTCACGCTCGGTTCATTCAACACGCGGTTCAGGGCCGCGGCGACCGCGGTCTCGTCGGGCTCGACCACCAGGGCCCCGGGCGCGAACATCTCGTTGAGACTTCCCCGATCCGAGATGATGACGGGCACGCCGCGCGCCATCGCCTCCAGCGCGGGCAGGCCGAAGCCCTCGTACTCGGAGAGGAACACCGCGACGTCCGCGGCGGCGTAGTGCGTCGCGACCTCCTCATCCGGGACGAACCCTGACACCGAAACCGCCTCGGCGCATCCGAGGCTTCTCGCGAGCGTCTCGAGGTCCTCGAACGGATGCGATCGGTTCTCGCCGATGATGCCCAGCCGGATTTCCGGCATCGCGTCGCGAAGACGAGCCACCGCCCGGATCAGCGTGCTGACATTCCGACGCCTCAGGACCGTCCCGACGGTGATGACGTAAGCGGCGCCGTCCTCGAGGCCCAGAGCCCTCCGACTCGCCTCGCGGCTCGGGCCTGCCGGCAGGTCGTCGTCCGGGCCTAAGCGGACCACCTCGGTTTTCGCCGCCGCGGCGCCCCCGAGATGGCGATCGACCTCGCCCTTCGTGAACTCCGAGCACGCGAGTATGGACCGGGAAACGCGCGCGGACAGACGGGCCATCAGGCGCCGACGCAGTCCATGGGCGAAGCCGAACTCCTGCGGCCGGGCGAAGAAGGAAAGGTCGTGGATCGCGGTCACGCGGGGGATCGATCCGAGGAGCGGACACGAGTAGGCGGGCGAGAGCAGGACGTCGATACCATCGTCTCGAAGGGCTTCGGGAAGCGTCCGCTGCTCCCACCACCAGGGATGCCCTCCGGCGAGGACGCGAGTCTCGAAGCACGAAGACTCGACGGGGAGAACGATGGCCGCGCGGCCGTAGATCACGAACCGGTGGCGATGGTCGAGCGCAAAACGACGGAGCAGGCTGCGCAGGTACCTCCCGACGCCGGTGGGCTTCCCCTCCAGTTCGCGCCCATCGATGCCGATCCGCAGCGATCGACTCATGACCCGAGCACCTTCCGGTAGAAGGCAAGGGTCATCGCCGCGGTTTTATCCCAGTCGAAGAGCCGGCTCCGCTCGAGTCCCGCCGCCCGCAGTTCGCTCGCTCGCTCCGGATCCTCGAGCACCCGGGAGAGCCCCTGCACGATCGCCTCCTCGTCGAGAGGATCGCTCACGAGTTCCGCGGCCGGCCCCGCCATTTCCTCGAGCGACGATCCGCGCGAGCACACCACGGGCAGGCCCGCGGTCATGGCCTCGACCACGGGAAGACCGAAGCCCTCGTCGAGGCTCACCAGGACGAGGCACTTCGAGGCCGACATCAGGGCGCGGATTTCGCGGGTCTCGAGATACCCGGTGGAGACGATCCGCGGGCCGGACGCGGTCGCGCCGGAGTCAAACGATTCCCCGGGGCCGATCATCACCAGAGGCGGGGGATCGGAGATCCGCTCCGCGAGGGTCCGATACGCGGCCACGAGGCGGCCGAGGTTCTTCCGCTTTTCCTCGCTGCCCACGTAAAGGATGCCGCCGCTCCTCAACTGAAAGCGTTCCAGCAAGGCCTCGACCTCGCTCGGCGTCGGAGCCACGCGAAACGCGGGATCCACCGCGTAGGGGGTGACGCAGATCTTCTCGCGGGGAATGCCGAGCAGGCTCTCGACCTCGCGCGCGGTGTGCTCGGAAGGACAGAGGATGCCGTCCGCCTGCGACGCGTTGTGCTGCACCAGCGGCGCGTAGTCCCGGCGGATCTCCGCCTCCGTCATCTCCGGATACTTGAAAAAGAAGAGATCGTGGATGGTGATGATCCGCCGGGCCCGGCGCGCGGGAGTGAGAAGCGCGTGGGGCGAATGCACGAGGTCGAACTCGCGCGCGCAGAGATCCTCGATGGCCGGCCAGGAAAGGCGGTTCCAGGTGAAGTTCAGAACCCGAACCGGAATAGGAAGATCGACCACATCGACGTTCGGTCCGGAAGGCGCCTTCGACCAGCGCTCGCGCAGAGAGGAGGTGAAAAGCGTGAAGTGAGACCCGGGCTCCAGACGCGGCAGGGCCTCGGCCAGCGCCCCGATGTAGACACCGACGCCGGTAGGCCGCGAAAGCGCCGGACGCACGTCAAGGGCGATCCTCATCGGCGTCCCGCTCTGGTTTTGCCCGCCTTGACTGACCGCCTGAACGACGATGTGGGTTCACCGGCGCGGCCCGACCCCTCGCGCAGGAGCGCCAACGCCGCGCGCGGGTCGAGCACCCGCACCGGAGACTTCAAGAAACCCTTCGTATCCCTCGAAATGATCGCGTCGCAGCCAGCCCCTTCGGCCGCGGCCGCGCAGACCGCGTCTTCGAAGTCGGGCCAACCGAGGGCGAGGGCGCGACGGAGAATCGGGCCATCCACCGGGGC
>JANMVV010000190.1:0-2563 GCA_031392925.1 Vicinamibacteria bacterium
CGAGACAAGAGGAGAGGTGGCGGCCATCAACTTCCAGCCCTGACGCCAACGCCTCCCTTACGACGTCGCCTTGTGCTTGCCGGGCTGCGCGCGGAAAGCGATGGCCACGCGGTTCCAGCCGTTGATCGTGACCACGGCCCAAGTGAGATTCACCAGTTCTTCCTCGCTGAAGTGCCGGCGCGCCTCTTCGTAGACGTCATCCGGCACATGGGTCTCGCTGACCAGCGTCACCGCCTCGGTCCAGGCCAGGGCCGCGCGCTCGCGGTCGGAGTAGAACGACGCCTCGCGCCACGCGGCGAGCAGGTAGATCCGCTGCTCGCTCTCGCCCGCGGCGCGGGCGTCGATCGTGTGCATGTCAAGGCAGAACGCACAGCCGTTCAGCTGTGATGCGCGGATCTTGACGAGCTCGAGCAGCGAGGGCGCGATTCCGCAGTCCTCGACGAACTTGTTGAGCGAGAGAAAAGCGCGGTATCCGGCAGGAGACGCCTGGGCGTAGTCGAGCCTTGCATTCATGCTCCGGATTCTAGGGGACGTTTCCGAGGGCCTTTACTTCCTGCTCAGCATCTCCTTCGCCGTGGCCACGACGCGCTCGGGCTCGAACCCGAACTTCTTCTGGAGTTCCTTGAGCGGGGCGGACGCTCCGAACGTATTCATACCGATGACGCGGCCCTCATCGCCGACGTACCTCTCCCAGCCGAACGTCGAGGCCTGCTCGATGGCCAGTCGCGCCTTCACCGCGGGCGGCAGCACGCTGTGCCGGTACTCCTTCGACTGATGTTCGAAGATGTCCCACGACGGCATCGAGACCACGCGGGACCGGATCCCTTCGGCGATCAGCGTCTCGTGCGCCTGGACGGCGAGGATGACCTCGCTGCCGGAGGCGATGAGAATCACCTCCGGCTTCCCCCCCGGAGGGTCGGCAAGAACGTAGGCTCCCTTCGCGAGACCGGAAGCCGGCGCGTATCGGGTGCGGTCCAGGGTCGGCAGCGGCTGCCGCGACAATGCCAGCACCGCGGGCTCGTGGCGCAGCGGCATGAGGTACCGATAGGCCTCGACCACTTCGTTCGCGTCCCCGGGCCGGAGCATGACCAGGCCGGGAATGGCGCGCATCGAAGCGAGATGCTCCACCGGCTGATGGGTCGGGCCGTCTTCCCCGTCGCTCATGGCTTCGTGAGTGAAGATGAAGATGGTGGGCAGCTCCATCAGCGCCGACAGCCGCATGGCGGGACGGGCGTAGTCGCTGAAGATGAAGAAGGTGGAGCCGAAGGCCCGGATCTTGGTGAGCGAGAGACCGTTCACCACCGCGCCCATCGCGTGCTCGCGGATGCCGTAGTGCAGGTTCTTGCCGCCCGGGGTTTCGGCCTGGAAGTCCCCCGCCCCTTTGTAGGTCAGCGCGGTCTTGTTGGACGGAGCGAGATCGGCCGACCCACCCATGAGCCAGGGGACATTCTGGGCGAGAACGTTCAGCACCTTCCCGGAAGCCTCGCGCCCGGCGATTCCTTTCGGGTCGGCCGGGAAGGAGGGCAGGTTGCGATCCCAGCCGACGGGAAGTTCGCGGCGCTGCATCTGGTCGACCTCGGTCGCAAGCTCCGGGAACTTCGCGCGATAGGCCGCGAAGAGTTCCGTCCACGACTTCCGCAAAGCCGCGCCCCGCTGCCCGATCCCCGCCGCGAAGTGCTCGTAGACGCCGTCCGGAACGAGGAATTGCGCGTCCTCGGGCCAGCCGTAGCCTCGCTTGGTAAGCCGGACCTCCTCCTCGCCGAGCGGCTCGCCGTGGGCTGCCGCGGTGTCCTGCTTGTTGGGCGAGCCGTAGCCGATGTGGCTGTCGAGCACGATGAAGGTGGGCCGGCCCTTGGTCTTGCGGAAGACCTCGAGCGCCTTCTCGATACGGTCGATGTCGTTGGCATCGCCCACGCGCAGGACGTTCCAGCCGTACGCGAGGAACCGGGCGGCGACGTCCTCGGTGAACGTGATGTTGGTGTCGCCCTCGATGGTGATGTGGTTGTTGTCCCAGATCCAGCAGAGGTTGTCGAGGCCGAGGTGGCCCGCGAGCGAGGCCGCCTCCGACGCGACCCCCTCCATCAGACAACCGTCTCCGCACACCGCGTAGATGTTGTAATCGAAGACCGGGAACCCCGGCTGGTTGTACCGGCTGGCCAGCCACTTCTGGCCGATGGCCATGCCGACACTCGTCGCCACTCCCTGCCCGAGCGGGCCGGTGGTGGTCTCGACGCCCGAGACCCAGCGGTACTCCGGGTGGCCGGGGGCCCGGCTGTCGAGCTGCCGGAAGCGGCGAATGTCGTCGAGCGACACGGAGGGCTTCCCGAGGTTCTCGTACTCGATGTTGACCGCCTGCGTCTTGGTGAGGTGCAGGATCGACCACAGCAGCATCGAGGCGTGGCCGTTCGAGAGCACGAAGCGATCGCGGTTGGGCCAGATCGGATCCTGCGGGTCGAAGCGCATCGTCCGGTTCCACATCGTGTAGACGAGCGGTGCCAAGGCCATCGGCGTGCCGGGGTGGCCGGACTTGGCCGCCTGCACCGCGTCGATCGAGAGGGTGCGG
>JANMVV010000207.1:0-4441 GCA_031392925.1 Vicinamibacteria bacterium
ATGGAGAACCCTGTCAGGCCCTGTACTGGCGCTCGTGATTAAGGCGGCGCAGACTTCCTGCTGGACGTGATTCCCTATCGGCATTCAGATGCGGCGCAGATCCTTGGGAGGCGCTCGCTGGCGCTGGGGAGGCTTTGGCGCTCACATCCGAAAACGACTTCGGAACAATGTACAGGGCAGGCTTCGCGCTCGCGGTGGACGTTCTCACTTGCCCCAACTGCCAGGGGCGCATGAGGCTCCTTGCGGTGATCAAGGAGCCCGCGAACGTCGCCCGCTATCTCGCTGGGGTCGGCGAGACAACCGAGGTGCCGCGCCGCTCGCCAGGCCGCGGGCCGCCGCACTGGAAGAGCCAAGTGCTCCGCCTTCAGGCACTCGGTAACGAGGAGGAGAGCTCAGGGAGCCAAGGCTACGGGGGAGACGAAGCGGCGTAGCCGCTGGGCGGGGACAGCGTGGGGCGACCCGCGGGGCGGCGCAGCCTGCGCGGCGGGCGGGATCAGCGTGACGAAGCACCCTCCGGAGCGAAACGAGCGAGTCTGCCAGGGGCGTGATTGGGGCTCCAAGCGCCTCGCAAGGGCGGCCAGGCGAACCGGGCCGGACTGGACTTGACGCGCAAACCCCGATTGTTTCACCTACACTCACACTCCAGCGGCCACATACACGCGGTTGTGAACGGAGAAGCCGCTCCGTCTCCACGACAACAGTAGCTCGATCCGAGGAGTACATCACTTCCGCGGACCTGCTCACCACCACGACCGCCAACTTCAACATCATCACCGCCGACCACATGGCGAAGATAAAGGGCATCAGGACCATCAACATCAGTCTGAGCCTGCACCCAGTGTCTATATGATGCAGGCACGTGTCAGATTCCCCAGCCGAGTACTACAGCGTTGCCGGCATCGTGGTGCGGACGGTTCCGTCCGATCTTCCCGCCGTCACCGCCCGCTTGTCGGCGCTGCCCGGCCTCGAAGTCCACTACCAGGAAGCGACCACGGGCCGATTCGTGATCACGCTCGAAACCACGAATATCGACGAGGAACAGAAAGGCATCGAGCGCGTCCGAGGCGAAGCAGGCGTCATCTGCGCCGAACTGGTCTATCACTTCGTCGAGCCGCCCCACGGCAACGCTGGATCTGCTGACGATCCCGCGCGAGGAGCGTCGTAGATGGACGCCACAAGGCGCCGCCTCCTCAAGACGGGCGTTGCCGCCGCCACCGGTGCGGCCGTGGGCATGGACCTTCCCGAAGGGATGCTCGCGCTGGCCAAGGTCGTACAAGACGAGTGGACCTGGGACAAGGGCGTGTGCCGGTTCTGCGGGGTGGGCTGCGGGATCCAGATCGCCACGCGCGACGGGCGCATCGTCGCGGTCAAGGGAGACCCGGATAGCCCGGTCAACCGCGGACTGCTCTGCGTGAAGGGCTATGCCAACGCCAAGATTCTCTATGGCGCCGATCGGTTGACCCAGCCTCTCCTTCGCATGAAGGGCGGGCGATTCGACAAGACCGGCGATTTTGTCCCGGTGTCGTGGCGGCACGCCTTCGAGGAGATGGCCTCCCAGTTCACACGCGTCCATGGCTCGCTCGGACCCACGGGTGTCGGCTTCATGGGCTCGGGCCAGCACACCATCCAGGAGGGATACGCAGCGGCCAAGCTCGTGAAGGCCGGATGGCGCAGCAACAATCTCGACCCCAACGCGCGGCACTGCATGGCCTCGGCCGCGTCGGCGTTCATGCAGACGTTCGGTATCGACGAACCCGCGGGCTGTTACGACGATATCGAGCTGACCGACACGGTTGTGACCTGGGGCTCGAACATGGCCGAGATGCACCCCATGCTGTGGGCGCGCGTCGTCGATCGACGCCTGAGCCACGACAAGATGAAGCTCATCAACCTCACGACGTTCACCAACCCGACCTCCGCCATGGCCGATGTCGAGATCGTGTTCCGGCCCCAGACCGATCTCGCGATCTGGAACTACATCGCTCGCGAGATCATCGCGAAGGGCGCCATCGACCGGGCGTTCGTCGATCGGCACTGTGTCTTCGCCACCGGTCCGACCGACATCGGATTCGCGATGCGCGACGACGACGCGGCCATGCGGGAGCCCGAGCGGGAGACGCGCGCCAAGCAGCGGATGGTAAAGCTCACGCGCGAGGAGGCCGTGCTGCAGGGGCGCGGCGCGGTTGCGGGCGAATCGGTCGCCCAGGAGGGGCGAGCGCAGGCCGGCCAGCATTGGCTGATTTCGTTCGAGGATTTCCGCCGGGGCGTCGAGCCGTATACCCTCGACGTCGTCGCGGCCCTGGCGCGCGGCAATCCCGACGAGCCCCTCGCCGAGTTCAAGAAGAAGCTCGTCCAGTTGGCCAGCGTCTATGTCGACCGCGCGCGCAAAGTCGTGTCCTTCTGGACCATGGGGTTCAATCAGCACACGCGTGGCACGTGGGTCAATGAACAGGCGTACATGGCGCATCTGCTGACCGGCAAGTTCGCCAAACCGGGGAACAGCGCGTTCTCGCTCACCGGTCAGCCATCCGCCTGCGGTACGACCCGGGAGGTGGGCACCTTCGCGCACCGATTGCCGGCCGACATGGTCGTCGACAATCCCGAGCACCGCGCGCGAGCTGAAGATATCTGGCGGCTCCCGAAAGGCACGATCAACCCGCTGCCTGGAAGCGACCTCACCCGCATGATGCGCGATCTGGAGGATGGACGCCTCAAGTGGCTGTGGGTGCAGGTCACCAACCCGTTCCAGGCGACCGCCAATGCCAATCACTGGATCGAGGCGGCGCGGAAGAACGACGCCTTTGTCGTGGTTTCGGACGCGTATCCCGGCATCTCGTGCAAGGTGGCGGATCTGATCCTGCCCTCGGCCATGATCTTCGAGAAATGGGGTGCTTACGGCAACAGCGAACGGCGCACGCAAATGTGGCGTCAACAGGTCAAAGCACCCGGCGACGCGAGGTCCGACTTGTGGCAGATCCTGGAGTTCTCCAAACGCCTGACCATCGGAGAGCTGTGGAACGAGCAACCGGTGCCGGGCCTCAAAGCTGATGGCGCCCGGGAAGGCCGGTTGCCCAGTGTGCTCGACAAGATCGAATCGCTCGGTTACAGGTCCAGTAACACTCTTTACGAGGTCCTGTTCGCCACGACCTCCAACCGTCGAGTCCCCTGGCCGGACCCGATCGCCAAAGGACGATCCAACGATACGGTCACGCACCTGAGCGAAGACTGGTTCCCCGAGAAGGCGCTCTTCGAGGAGTACGCCGCGTTCGGACGCGGGCATGGGCACGATCTGGCGTCCTTCGATGCGTACTTCGCCGAGGACGTGAGGGGGCTGCGATGGCCGGTGGTTGGCGGCCGTGAAACGCGATGGCGTTTCAACCGCGAGTACGATCCGTACGCGGACAAATCCGCCGAGTTCGACTTTTACGGTCCGGCGATGAAGCAGGCCCCCCGGGGCAATCTCGACGGCGTGACCGATGCGACGCCGGTCGGCCTGAAGGGCAAGGCCAAGATCTTCTTCCGGCCCTACGCCGCCCCGCCCGAGGTTCCGGACGCCGAATGGAACCTGTGGCTCAGCACGGGGCGCGTCCTCGAGCATTGGCACTCTGGGACCATCACCAGGCGCGTGCCCGAACTCCACGGGGCGATGCCGGCGGCGCTTGCCTTCATGCATCCCGAGGACGCGCGCACCAGGGGATTGCAGCGACAGGACGCGGTGTGGATAGAGTCGAGGCGAGGGCGTGTCCTCTCCCGGGTGGAAACGGAAGGCCGTTACCTGCCGCCCCGCGGACTGATCTACGTGCCATGGTTCGACGAGAACGTGTTCATCAACAAAGTCACGCTCGACGCGGGCTGCCCGATCTCCCGCCAGACCGACTTCAAGAAGTGCGCGGTGAAGGTCTACAAGCCGGAACGGAGCGGCGCGTGAGGCGGCGCTTGATGCTGGCCGCATGGTTGCTCGCCGGCGGCGGCGCGATCGCCTGGCTGGTGGGGGCATATCGCGCCGCGGAAGAATCCAGGGCGGCCATCTCGGATCGCGATCTGGGACTCAGGAGGACGGCACTCGCCGACGACCGCGTCCCCCCGGTCGTGGCCTACACCGGGGAGTCGCCCGGAAACAACGCGCGGATACCGCGCAGCTACGAGGGCGCGCCGCCGCTCATCCCCCACAACCTCGAGGGAATGGGACCGATCACCCGCGAGGAGAACTTCTGCGTGGCCTGCCACGCCTCGGGTAGCACTGACCCCGCCGACCCTCCGCAGGTGCCGAAAAGCCACCTGATCGATTGGCGCGCGGCCCCGGGCGTTCTCCGAGAGCAAGTCGCCGGAGCGCGATGGTCGTGCACGGCCTGCCACGTCCGGCAAAGCACCGTGCCGGCGCTCGTCCAGAACACGTTCGGTTCGAGCGGCCGCGACTGAGCCTTCGTCTCGAGATGAAGTC
>JANMVV010000227.1:0-11231 GCA_031392925.1 Vicinamibacteria bacterium
CCGCGGAGGTCCTCGGCATTCGCGAGCTCGACTTCCGGCCCATTGGCAAGGGAGTGCGCGGTCCCATCACCACAAGGCTCGCGGAGACCTTCAGGCGCGTCGCCTCGGGTGAGGAGAAGAAGTACCTCGACTGGATCGACCGCTGCAAGGAGTGACCCAGGACTTCGCGCCCCACCGCGCTCAGTCCGTACCGACGTACGCGTCGGCTTCGATCTCGATCAGCATCTCCGGATCCACCAGAGCCTTCACCTCGATCATGGTGGAGGCGGGGCGGATGTTACGGAAGACCTCGCCGTGGGCCTGGCCGAACTCCTCGAACCGGGAGATGTCGGTCACGAACAGGCGCGTCCTCACCACCTGGGACATCGAGGCCCCGGCCTGGCCGAGCGCGTCGTCGATCTTTCTCAGGATGAACGCGGTCTGCGCGTAGGCATCGCCCGCGCCGACCAACCCCCCCGAGGCGTCGACCGCGGTGGTGCCGGCCACATGGACATAGGGGCCCACGCGCACCGCCCGCGAATAACCGACCACCGGTTCCCACTTCGTTCCGGATGAGATGTTCTGGCGTGCCATCAGAGTGCGTCCACGAGGGCTCGGGTCATGTCGGCGGTGGCCGCGGATCCCCCGAGGTCAGGGGTCCGGACCTTGCCTTGCAGGGTCACCTTCTCGATGGCGCGGATCACTCGCTGCGCGGCTTGTTTCTCGCCGAGATGCTCCAGCATCATGGCGCCCGCCCACACCGCGCCGATCGGATTTGCGATGCCCTTTCCCGCGATGTCGGGCGCGGAGCCGTGGATGGGTTCGAACATGGACGGATTCTTCCGGGTCGGGTCGAGATTCCCGGACGGCGCAGTGCCGAGCGATCCGGAGATGGCGGCACCCAGGTCGGTCAGGATATCGCCGAAGAGGTTGCTCGCCACGATCACGTCGATGGTGTCGGGCTGGGTCACCATCCGGGCCGCGAGAGCATCCACGTGGTACTTGCGAAGCGTGACGTCGGGGTACCGGCCCGCCACATCCTCCACCACTTCGTCCCACAGGACCATGGAATGGCGCAGGGCATTCGACTTCGTGGCCGAGGCGACGAGCCTCTTCGGCCGGGTTCGGGCGAGCTCGAAGGCAAATCGGGCCACGCGTTCGATGCCCGTGCGGGTGAAGGTCGCCACTTCGTTCGCGAGCTCGCCCTCCCGTCCCCGGTGAACGAAGCCGCCCACGCCCGAATACTCGCCCTCGGTGTTCTCGCGTACGCATACCATGTCGATGTCGGCGGGACCCCGTCCGGCGAGCGGCGACTTGAGGCCGGGCAGTAGGCGCATCGGCCGCAGGTTCACGTACTGATCGAACTTCTGGCGAATGGGAAGAATGAGATCCCAGACCGTGACGTGGTCGGGCACCTCCTTCGAACCCACCGCGCCGAAGTAGATCGCGTCGAAGGCGCGCAACGATTCGATGCCGCCCTCCTTGACCATGCGGCCATGCTGCCGGTAGAACTCCGATCCCCACGGGAAGCGGATGGTGTTCAGGGCGAAGCCTTCGCTCTTCTCCAGGGTCTCGAGGATGGTGAGGCCGGCTTCCAGGACTTCCGGGCCGATGCCGTCGCCCGGGATGGCGGCGATCTTGTGGACTCTCATGCTTCCACCGAGGGCAGGGAGATGCTCCACAGCTTTTTACCGGAAAGGTCGTGAAGGCTCACCGTCATCTCCCGGGTCCGTCCATCGACCGTGCCCTTGCCGAAGAACTGGAGACCGGCCGAGGGCGGCTGGTTGGGCTTCATGCCTTTGGGAATCGAGAGGAACCGGACCGACGGCCCGAAGGTCCTGTCGAGGGTGTTGGGGCCGAAGGTACCCGCGTGGAGCGGGCCGGCCACGAATTCCCAGAAGGGATTGAAGTCGGTGAAGGAAGCGTCCTCGGGCGAGTAGCGGTGAGCCGCGGCGTAGTGCACGTCGCCGGTGATCCAGATGATGTTCCCGATCTTCTCCCGCTTGATGAAGGTGAGGAGATCGGCAATCTCCAGCTCCCGCCCCACCGGCGCGCCCGGGTCGTCGTTCCCTACCGCCTCGTAACGGCCGGGCCCGTCGCCCACCACGAGGCCGAGGGGCATGTCGGAGGCGATGACCTTCCAGACCGCGCGCGAGGCCTTGAGCGACTTCTTGAGGGTCGCGAGCTGGCCCGCTCCGAGGATCGCCGAGGTCGCGTCGAGCCGCGGCTCCCGATTCGGGCCGTTGGGCCCGCGGTAGCTGCGCATGTCGAGCCCGAAGACGTCGAGCAGGGGGCCCATGGGCAGCAGACGGTCGACCTTCGAGGTGGTCGGCTCGATCCCCCGGATCGGATTGAATTCGAAAAAACCCCGGCGCGCCCGGGACGCGAGGACATCCACGCGGTTCTCGATCTTGTAGCGGGGATCCTCGAGGATTTGGCCGGGATACCAGTTGTTTCGAACCTCATGATCGTCCCACAGCATGAACTGCGCGCTCTGCGCGTTGAACCTTCGGAAGTTCTCGTCGAGGAGGTTGTACTCCCACTGGCCGCGGAACTCGTCGAGGGTCTCCGCCACCTTCGACTTCGCCTCGGTGGTGAGATTGCGGAAGATGGTGCCGTCGCCCGCCCTCATCTCCTTTTCCACCGGCTGGTCGGCGTAGACGGTGTCGCCCACATGAATGAACAGGTCGGACTCTGTCCGGGCCATGGTGTCGTAGATCTTGAGTCCGCCCATGCTGGCGTTGATACCGTAGCCTTGGCCCACGGTGTCGGCGCCCCAAAGGAAGGTCACGTCCCGGGAGTCCGCGGGCGGCGTCTTGAACCGGCCCATAGCCGGTTCGCCGATCGCGCGCGCGTCGGCGAGATCGCGGAAACGCACCCGATAGAAGATCGTCTGGCCGGCCGGCAGTTTCTGAATGTCCGCCTTCGCGCACAGGCCGGTGCTCTTGAGGGCGAAAGCGTTGCCCACGACAGTCGAGTTCTCGAACTTATCGCTCGTGGCCCACTCCACTTCCATCTCGCCGGGTTGAGAGGCGCGCGCCCAGATGATCGCCCGGCCCCCGGTCACGTCGCCCGCCTGCACTCCGGAGACGACGCGCGCCGCCGCGTTTTGAGACCTCACGATCGAGGGAAACCCAAGAACGGCGGCACCGACCGAAGCCCGACCCAGAAAATCTCGGCGTTTCATGCGTTGATCTTACCTAGGCTGGGGGGCCTTCCGGCCGAGGTCCGATCACGCCGCCCGCTTCCCGAGCCGGCGTCTGATTTCCGACTTCGGCGGAGGGGTCTTCCACATCGGGATGAACCGCGCGAGGAAGTGGCTTGAAACCCGTTCTCGGAAGTAGCGCTCGTGCTCCCACTCGACCTCGGCCATTTCGAGCAAGCAATCGACCAGTTCGGGTTGGCCGCTCTCGGCGGCCAGGCGTGCCGCCACCTCGTACTCGACGATGTTCCGGCTCTCGAGAAGCCCGGCTCCATACATTGGAGCGAGCCAGCCGCTCACCGAGCACAAGGGCCCCAGAGTTCGGCCGATGAGGCGAAATACGAACTCTCGGGCCCGGCTGGGTTCAGCGCCGAGCCCCTTCAGGATGTCACCGACGAGCTCACGGTGATGCCACTCCTCCGCTTCGATAGCCCGGATCCGCTCCCGTTCCTCCGCCTTTAAGACGCTGCGCGAGTGACCGGCGTAGGCGAACCCCGCGGCAAGCTCGCCGGAGTAGGCGGAGCGGAGCACATGAATCAGGGAATCGCGGGCCGATTGGGGCGAGCTCACTTCGCCCGGAATCTTAGTGGGGGCCGCCGGCTCGCGAACAGCCCGCTCCGTCACGGTCGGACAAAAAAGGGGTGAGGCCGAAGCCTCACCCCTCGAAAGGGCGGCTCAGTTCAGGCTAGAAACTGAACTTCGCGCCGAACTGGATGATGCGGCCGTCGTCCGAGCTCGTCAGCTGGCCGAAGTTGGCCGCCGAGATGTTCGCCACCGGCTGACCGAACCGCTCCTGGTTGAAGATGTTGAAACCTTCAATGCGGATCTGGACCTGCTTGCTCTTCGCGAAGCTGAAGTTCTTGAAGATCGAGAGATCCGTGCGGTTGAAGCCCGGTCCGCGCACCGCGTTGCGAGGCTGCGAGGACAAGCCGGTGGTGTTCGCGACCGCGCGCCGGGTGAAACAGCTCGTGTTGAACCACTGGGCCGTCGTCTTGGCGCCCCCGCTGTTCGGGTCGCAGGTCATGTCGGGACGGTTCGTGAACCCGGTGATGCTGAGCACGGGATCGGTCACGGTCAGCGGGAAGCCGGTCTGGGCCTGGAAGATGCCGTTCAACTGCCAGCCTCCGATGATGGCCCGCATCGCCGCCGACTTGCCATCGAGCCTCGGCAGCTCGGCGCCGAAGCTGAACACGAACCGATGCCTGACGTCGAAGAGCGCGGGGCCCTTCTCCTGGGCCAGAGCGGCCTGCAGGCTGGCATCGTCGCCCAGGGTTACCGGCAGCACCGGCCGGTTTTCGCCGCCGATGTTCAGACCCGAGACGTGATCCTTCGCGTCGCCGAGAGTGTAGGACATCAGGAAGTTGATCCCCTTGGTCGGGCGCATCCGGAGTGACGCCTGAAGCGAGTTGTACCAGGATTCGGCCACCGTCATGGTCGGTCGCAGGAGCGAGAAGGCCGGGTACTTGCGGGTCGAAGGCGGGGTCACGATCGGGTTGATCTCAATGAACATCGGGAGGTTCTTGCCCTTCGATCCGACGTAGCCGACCTCGAGGCCGAGGTTGTCGCCGATCTGCTGCTGCACGGTCAGGTTGTAGTGCATGACCGAAGGGGTGTTGAAGGTGGGGCCCCAGCCGATGATGGTGAGGTTCGCCGGAAACAGGTTCGGCGCCTGCGTGCCCGTGCCGAGCGGATTGGCGAAGCTGATCGACGGGTTGGCTGCGGTCGCGTTCAACTCGACGAGCGGTGTGAAGGGCGGAGCGAGAACGCCGGCCTGGAAGAGGTCTCCCTGGCCCGCGAGCGAGTCATAGAAGATGCCCCACGCGCCGCGAATGCTGGTCTTGCCCTTGCCCGTGGGATCGTAGGTGAAGGCCAGCCGAGGCGCCAGGTTGTTTTTGTCGGTCGCGTAGCCGCCCGCCGGAATTCCCGCGTCACCGGGATAGAGCAGACCCTTGGGGGCCAGGGGCTGCACCGTCGACTGCTTGTCCGGGTTGATGACCACGATCCGGTTCTCCTTCTCCACGAAGGGCTTCGCCAGTTCGTAGCGGAGGCCGATGTTCAGGGTGAGCCTGCTGGAGTAGCGGAATTCGTCCTGCGCGTAGCCCGAGTAGGTCCAGCCCTTGCCGTCCTGGATGCCTTGCTGGGTGGTCGCGCGGAATTGCGCCGGAACGCCGAGGAGGAAGTCGCCAAGCGCGCTGCCGCTGATCGCGCCGGAGAACGTGTAGTCGCCGTTCGGGCGGTTGATGAAGGCGATGAACATGTGCTCCTGGCGGATATCGAGGCCGAACTTCATGGAATGTTTGCCGCGCAGCAACGAGAAGTCATCGGTGAGCTGATAGACGTCGTTGTTCCGCTGCACGAAGGGCTGCTGCGGGTCGCCCAGAGTGGGGAAGCCCGAGATCGCGATGGAGGGCAAACCCACGGCCAGGGGATTGGTGTTCTTGACGTTGATCCCGTACTTGTCGTTGGTGAGGCCCGAGGTCACGGCCGGCTGCGCGTCGATCTTGTTGACGGAGAGGCGCACCTGATTGATGGCGTTCGGGCTGAACATGTAGGTGTCCGAGGCCATGATGTCCATGAGCTTCGCGATGGCGAGCGCGTTCGCGGGCTGCTGGACTTTGGGCGTTGCCACGTTGGTATGGCTCCACAGGAATCGACCGATCATCTGGTGCTTGTCGGAGAGCTTGTAGTCGAGACGGCCGCCGGCCTGGTCGCGGCTGTCCACCACATCAGGCGACACGATGTAGCGGTTCGTGCCCGTGTTGGCGAGGGGCATGAAGTCGTTCAGAAGCTTCGTGGAGATCGAGCTGATGCGGTTCGCGGGGATCACGCCCCCGGGGAACGGCTGGCCGGTGAGCGGGTCGCGCACGGTGCCCCCGAGATTGCCCGCTCGCTGCGCCTCCGTGGGAACGAGCAGATTCTGGGTCGTGCCCTTGGTGTTGCGGTAGCCCTCGTAGTATCCGAACGCGAACAGCTTGTCCCTCATGAGCGGACCGCCGAGAGAACCGCCGAACTGGTTCTGCTTCAGCTTGGGCTTGGCCTGGGTGGATGGAACGAAGAAGTTCCGCTCCTGGAACTTGTCGTTGCGGTTGAATTCCCATATCGCGCCATGCCACTGGTTGGTGCCCGACTTGGTGACGACGTTCACCACGGAACCGGAATTGCGGCCGTACTCCGCGCTGTAGGAGTGAGTGAGGATCTTGAACTCCTGGATCGCGTCGGGGGGCGGGCGGAGCACGAAACCGGTGTTGAAGGTGTCGTTGTTGGTGGCGCCGTCGAGCAGGAAGTTGTTCGACTGGTTGCGCTGGCCGTTCACGTTGAAGCCGCCGGTCACGTTGCCGAATCCGCCCGGCGTGGCGTCGCCGTTGGCTCCGCCGAGGCCGGCGGGGGGAGCGACCACGCCGGGAATGAGGGTGCCGAGCTGGGCGAAGTTACGGCCGTTGAGCGGGAGATCGACGATCTTCTTCTCGTCAATGACGATGCCGAGCGTGGCATTTCCGGTCTCGATGAGCGGCGCTTCACCCTTCACTTCGATGGTCTCGCTCTGTCCGCCGACCTTCATGGCGACGTTCACGAGCGAGGTCTCGGAGACGTTCACCTTGACGCCGCTTCGCGCAAAGTTCGAGAAGCCGGAAAGGCTCGCCTTGACCGTGTAGGTCCCGGGCTGGATGAGCGGAATCGTGAAGAAACCATCCGGGCCGGTGGTGGCGGTGCGAACGCTGTTCGTCGCCGTGCTCGTCGCCTCGATGGTGACGCCGGGAAGGACCGCGCCGGACTCGTCCTTGGCCGTGCCCGAGATGGAACCGGTAGCCTGGGCATGGGCCAGATTCGGGGCCAGGCCCAGAAGACAACCAAGAGCAAGGACAAGCCCTGCTCGTAGAGAGAAGTGCCGCATGTTTTTTGAGACTCCTATGTGGAACAGGGGGGTGATTCCTTGAAAGACTTGGAACGTTTCAAATCCGCCCGGGGTGCTTTGCTCTGATGTCTAATCCTTAGCTCGTATCGCTGTCAAACGTGAATGAATTGTGAAAAGAGGCGGTCGCCGTCCCCGGTGAAAGCCAGCATTCCGAGGAACGCGAGGTTAGATCTGCGCATATCGACCGCCCGTGCCCCGACCCTTACATCCCCGGAGGCGTGAACCGGCCGTCGTGGGCCGTCCACCCGCCGTCCACGAAGAGGATCGTGCCGGTGATGTAGCTCGCGGCGGGCGCACAGAGGAACAAGGTGGCCGCCGCCACTTCCTCGGGCTTGCCCCAGCGGTTCATGATGCTCTTCGCCGCATAGGCCTCGTACCAGGCCGGGTTGTTCTTGATCTGGGCGGTGAGGGGCGTGTCGATGACGCCGGGTCCGATCGCGTTCACGCGCACGCCGGCGGAGCCGAACTCGGAGGCCGCGGTCTTCACCATCTGCAGGATGCCGGCCTTGGTGGCGGCGTAGGCCGACTGGCCGGGCTCGACGGTCTGCGACCGGATCGACGAATACAAGACGATGCTGCCCCGCTTCTGCGCGGTCATGATGCGGCCCGCGGACTGGAGGACGTTGAAGTTGCCGCGCATGTTGACGGCCATCACGCGATCGAACTCCTCCTCGGTGTAGTCGAGGATTTTCTTGCGCACGTTGATGGCGGGGGTGCATACCGCGATGTCGAGGCCGCCCAGGCGCGCCGCGATGTCGTCGAAGCCCTTCTTCACCGCCGCACCGTCGCGAATGTCGATGACCGCGCTCTCCGCCTTGCCGCCCGCGGCCTTGATGGCGTTCGCGGTGGCTTCGGCGGCGGCCGCGTTCACGTCGAGGCAGACCACCTGCGCGCCGAGTTCGGCGGCCATGCGGGCGGTCGCCTCGCCAATCCCGGAACCGGCGCCGACGATGGCGGCCACTTTGGAGTCGAGTCGAAACAGATCGTTCGCTTTCATCAGGTGAGTTCCTTCGGTTGGGGCGCGGGCCGGATGGTCAGAGCGATCATCGCGGCCGCGGCGGATACGAGGAGGCCAATGAGGGGAGGAGTGAGGCCGTAGTAGCCCTTCCCCGCGGAGGTGAAATGCGCGAGGAGGAAGCTCAGGATGCCCGTGAAGATCGCGGTGAGCGCGTGGGTCCGGTCCGCGGACTTCACGTAGAGGCCGAGGATCACGGGCACGAAGAGGCAGACGGAGAGCATGGAGTAGAAGATGCTCAGCACCCCGATGACACTCGCGGCCTTGATGGCGACGTAGATCCCGAGGATGCCGCCACCGAGGGCGGCCAGCCGCGCCACCTTGAGAACCTGCCGGTCGTTCGCGTCCTTGTTGATGAACGTCTTGTAGAGGTCCTTCGAGAGCGAAGTCGCCAGGATGAAGAGAACGGCGTCCGCAGTGGAGAGTTCGGCCGAAACCACGGCGGCGAGTCCGAGCGCTCCGAGGGCCGGGTGCAGGTCGCTCACGAAGAGGGTCGGCAGCGCGAGTTCGGGATTGGCGAGACCGGGGTGGAGTGCCCTCGCGCAAAGTCCGAGAAGCGGGGGAAAGCAGGCGAAACCAAAAAGGGCGAGGGAGTTGATGGTCACCCCCCAGCGCACCGCGCTCGCGTCCCGGGCCCCGTAGACCTTCTGGAGAAGCCCGGGCGAAATTACAAACGCGGGGGTCAGAAGCGCGAGGTACTGGATGCCGGAAGCGCCGCCCGAGAAGAAGTTCCAGGACGATTCCGGCACCGCGGTTGCCGCGTGAAGGGCGGAGATACCTCCGACCTTCATCAGAATCAGGGGGACCGCGATCACGAAACCCACGATCTTGACGGTGAGCTGGACCGCGTTCACGTAGGCGGAACTCTTGAGGCCGCCCGCGCTGAAATAAATGGTGGCGACCACGCCGCCGATGATGGTCCCCGTGGTCTTGTCGAGGCCGGCGACCACATTCAGGATCCAGGCCAGGGCCGTGAGCTGTCCGGCGAGTATCGCGATGGTGCCGAGCCAGAGCAGGGAGGCCACCACCCCGCGAACATCCCGCCCGAAACGCCACTCGAGAAAATCTCCCGCGGTCTTGAGGTCGTGGTCGGACGCGATCTTCCAGATGCGCGGTCCCACGAACTGGCCGAGGATCATGCATCCCACCCCCGCGGATCCAACCCACCACCAGGCGGCGAGGCCGTCCCGGTAGCCGAGGCCGGTGGCGCCGACGGTGGAGCCCGCGCCAACATTCGCGGCCAGAAGGGTCGCGAAGAGAAGGCCGGGGGAGAGAGTGCGTCCTGCCACGAAGAAGTCTCCGGAACTCTTCACTTTCTGTCCGAGCCAGACGCCGAGGCCGATCTGGAGGAGGCAGTAGGCGAGGATCAGGTAGATCATTTCGGGTTTTTGGCGGGCGGCAGCAGGCGGTTGAAGGGAGGTTAACAGGGGCGGAGTTTCGAACGTTCGCAGGTTCAATCTTCGAATTGGCACGTTCCAATGGGTTGCATGCGTACGCTTTCACCGTCGAAAGGAGACAAACTGCGACTCACCGATGCGGTATGGCACCATTCCGAAGGGTCTCAAGGAGAGTCTCGCCGCGCTCCTCGGGGTGGTGCCCTATCCCGTGCTGGATGTTCTGGTGGCCCCCATCCAGGCGCGCGCCCTCATTGCCGCTTCGAGGGCTTCCATCTTCCAGGCCCTGGGGGAGGGGGCCGCGAGCACGTCCGACCTCGCGCGCCATCTCGCTCTCGATGAATCGTGTCTCGATCTGGTCCTGCGCCTCCTCGCGTCCATGGGCTACGTGAAGCGCCGTGCCTCGGCCTGGTCGCTCACCCGCCTTGGCCTCAAGCATTTCGGGCCGGCCGCCCCGAATCCGTTCGGAGACTTCGTGGCCTTCGGCGCGCCGCAGTGGGAATGGATCAGTCGGCTGGACGAGGTGTTGAAGACCGGCCGGGGCGTCGAGATCCACCACGCCCTTGAGGGGTCCGAGTGGAATCTCTATCAGCGCGCCATGGCGGAAGGCGCTCGTGACTTCGCCGCCTTCGTCGCGAAGGAACTGCCGGTTCGGGAAGGCGCGCGGGTCTGCCTCGACGTGGCCGGTTCGCATGGCCTGGTGGGGGCGGCGCTGTGCCGTGCCCATCCGGGCCTCCGGTCCGTGGTGCTGGAACGCGAAGAAGCGATCCCCGAGGCTTGCAGGCTCGCGAAAGAACTCGGGATCCTCGACGTGGTCTCCTTCCGCGCCTGCGATCTGCGAAAGGACGAGTACGGAGAGGGCGCCGACGCGCTCATTCTCGCGAACATCCTTCACCACTTCAGCCCTGAGGTGAATCGGGAGATTCTCAGCCGCGCGAAACGCGCGTTGAAACCGGGGGGCTCGATCGGGATCTTCGATATCGAAGCGCCCCGGTCCGATGCTCCCCCCGAAGCGGCCGGCGATGCCGCGGCGCTCTTCTTCAGGATCACCTCGAACAGCGCATGCTTCTCGGGCGACGACTACGTGGCCTGGCTCAGGGAAACGGGTTTCTCGAAGCCCCGAGCGGTCCGCAGTGTCCTGCTGCCCTCGCGGCTTCTGGTGACCGCGGAAGCCTGAGGGCTATTTCTTTGCGGGAGCAGGGGTGGGCGCGCTTGGGAGCTTCTTGCGCTCCGCCTCGACCGCGCTCGAAAACTCATTGGTGGCGTTGAGCTTCTTGCCGTTCACCACCAGCGTGGGCGTCACCTGCACCACGGTCTCGAACCCTTCCTTGATCTGGATGGCGAGCTTGGACTTCGCTTCGGGAGAAGCAAGACACGCTTCGAGCTTCGTCTTGTTCATCCCGACCGCGACGCCGTTGTCGATCACGTCCTGACGCGTCGCCACCTCCCACGCCCTCGAGAAGATCCGGTCGTGGTAAGCCCAGAAGACGCCCAGCTCCGAAGCGCAGACCGCACCGAGGGCCAGTTCGCAAGAACCATTGTGGACGCTCTGACCGATGCCGGGATTGCAGGCCTTCTCGAGTGGGAAGTTCTTGAAGGTAAGGTTGATGTCGCCGCCTTGCTGGGCGAAGTACTCGCGCAGCGCTCCCGACGCGGCCCGGCAGCCCGGGCACATGAAGTCGGCGAACTCCACCACCTTGATCGGCGCGTCCGCGGAGCCCTTCAGGT
>JANMVV010000276.1:0-7296 GCA_031392925.1 Vicinamibacteria bacterium
CTAGTCCAGATGCCCCTTCTCTGAATCCCCCATCTCGACCGTCGCGGTCGGGAAGTACTCCCCCCAGCGGCTCGTGACCTTCCTGGCGGTCGCATCGTCCGCGAAGAGTTCCTTCGGGTACCAGGGCTTCGTCCGCGCGTCGATCAGGATGGGCGGCGACAGGGCGACGTGGTTCGCCACAACGGTTTGTTTCGCGCCGTGGATATCGCGCGCGGGCTCGAACCGCGTGAACGTGGTCCAGAGGAAATTGATCGTCGACTTCGCCGCGCGCGCGGGCTCGTCGGACACGACCACGAGCGGCCACTCGGCGAACGCTGGATCTTTAGCGATGCGGGCGATCAGCGCGGTTTCCTCGTCCTGAGACCCGCGGTACGGAGCGGCACCGACCACGAGGCATCCCGGCGAGAAGGCCTGGACCGCGGTCACGCCCGGCCCGGGCGCACCCCTGAATTCGCGTGGCAACTCCCGACGCTTCCGTCCCACGCCCATCCACACCCCCTTCGATCCGCGATTGATCGTGGGCGTGGTGTAGTCGAGCGAATCCATTGACAGGTTCGGGAAGACGAAAAGATCGGTCTCGGGCGTCGTGCGCTCGAGGATGTGGGTCAGGGTGGCGCGGAAATCCTTGAGATCGACGCCCGCGGAGGCGTCGGTAACCAGCAGGAACTTCGTCAGTGAGAGTTGCCCTTCCCCGAGGATTCGGAAGGCGCTCGCCATGGCCTCCCGCTCGTAACGATCCTGCACGATCGCGGCGGCGAGCGAGTGAAAGCCGGGCTCACCGTACGACCACAGCGCCTTCACCTGGGGCATGACCAGCGGAAACAAAGGCGAAAGCAGGTCCTGAAGGAGGTCGCCGATGAAGAAATCCTCCTGACGCGGCTTCCCCACCACGGTCGCTGGATAGATTGCATCGCGACGGCGGTAGACGCGGTCGATCTCGAACACCGAGTAGTCATGAACGAGAGAGTAGTAGCCGTAGTGATCGCCGAAGGGACCTTCGGCGCGGCGTACGCCCCTCGGGACGCGGCCCACCAGCGCGAACTCGGCGTTCGCCACCAAGGGGACCTCGCTGACGCCTTCGACCATCTCCAACCGCCTGCCCAGAATGAGCGAGGCCAGGAGAAGCTCGGGAATGTTTTCCGGCAGCGGCGCGATCGCGGACAGGATGAGAGCAGGCGGGCCGCCGACGAATACACTCACCGGCAACGACTCCCCTCGCTTTTCGGCGACATCGTAGTGAAATCCGCCGCCCTTGCCGATCTGCCAGTGCATGCCCGTCGTCTTGTTGTCGTAGATCTGCATCCGGTACATGCCGAGGTTGGTGCCGAGGCCCTCGGGGTGCGCGGTGAGCACGAGCGGGAGGGTGATGAAGGGGCCGCCGTCCTCGGGCCAGCAGGTGAGCGCGGGCAGCTTGGAGAGATTGGGGCCCTCTCGCACTTCGGTGACCGGGCCGTTCCTCGAGCGCTTGAGGCCGACCTTGAGCCCGGACATCATGAGGTCGCGCGCGCTCCAGGCCTTGCCGAGCGTGGGAGGAAGAGCGTGCTGGACCACATCCACCGCGCGG
This sequence comes from Vicinamibacteria bacterium, assembly GCA_031392925.1. GTDB lineage: Bacteria > Acidobacteriota > Vicinamibacteria > Fen-336 > JAGNNV01 > JAGNNV01. The sequence goes on from JANMVV010000276.1 coordinate 1,565, forward strand.
CGGACGAAGCGCGAGGCGTTGCCGCCGAAGGCCATCTCCGCCCGCTTCGAGGTGCCGAAGAGATTCGTGGCCAGGGGAAAGGCGGAACCGGTCACGTTCTTGAACAGAAGCGCGGGACCGCCGGCCGCGATCACGCGCCGGTGGATCTCGGCGGCCTCCAGGCGGGCATCCACCGGGGCGTCGATCTCGATGATGTCGTTTTCACCCCGCAAGGCGGCGATGAACTCGCGAAGGTCGGCGAACATGGGAGGCGAATCGTAACCTCGTTGTCCCCTTGATGAACGTCGACCTCGGGGACGGTTGCGTGCGCTGGCGCACGGAGCGCAGGTGTAATCTGAATCCGTCGGCGTCCAGAGTGGGCGAACCGCGATGCGAAAGAGGTGCGTCCATGCCCGATCCCAAGAAACCCTATGACGACGAGATGCCCGATTTTTCCGGGGTCACCGCGGGGGCTTCAACCACCGCGAAGTCCGCCGCGGTGGTCTACGAGACCTACACCGTGAAGTCGGGCGACTCGTTGTCCAAGATCGCCAAGAACAAGTACGGAAATGCGAACCTCTGGAAGACCATCTTCGAGGCCAACAAGGACCGTATCAAGAACCCCGACCTGATTCAGGTCGGTTGGGAACTCAAGATTCCGGCGAAACCGGAATGACACCTCAGGAGACTTTCATGCGACGCACTACCATCCTCACCCTCGTTGCCCTTTCTGCGGCCTGCGGGAGCAAGCCCGCACCGCCCCCGGCGCCCGTCGTGGTCGCCACCCCCGTCCCCACCCCGGCTCCGCCCGCGGTAGGCGGCGTGACCCTCGGCCATGCGATCGGAGCCGACAAGTCGGTCGCGACCGCCGCCGAGACCTTCGCGGTCAAGGACACGATCTACGCCTCCGTCGCCACCACCGGGGCCGGACACGTCAAGCTTCGCGCCCTCTGGTCGTTCGTAAAGGGTGACAAGACCGCCAAGGTCAACGAGACCACGATCGAGTTCGACTCCACTGGCCCCGCGAACAACGAGTTCCACGTCGACAATGCCAAGGGCTGGCCCAAGGGCGACTACAAGGTCGACATCTTCCTCGGCGACAGCGAGACCCCGGCGACCACCAAGGCTTTCACGGTCAAGTAAGAACCCGTTACCATTCGCCGCTTGAAGGCCCTGGTCACTGGCGGCGGCGGATTCCTTGGATCCGCGATCGTTCGATTCCTCCGCGCGCGCGGCGACGGCGTCACCGTCGTGGCTCGCGGCGATTACCCCGAGTTGCGGTCGCTGGGCGTGACCCTGGTCCGCGCCGACATCACGGACCTTCCCGCCCTCTCCGAGGCGGCCGCGGGTTGCGACGTGGTCTTCCACACCGCGGCGAAAGCCGGGGTGTGGGGAACCTTCGGGAGCTACTACAAGCCCAACGTCGTGGGCACGGAGATGCTGATCGCCGCGTGCCTGGCCACGCGCGTTCCCAGGCTCGTCTTCACCGGCTCGCCGTCCGTGGTCTTCGACGGCCGGGATCAGGCGAACGGGACTTCAGCCCTTCCCTACGCGAATCCGCCGTCAAGCCATTACTCCGCCACCAAGGCGACCTCCGAGCGTCTCGTGCTCAAGGCCAACTCAAGACCGCTCGCGACCGTCTCTCTCCGCCCCCATCTCATTTACGGCCCGGGCGATCCGCACCTCGTGCCTCGCGTGATCGATCGCGCCTCGAAGGGGCGGCTGGCGCTGGTGGGTGACGGAACGAATCGCGTCAGCCTTACCTACATCGACAACGCCGCCGCCGCCCATGTCCAGGCCGCCGACCGGCTCTCCTTCAACGCCACCTGCGCCGGCCGGGCGTATTTCATCAACGATCCCGAGCCCGTGGTCTTCGGCGAATGGCTGACCGCCCTGGTGTCGCGGCTCGGGCTGCCACCGATCACGCGACGCCTTTCGATTCCGGCCGCGGTCGCGATCGGAGGCGCCCTGGAGTTCGTCTGGAGCACGTTCCGCCTCGGCGGGGAACCGCCGCTCACCCGCTCGGTCGCGCGCAATCTCGGGATCTCCCACTGGTACTCGATCGACGAAGCCGTGCGTGACTTCGGCTACGCGCCCAAGGTGACGGCGACTGACGGCTTCGAGCGCACCCTCCTTTGGTTCAAGCCACGGGTGCCGCGGACGGCCTGATGCCCGAAGATCTCGAGGTCGACGTCGTTCGCGCGCGGCTCGACGACTTCAGGGAGCTGAGCCGGTTCCAGGCGGCGCTGACCGAGGACGAGAAGTCGCGCGCCGCGGGCTACAAGTTCAAGGAACCTCGCGACGTCTTCATCCTGGCCCGGGGCTTGTTGCGCCTGGAGCTTGGCCGGCGCCTCGACGTGGACGCGCGCGATGTTCGTTTCGACATCCGTCCCTCCGGGAAGCCCGAGGTGCGACGCCTCGACGCCTCGCGGCCCGACTGGCGTTTCAGCGTCTCGCACACCGGTCCGCACGTGGCCATCGCCATGGCACACGGCGCGGACGTCGGCATCGACGTCGAGCGCCTCGATCGAAGCGTCGAGCCCCTTCAGATCGCGAAGCGCTACTTCACGCCGCGGGAACTGGAGGTCCTGCAATCCACCCCCGAGGAGGCGCGCAGGACGGCCTTCTTCGCGGGCTGGACGCGAAAGGAGGCGATCGTGAAAGCACGCGGAGGCACCATGGCCGAAAGCCTGGGCACGCTGAGCGTCGACCTGGATCCGGCCGCGACTCATCCCGCGCACCAGGACGCGCCCGAAGCACCCGCCCGCCCGGGGTGCCGCCTCATCGCCTTCCGTTTGCCCGACCGGAACCTCATCGGCGCCGCGGCCATCTGCTCCGACCGCACTCCGCGTTTGCGGTTCCAGGTGCTTTCGGACGCGCGCTTCGATTAGCCTTCGTTCGCCCATGAGTTCCGAGACCCTCTACGCGTCCACCGAAATCACCGCCGCCCTGCGCCGGGTCCGCGAAGCCCTCTACGTCGTGCGACGCAGTTCGGACCAGGCCATGGGTCTGCGGTTCTCGCCGGCGCGGACCGCGGGCGAAGAGATCGCGGGCGCCCTGCCCCCGCTGTACCCCGAGTGGCTCGGGGATAGGTCGTTCCAGGAGTCGCATGGCGTCCGCTTCCCGTACTGCGTGGGCCCGATGGCGAACGGCATCGCCTCCGCGCCTCTGGTGATCGCCGCGGCCCGGGCGGGAGTCCTCGCCTTCTTCGGCGCGGCGGGACTCTCGCCCCCAACCATCGAAGCGAACCTGAATACGATCAAGGCCGCCCTCACCGGCGGCGAACCCTGGGGCTCGAACCTGATCCACTCGCCCAACGAGCCCAGTCTCGAGGAGACGGTGGTCGATCTCTACCTCAAGCACGAGATCGTGCGCGTCGACGCCTCGGCCTTCATGGACATCACACCCGCGGTGGTTCGCTACGCCGCGAAGGGCCTGCGCCTGCGCGGCGACGGCGCCGTCGATCGCCGGAACCGCGTGCTCGCGAAGATCTCGCGGCCCGAAGTCGCGAAGCGCTTCCTCGAACCGCCTCCCGACGCCATCCTGATGGCCCTGGTGTCCCGCGGCGCCATCACCTCAGCGGAAGCTAACCTCGCCAAGCGGATTCCCCTCGCCGAAGACATCACGGTCGAATCCGATTCGGGCGGCCACACCGACAACCGTCCTCTGGGCGCGCTCTTCCCCACCATTGCCGCCCTCCGTGACGAGATCGCGACCGCGCGCAACTACACGACGCCGATCCGCATCGGGGCGGCGGGCGGCCTCGGGACACCGGCTTCGGTCGCTTCCGCGTTCGCGCTCGGCGCGGCCTACGTCATGACCGGCACGGTCAACGAAGCCGCGATCGAATCCGGCCTCTCCGAAGCCGGGCGCCTGCTTCTCGCCCAGGCCGGCATCGCCGATGTCGCCATGGCCCCGGCCGCCGACATGTTCGAGATGGGAGTCAAGGTTCAGGTCCTGCGCCGCGGCACCATGTTCGCGACTCGCGCGCAGAAGCTCTACGACGCGTATATGGCCCACGATTCGATCGAGAGCCTGCCCGCGGGAGTGCGCACGCGGCTCGAAAGCGAGATCTTCAAAGCACCGCTCGACACGATCTGGGCGGACACCCGCGCCTTCTGGGAACAGCGGGACCCTCATGAGGTCGAGCGCGCGAACAAGGACCCGCACCATCGCATGGCGCTGTGCTTCCGCTGGTATCTCGGCAAGGCCAGCCGATGGGCGAACGCGGGGGAGCCCACGCGGATCATGGACTATCAGATCTGGTGCGGCCCCGCCATGGGTGCTTTCAACACCTGGGCCAAGGGCTCGTTCCTCGAAGACCCAAAGAGCCGGGAAGTCGGCCAGATCGCCCTCAACTTCCTCGAAGGCGCCGCAGTCATCGCGCGCGCTCAGCAAGTGCGCACGTTCGGCGTGCCCGTACCGCCCTCCGCCTTCGAATTCCGGCCGGTGCGCCTCGGCTAGGAGACCAGGAGCTCGGTGCGCGTCCTTCGTGCTTTGAGCCTGGACGTCGTGGCCGGGGCGGCGTGCGGCGGGTTGCTCGCCGAGCACATGGCGCTTCTGCGCATGCCGCCCGGATGGTGGGTGGCGCTGCTGACCGCGGTGTGGTGCATCTACACCGGCGACCATCTTCTCGACGCGCGACGCAGGCCCGAAGAGCCCGCCGCGTATCGATACGCCTTCCATCGACGCCACGCGAGGGCGCTCGCGGTGGCGCTCGTGGGCGCGGTGGTCCTCGGACTCGCGGCGGCCTGGACCCTTCGCCCACCCGTCCGACTGTTCGGAGTCGGCATGAGTCTGGCCGTGATCGCCTACCTCGCCTCCGCGCAGGGCCTCATCCTCCCTCGTCTCCCCAAAGAGCCGCTCGCCGGTCTCCTCTACGCGGCCGGGATCTGGGGTGGACCCATGGTCATGGGCGTCGGATCCACGCCCGCGCTGCTGCTGGCCGCGGCCCTGCAGGCGCTCGCCGCGATCCTGAACCTCCTGATGCTCGGCGTCTTCGAGGCCAGGGTGGATCTCCAGGAAGGGCATCGTTCACTGGCCCTGCATTGGGGTCGGGAACGGGCGCGCGGGTCGATCCTTCTCACCAGTCTGTTCGGGACGCTAGCCGCCTTCATCATCGGCTGGTTCGAGCCGGTCGCACGCGATGTCTTCGCGATCCTCGCCCTCCAGATCGCGGCGCCTGCGGTCCTCCTGGTCGCAGACCGCTGGTTTGAGAAAGACGAGCGCTATCGATTATGGGGCGACTCGGTGTTTCTGCTCGGCGCCATCCCCCGGATCCTCGCGTGAGTTAGGCGGAAGCCGCATCGATATGGCCCCTGCCCCCGGACAAAAGGCAAGTCTCTTTTTTGTCACAGTTGCGAGACTCTCTCCGGTTGCGCCGCCGCCTGCCATAATCCCCGGCTCGGATCCCGGTTTGTCGTGATCCCTTGTTCCGACACGGCCTTCAACATATGTCCTCCAAACACCCTCCCATCGCCATCGTGGGGCTCGGCGCCCTCTTCCCCGGTTCGACGGATCCGAACGGCATGTGGAGGGACATCGTCGCGGGCAAGGACCAGCTCACCGAAATCCCCAAGGCCCACTGGCTGATCGACGACTACTACGACGCGGACCCCAAGGCCCCGGACAAGACCTACGCCAGGCGCGGCGGCTTCATCCCCGAGGTCGCGTTCGACCCCCTCGAGCACGGAATGCCGCCCACCGTCATTCCCGCCACCGACACCTCCCAGCTCCTCGGCCTGCTCGTGGCC
>JANMVV010000230.1:0-7642 GCA_031392925.1 Vicinamibacteria bacterium
CCACTCCGGGATACTGGCCCGGGCCGATTCAAGCAGGACAATGGAACGTCGGCCTCGGGCTCTACAAAGTGGGCGCCGCGGGCGTCGATGTGGAACTGACAGTCCGAACATCCTCCGATCCCGTGACCGCGGCAATGCCCCCGCTGCCGCCTCGACCGAAGGAGCCCATCCGCACCGGCCCGGCCTGGTACTCGGGGGCGCTTCACGCCCACACTCACCACAGCGATGGCGCTCTCTCCGCGCAGGCCCTCGCCGAGAAGGCGCGCGCCGAGGGCCTCGACTTCCTCGCCATCACCGACCACAACAACACAGCTCATCAGAGGGAGACCCTCAACGTCCCCGGCCTTCTGACCATCGTCGGTGAAGAGGTGACGACGCCGGGCGGCCACGCGAACGTGTGGGGCCTTCTGGGAGTGCGGGACCTTGTCGACTTCCGCGTCTCCCCCGGCGATGCCGCCATCCACACCCTGTTCCGCACGGCCGCAGCTCGAGGCGCTCTCGTTGGCATCAATCACCCCTACTCGGCGTGTGTCGCGTGCTCGTGGACGCATGCGGTCCCGGAACAGGTGAACACCATCGAGATCACCGGACGCGAGCCCGCGGAGATCGTGCGCGCCGTTGCCTTGTGGGACATGCTGCTCACCGCCGGCCGTCACGTCACCGCCATCGGCGTGAGCGATTGGCATCGGGGCGATTCACCCCTTGGCGCGGCGAGCGTGCGCGTGTGGGCGAACGAGCTCTCGACGCGCGCGATCCTAGATTCCATTCGCGCCGGACGCGTGATCGTCATGGCCGACGGCGCCACCGCGCCTCCCGACGTCCGGGTGACCGCAGCCTCGAAGGAAGCTCGTGTGGGCGACACGCTCATGCTCGCGCGCGGCGACCCCTACGCGCTCGACATCGATGCGAAAGCACCGCTCTATCAGGGCGCTCGCGTGGAGGTCTTCTGGAACGGCGAGCGAATCGCCGCGCCGCCCGTCGGCGACGGTCACGTTCACCTCGAACGCTTCGCCGCGACGAACGGCTACCTCCGCGTCCACGTCCTGGCCGCCTCGGGCGCGCCGCTCGCCGTCACCAACCCCATCTGGATCCGGACGAGCGCGCGCTGATGTCTTCGCCGCTTCGCCTGGGCGCGAGACTTTCGTGCGCGTTGCTCTTCGCCGCCGCGGCTGCAAGTCCGGCCGACCAGGGCGACGACCTCGTGACCCCGGTCCGCATCGGCCGCGCCGACGCGCCGCTCGTCCTTTCCATGTGGGCGCAGCAAGAGTACTCGCATCTCGCCGCTCGCGAGGACATGGCCGCGGTGTTTCACGCCATCTTCCACGACTGGGCGCTGGCCCATCCCGACATCCGCATCGACATCTCGACCATGCCCGCGCTCGAGCTGCACAAGGCGAAGCTCATGATGGCCGCCGCCAACCATCGGCTTCCCGACGTCGCCTCGATCGACAGCTTCTGGGTGCCCCTGTTCATGGCGGGGAAGCACATCCAGCCGCTCGATCCCTACTGGCCGAAAGAGGACCGCGACGACTTTCTGTCCTTCACCATCGACACGCTCAAGGACACCGCGGGACACGTCTACGGAATGTGGCACGGCACCGACTGCCGCGTGCTCTTCTACCGCAAGGACCTGGTCCCGAAGCCGCCCAGGACCTGGGACGAGCTCATCTCGGTGGCGAGCCGGATCGCGCGGGAGAAGAAGATCTCCGGCTACGTCTTCAACGCGGGCCGCTGGGAGGGCGCCGTGTTCGATCACCTCCCGATGTTCTGGGGCCAGGGCGGAGAGTTGGTGGACGACAGGGGCGAGCCCATCTTCGGCCTCCCGCCCAATCGAGAAAAGATGATCCGGGTTCTGCAGTTCATGCGCGACACCGTGACCAAGGGAGCGTCCCCGAGTTCGGTCCTCGCGAACAACGACTACCAGCAACTCTCCTCGGCCGCGATCGCGGGCGACACCGCGATGTTCCTCGGCGGAAGCTGGCAGTTGCGCGATCTGGAGCCGAGCCTCAGCAAGGAACAATTCGCGCTGTGGGACGTGGCGCCCATTCCGCAACGCGAGCCGAATGTCGTCTCGACCGGAGCGGGCGGCTGGATCTGGGTGAGCTTCGCCAGGGATCCGGCCAAGCAGAAAGCGGTCGCGGAACTCATCCAGTTCATCGAGTCGTCGAAGAACGTGGGCGTGATCAGTCAGCTCGCGCACCAGCTTCCCGCGAGGAAGAGCGTGTATCGGCAGTTTCCGTTCTTCCGCGAGGATCCGTTCCACGCGCGGTTTGGAGAATGGCTGGCCGGCGCCCGCGCCCGCCCGGCGGTCTTGATCTATCCCACGATCTCCGAGCAGCTCCAACTCGCGATCGGGTATGCGGTGTCGGGCGACCAGACCCCGGAACAGGCGGTCGATGGCGCCTGGGCTGAAGTCCTGAAAGTGGCGGAACGACAAAAGGCCGGTGCGGCTCCTCCTCCCGCGTTTGACCCCTTGATGTTCGCCCCCGCGGCCCTGACCGTCCTCCTGCTCGCCTTCGGCCTGGTCGCGGTGTGGCGCGAGAACCGCGCGCTCGTGGCCTGGCTCGCCCCCGCACTCGCGCTCGCGGCGGCGTTCCTCCTCTATCCGATGCTGGAACTGATCCGGCTCTCCGCCACCAACGCCACCACCGAAGGCGCCGGGTACTCGTACACGTCCTCGAGCCTCGCCTCGGTCGCCACGGATCCCGGGCTTCCCGGCATGCTCGTCGTGACCCTGCTGTTCGTGACCGCCTCGGTCGTGCTTCAGCTGGTGATCGGTCTCGGCCTTGCGGTGCTGATTGACGCGGCGCGACGACGGGGAACCGCGGGCACCATGTTCGCGCGCGCGTCGGTGGTGAGCGCGTGGGTGATTCCCGGCGTGCTCATCGGCGTCTTGTGGCGGATCCTGCTGATGGAGAACCGCGCGGGAATCGCGAACTACGTCGGCTCGATGTTCGGCCTGCCCGCGCTGCCCTACCTGTCCTCGGGCTCGTTCGCCCTCGCTTCCGTGGTGGTCGCGAATGTCTGGCGCGGGTCCGCCTTCAGCATGATCCTCCAGTTCGCGGGGCTCATGCGCATCCCGAAAGAACTTCACGAGGCCGCGGATCTCGAGGGCCTCACGCGCTCGCAGCGGCTACGCTGGCTGATCCTGCCTCAGCTCAAGCCGATCCTGGCCCTGAACCTCGTCCTCATCACCATCTCCACCCTGAACACGTTCGACCTGATCCTGCCCCTGACCGGCGGCGGCCCGGCCCGGCAGACCGAGGTGATCGCTCTGTACATGTACCGCTCGGCCTTCTTCTCCCTGGAGGCCGGGCGCTCGGCGGCCATCGCCACGGTCATGCTGGCCGTGAACCTGGCCCTCGCCCTGGTGGCGGTGCGGGCCATGCGGCGTCAGGCGGCCTCATGAAGAAGCGCACCGACCGGCCCATGCAGCTTGCACTCCTTCTCGTCGCGGCTGCGTTCCTGCTGCCGCAGGTCTGGCTCTTCTCGCTTTCCACGAAGACCAAGGCCCAGGTCTACGAGTACCCGCCCAGGCTGATTTCCGAGAACGCTTCGCTCGCGAACTACGCGATGGTCATCGAGAAGACCCAGATTCCCTTCTATCTGTGGAACAGCGCGCGCGTGGCCATTCTGGCGACCGCCCTGACCCTGCTCCTGGGAATTCCGGCGGCCTACGTTCTGTCCCGCGAGAGATTCAAGCGGCGCGACGGAATCGTGTTCCTCTTTCTGGCCGCGCAGATGGTTTCTCCGCTGATCCTGCTCGTGCCCATCTATGGGCTGGTGGCGAAGCTCCAGCTGCTCGACACCCACGCCGGACTCGTGCTCGTCTACGCGGCCATTCAGATCCCGTTCACGGTGGTGGTGCTCAAGAGCTTCTTCGACGGCCTGCCCACTTCGCTTTTCGAGGCCGCGCGCCTCGACGGCTGCTCGCGCTTCTCGATCTTCCGTCTCGTCGCTCTGCCCCTCCTCGGCCCCGGTCTCGCCTCCGTCGCCATCTTCAATCTCGCCGCCTACTGGTCGGAGTTCTGCCTAGCCCTGGTGCTGCTCGACTCGCAGGCCCGGTTCACCATTCCGGTCGGGCTCTTCAGTTTCCAGAGCGGCTACGAGACGGAGTGGCACCTGGTCGCGGCCGCGAGCTTCATCGGCCTTCTGCCCGTGCTCCTCGCGTTCATTATGCTGCAGCGGTTCTTTGTCGCCGGCCTCACCGCGGGCGCCACGAAAGGGTGAGTCTCGGCATGGTCAAACCGCAAACAACCCAGGTTCATGTCATCTCCCACACGCACTGGGACCGCGAGTGGTACCTGACCCGTGAAGACTATCGGCTGCGCCTCATCGACCTCGTCGACGGCGTGCTCGACCGCATGGATCGTGACGACAAGTTCACGTTCTTCCATCTCGACGGCCAGACCATCGTGCTCGAGGACTACCTCGAGGTCCGGCCGGATCAGACCGAGCGCCTGCGCCGGCGCATCGGCGGGGGCCGGTTGCTCGTGGGCCCCTGGTACGTGATGCCCGACATGTTCCTGGTGAGCGGCGAGGCGCTGGTTCGCAATCTCGCCATCGGCCATCGCATCGCCGAGTCGTTCGGCGGGGTCATGCGCGCGGGCTACACGCCCGATCCCTTCGGCCACGTCGCCCAGATGCCTCAGATTCTCGCGGGCTTTGGCCTGGACAACGCGATCCTGTGGCGCGGCTTCGGCGGCCCGCGGTCGGAGTACATCTGGGAGGGTCACGACGGGACGAGAACGCTGCTGCTTCACTTTCCGCGCGAGGGCTATTGCAACGCGTTCCGGCTGCCGCTTCTCCCGCCCCCGGTTCGCTCGATCGAGGCGGCCGAAGTGGTGGAGCGCGAGCGCTCTCGCTCCGCGGTCGGTTCGGTGCTCCTCATGGCCGGCATCGATCACACCGAGCCGCATCCCGAACTCCTGACCTTGATCGGCGAGATCGGCGCCCTGGAAGGCGTGGCCGCGGCTCTCTCCACTCTGCCCGCCTATGTCGACGGAGTTCGCTCGGCGGTGGCGGCTCGAGAGATCGCCCTGGAAGTGGTGCACGGCGAACTTCGCGCCGGCGAGGACTATTCGAACCTTCTTCCCGGCGTCCTCTCCGCGCGCACCTATCTCAAGAAGAGCAATGTGCGCGCTCAGGCGCTGCTCGAGAAGGTCGTCGAGCCCCTGGCTCTGTTCGCCTGGCTCGCCGGCGAGTCCCATCCCACCGGCGTCCTCGCCTACGCCTGGAAGACGCTGATCGAGAACCATCCCCACGACAGCATCTGCGGCTGCAGCATCGACGAGGTTCACGACGAGAACGACACGCGTTTCGCGCGCGTGCTCCAAGCCGCGGAGGGGCAGAAGACGCGTTCGCTGCGCGCTCTGGCCCGCCGCGTGGAACCGGCACCCGAGGGCGCGATCCGGTTCATGGTGGTCAATACCGACATCTATCCCTTCGAAGGCCCGGTCGACGTGACCATCGATCTGCCCCTGGAGAGCGCCGAGCCCGGACGCATGCTGGACTCCGCTCTGTTCGACGCGCCCCTCGCCTTCTTCCCGCGCGGGTCCGGCATCGTCTCGATCACCGATCCGGAGGGACGGTCGATTCCGTTCCAGGAAGTCCGGCGCGAGGAGCGGATCGAACAATGGACGAGCCGCATTGAACTGCCTCTCGCGGTTCGGGTCGAGCGGCTTCATCTCGCCTGCGCGATGTCGCTTCCTCCCGCGGGATTCGTGGCCTGCGATGCGGTCGTGGGTCCCCGCCCCGAGCCTTTCGTCTCGCCGCGCGCGTCGGAACGCTTGATCGAGAACGACCTGCTTCGGATCGAAGCGAATGACGATGGCACGCTTCACCTGCTCGACAAGAGGTCCGGCGCTTCCTACGTCAATGTGCTCGAGATCGAGGACGTCGGCGACGTGGGGGACGAGTACAACTTCTCACCGCCCGAAAGCGATTCGCGCCAGAGCACGCGCGGGGCCAGGCGGGCCGCGGTCCGGGTCACCGTTGGGGGACCACGTCGGAGTGTTCTGCGCCTCGCCACCGCGCTTGAAGTCCCGCGCTCCGCGACCGCCGACCGGCGTGGCCGCAGCAGGGAAACCGCGACCCTCGAGGCCGTCATCGAAGTTGAGCTCAACCAGGGGTCGCCGGTGGTCGCGTGCCGCCTGAGGGTGGACAACCGCGCTTCTGACCACCGCCTCCGCCTGCTCTTCCCGACCGGCGCCCGCTCCGTGACCGAGTCGCGCGCCGACACCGCGTTCGGGGTGGTGAGGAGGGCGGCCCAGCGCTTCGTGCCCACCGCGTCCATGCCGGAACTACCCGTGAGTGCGGCGCCGCTGCAGTCCGTCGTCGATGCGGGGGATGCGGCCCGGGGCATGACCGTGTTGAGCGAAGGCCTCATGGAATATGAGGTCCTGCCGGCCGCCGGCGACACCGTGACCATCGGACTCACGGTACTGCGATCCGTCGGCTGGCTGTCGCGCGAGGACCTCGCCACCCGTCGTGGCAACGCCGGGCCGAGCCTTCCAACTCCCGGAGCGCAATGTCCTGGTTCGTACGAGTTCCGGTTCGCGTTCGTGCCGCGGGCGGAGCCACCCACCGAGAGCGCGCTGTGCGAACTGGGGCGAACATTCCTGGCGCCGCCGAGCGTGGTGGTCGGAACCAATGGTCCCAAGGGTGACTCGCCGCTGGGGCGCCGCCATTCGTTCCTGTCGGTGGAGAGCGAGCCGGAGCGCGCAACCGCCCTGAGCGCGCTCAAGAAGGCTGACGATCGCGACAGCGTGATCCTTCGCGTCTTCAATCCCGGCGAAGCCGCGGTCGAGACCCGAGTCGGCGGCAACCGCGGAGTCAAGGCGGTGTTCCGCACCAATCTCCGGGAGCAACGTCAGCAGCCCGTCCCGCTCAAGGACGGTCGCGCCAGCATTACCCTCGGACCGCGCAAGATTGCGACTATGGAACTCGAAGCTACTTCCGGTGCTTCGTGATGCAGAGGTCGTACACGTAACCGCCGAGCACGCCCCCGATCAGCGGGCCCACGATGGGCACCCACCACCACGAGTTTCCCGCGGTGAACACTTCGCCGCCCCAGCCCGCGATGGCGGTGAAGAGGCGCGGGCCCAGGTCGCGGGCTGGATTGATGGCGTAGCCCGCGTTGAAGCCGAAGGACATGCCGATGAGGACTACCGCGGCTCCCACGAGGATGGGCTGCAGGCGTCCTTCCGCCGCGAAGTTCTTCTGGTCGCCCAGCGCGAGGACGAGAAGCACGAGGAGGGCGGTGCCCACGATCTGATCGACGAGGCCGCCCGGAACGTTGCTCAGGAAGTCCTGGGGATAGGTGGCGAAGATTCCCGCGGTGGCTTTCGCTCCGGTGACGAGTCGGGTGCCGCCATCGTAATGGTTGAAGGCCTCGCGGTAGGTCACGAAGGTGACCAGGGCGCCCGTGAACGCCCCCGCGGTCTGGGCGAGGCAGTAGGGGATGACCTTCGACCAGGCGAAGCCGCGGTGGACCGCGAGAGCCAGGGTCACCGCCGGGTTCAGGTGAGCGCCGGAGACTCCCGCGGAGACGTAGATCCCCATGGTCACGGCCAGGCCCCACGCGATGTTGATGGAGATGTAGGTGCCGTTCGCGTTGCCCGAGAGCACCACCTGGGCCACC
>JANMVV010000313.1:0-8736 GCA_031392925.1 Vicinamibacteria bacterium
AAGCCCTACGACGGCGTCACCGGCTATGCGAACTACCACGACCTGCTCGCCAACAAGGACATCGACGCGGTCGTCATCAGCACGCCCGACCACTGGCACGCGCTGATCGGCATTGACGCGGTTCGGGCGGGCAAGGATGTCTACCTGCAAAAGCCGGCCTCGCTGACCATCGCCGAAGGGCGCGCTCTATCGGATGCGGTGCATGCCTCGGGGCGGATCCTGCAGATCGGCAGCCAGCAGCGCTCGACCGTGCAGTTCCGTTACGCGGCCGAACTCGTCCGCAATGGGCGCATCGGCGACTTGCAGCGCGTCGAGATCGGGCTGCCCGGCGACCCCGCGGGCGGCGACAAGACCCCGATGCCGGTGCCAGCAACATTCAACTATGAGATGTGGCTGGGCGAGACGCCCTACGTTCCCTACACCGTGGACCGCGTCCATCCTCAGAAGGGCTATGACCGCCCCGGCTGGCTGCGGATGCGGCAGTTCGGCGCGGGCATGATCACGGGCTGGGGCGCTCACCATGTCGACAGCGCTCACTGGGGGATGAACACGGAGTTCACCGGGCCCACCGAGGTCTGGGGCGTCGCGGAGTTCCCCGACCACGGTCTGTGGGATGTCCACGGCTCGTTCAAGACCGAGGCTGTGTACGCGAACGGCGTGCGCATGAGCATCAGCGGCGACTACCCCAACGGCATCAAGTTCTTCGGCAGCAAGGGATGGATCTTCGTGTCGCGCGGCAACGAGCAGGTGACCAAGAGCGATCCGGTCGCGAAGCTCAACGACAACACCGCGCTCGCCTCGAGCGACCCGCAGATCGTCAAGTCCGTCATCGGCCCCGATGAAATCCACCTTTACGAAAGCAAAGAGCAGCACGGCAACTGGCTGGACTGCGTCATCTCTCGCCAGGTTCCGATCTCGCCCGCCGAACACGGCCATCGTGCCTGCTCCACCTGCCTCATCCACGACCTGGCCATGGTGCTGAAGCGCAAGCTGCACTGGGATCCGGTGATGGAGCGGTTCATCAACGACGACGAGGCCAACGCGATGTTGTCCCGGCCCCATCGCCCGCCGTACCTCCTGACCTAGCGAGAAGGACTCATGATCACCAAACGAGACATCGCCGTAGCACTCATCACCCTGTCGGGAACCATTGGCGTCGGAGCGGCCGCGGTGACCCCCCCGTCCATCCTTGGTCCCACGGTTTTCGACTGGAACAAGATGGTCCCGGTGAAGACGGCGGTCGGCGAAGTCCGATCGCTGCACCGAGGACCCACCGCGACGGTCGACGAACTCGAGATGCATGTCACGACCCTGAACGTCGGCCAGACATCGCATCCGCCGCACCAGCACATCAACGAGGAGCTGATCATTCTCCGCGAAGGCGAGTGCGAGACCCTCTCCGACGGCAAGTGGGTCCGGGTCGGACCGGGCTCGGTAATCTTCAATGCCTCGAACAGTCTGCACGGCTTACGCAACGTCGGCACGATTCCCGCGGTGTATCACGTGATCAATTGGAGCCCGAACAAGGAGATGGCAGCCAAGAAGGACACGCCGGCCAAAAAGGACGGAGAATGAAGACGATCAGCCGTCGCGAGTTCGCCGGGGTCTCGGCTCTGGGTCTCGCCGCCGCAACCCTTCCCGCGCGCGCGCAAACGACGGCGTCGTCAAAACCGGTGGGCTATGCCGCGATCGGTCTCGGCACCATCTCGGAAATCTTCATGCGAGGGTGCGAGGGTTCGAGCACGGCGAAGATCACCGCTCTCGTCACCGGCCATCCGAAGGAGAAGGGCGAGAAGTTCGCGGCCATGTACGGGATCCCGGCCACTTCCATCTACACCTACGAGACCTTCGATCGCATCCGCGATAACAAGGATGTGGACGCCGTCTATGTCGGCCTTCCCAATGGCCTGCACCGCGAATTCACCGTCCGCGCCGCCGCCGCGGGTAAACACGTGCTGTGCGAAAAGCCCATGGCGAACACGAGCGCCGAGTGCCGCGAGATGATCGACGCCTGCCGCAAAGCCTCGGTGAAGCTCATGATCGCGTACCGGATTCAGTACGAACCCTTGTGGGCCGAGGCGACTCGCATGATCCGGGCGGGCGACATCGGCGAGATCGAATCCTTCCAGGGCGGCTTCTTCAACCAACAGAGGGCAGGCGCGTGGCGCCTCAACCGCAAGCTGGCGGGGGGCGGTCCGATTTTCGACCTGGGCGTCTATCCGCTCAACGCCATTCGCACCATCACCGGCGAAGAACCCAAAACCTTCGCCGCGGTCATGGGCACCCGCGAGGCCGGAGACCGGTTCGCCGAGGTCGAGCAATCGATGGAATGGACGATGAAGTTTCCCTCCGGCATCATCGCCTCGTGCAGCTGTTCGTATGGCGCCAGAGCGCCGGGTTATTTTCGGGTCAACGGCTCCAACAGTTCTCTTCTGTTTGAACCTGCGTTCAACTACGACGGCCTCCGCCTTCGCGGTCAGGCCGCCGGCAAACCGGTCGACATCGCGAGTCCCCACAAGCACCCCTACATGTTCACGATTCAGGCGGAGCACTTCGCCCACTGCATCCGGAGTAACGAGCCACCCCGTTCCCCGGGCGAAGACGGACTGAAGGACCTGCTGGCCATCGAGGCGATCTACAAGGCGGCGGGAAGCCCGATCGCGTGACCGCCGGCCTGCTTGCCGCCTTCGTGGCGCTAGCTCTCGCCGGAACATCGAACGGCCGCGTGGGCGCCATCACTCTCGCGCAGGCGCCGCCGGCGCAGCAAAGCTCCACGCCACTCCCGAGGCCGCCGATCTCCTTCGGCGTCGAGGTGAGCGCCGTCGAGGTCGATGCGATCGTGACGGACAAGGCCGGGAACGTGGTGCGAGACCTGACCCGCGACGACTTCGAGATCCGTGAAGAGGGCAAGCCGCAGCAGGTCGACGTGGCGGCGTTCGTGGATCTGCCCATGCCCCCCATCGACCAGCAGCCCGAGGACATCGTGGCCCGGGATGTGCGGACCAACGAGAAGCCCTTCGAAGGCCGCCTGTACGTGATCGTGCTCGACGACCTGCACACGGGCGGGACGCGTTCCATGCAAGTCAAGCGGGAGGCGCGACGCTTCATCCGGCAATATCTTTGGGACGGCGATCTGGCCGCCGTCGTCTTCACCTCCGGCCGCTCGGCCTCGCAGGACCTGACCGACAATCGCCCGCTCCTCCTGAACTCCGTGGACAAGTTCATGGGGCAACGCCTGCGTTCCTCGACCCTCAACCTGATCGACAACTACAACTCCAACCGCGCCATCGGCGCGACGGACGAGCCGACCCGCGATCCCGAGAAGGCCGCGCGCGGCTACAACGCGCGCCAGGCCCTCGACACCCTGAAGGGAGTCGCCGATTGGCTCTCGAACATCCGGGGTCGTCGCAAGGCCATCGTCTTCTTCAGCGAGGGGTTCGACTACGACATCCACGACCTGCAGAACACCTCGGATTCCTCCATGCTGCTCACCAGCACGCGCGGGGTGATCACTTCGGCCACCCGTGGCAACACGAGCATCTACAGTGTCGATCCGCGCGGACTGCACGCCATGGGCGACGAGACCATGGAACTGCAGCCCGTCCTCGACACGTCGCTGGGCTTCGACGGGAGCGGACTCCGCAACGAACAGCGGCTGGCCGCGGACAGCTTGCGCGTTCTGGCCGACGAGACCCTGGGGCGCGCTGCAGTGGAGACGAACGATTTCGTGGGCGCCTTCGAGCGCATCGTGAAGGACAACAGTTCCTACTACCTGCTCGGCTATAGGTCGACGAACGACCGCCGCGACGGCCGCTACCGCCAGCTGAAGGTCACGGTGCGACGGCCCGGCCTGAGCGTGCGGTCTCGGACCGGTTTCTTGGCGCCCGGGCGAGGCAGGAAACTCGAGCCGCCCACCTGGGCCGGCAGCAAGACCCCGGACCAGCTCAAGGAGCTGTTGGCGCGTCCCATGCAGCAGAGCGGTCTGTTGATGTCGGTGCACGCCGCCCCCTTCCGCGGCATTGGCAAGAACGCGAACGTCATGGTCACCGTGCAGTTCGGGCCGGGAAGCTTCCGCTTCACGGAGAAGGGCGGCGAGTTCCATGACATCCTGGACATGACGGTGGCTGCGGTCAACGTGAATAGCAAGATCAGCGGCAACGACAGCCACGTGAACCTCGACCTCAAGCCGCAGACCCGGCGCATCGTGGACGCCGCGGGCTTCCGCGTGATCTCGCAGATCGATCTGCCGCCGGGCCGCTACCAGCTTCGCGTCGCCGCGCGGTCCGTGAATGCTTCGACCGCGGGCTCGGTCCACTACGATCTCGAGGTGCCCGATTTCTCCGACGGGCCTCTCGCGATCAGCGGCCTCGTGCTCGGCTCCGCGGCGGTGGCCGTGGTCCCGACCGGCGGCGCGTTCGAGCCGCTCCAAGGTGTGGTCAAGGTCCCCGCCACCACGTTCCGGAACTTCCTCGCCCGTGACACCCTGACCCTCGTCGCCGACGTCTACGACAACGAATGGAAGACAGCCCACACCCTGGACATCACGACGAGCGTCCGGCAACAGGGCATCGTCAAGTTCCACAGCGAAGGGGAGCGCAGCACCGCCGAGTTGCTGCCCGGCGGCTCCCTTATCCACAACGCGGTGGTGCCGCTCAAGAACCTGGCGCCCGGCGACTACACCCTGCGCCTGGAGGTTGGTTCGCGGATGGGGAAGCGCCCCTCCGCCTTCCGCGAGCTGAACTTCACGGTGACCGAGCCTCCCGCCGAGCGGGCTCCGGCGGCGACGTCAAGCCCAACGCCATTCGCTAGACCGTAGGAACGACTGACGCTACGATCGGTCTCCTGATGTCTTCGATTCCAGCCTTGCGACCCGGCCGTCGAATCGAGGGGGTGTCGGCCGTGCTCCTGCCCTGGAGCGAGGACGACCGACCCGACCTCGATTCGTTCAACACCCTGCTTCATCGCACCTGGTCTTGCGGCCTCACCCCGGCCGTCAACATGGATACCGGATTCGTGAACCTGCTGACTCGGGCCCAGCGGCTCGATGTGCTGGAAGCGACCCGGATCGCGGCGGGCGGCCGTCGTTTCGTCGCGGGGGCGTTCATCGAAGGCGAGGCCGGCGATCCTCAGGCCTTGTACCGTCGCGAGATCGAGGTCATTCAAGGCGCTGGAGGCACTCCCATCCTCTTCCAGTGCACCGCTCTGGCGAATGTCGATGAAGCGCGAGTGCTCGAGGTGTACCGGGGCGTCGCTTCGGATGGCGGCCCCCTTCTCGCGTTCGAACTCGGAAAGATGTTCGCGCCGTTCGGCCGGATCTATAGCCTCGACTTCTTCGAACGCCTGCTGGACATCGAGGCCTTCACCGGCCTCAAGCATTCATCGCTCGACCGGGTCCAGGAGTGGGACCGGCTTCGGGCGCGCGACGCCCGACGGCCGGATTTCCACCTCTACACCGGCAACGACCTGGCGATTGACATGGCCTTTTACGGCAGCGACTACCTCCTCGGCCTCTCTGCATTCTGGCCCGAGGCCTTCGCGGCCCGCGACCGTCTCTGGGCCGAGGGCGATCCCCGCGCCACGACACTGAACGATCTCCTCCAATACCTCGGCTTCCTTGCCTTCCGGCCCCCGGTGCCTGCGTACAAACACTCCGCCGCGCAGTTCCTGCATCTGAGGGGCATCCTTCCCACCGCGTTGATTCATCCGAAGAGCGCGACCCGGCCTTCCTCCGATATCGCCATTCTCCAGGACATCGCGGATCGCATCACCGAGCGGCTCGATTCCCTGCGATGAGCTGGCCTCGCGTCGCCTCGTTCAAGACGCCCGCGGCCTTCCGGGCTCATCTCGAGACCTCGAAGATCCCGCTCGAGTTCGACGATGTTCTGTCGCCCGCCGCGTCCTCGCCGCTCAGTCGACCGATCGAAGCGGATGGCGTGGTGGTGGGAAACCGCTGGTGCATCCTGCCGATGGAGGGATGGGACGGGACGCGTGACGGTGAACCCAGCGAATTGACCCGAAGGCGTTGGGCGCGGTTCGGTCGTTCAGGCGCCAAGCTCATCTGGGGCGGCGAGGCCGTGGCGGTCCGCCACGACGGCCGCGCCAACCCGAATCAACTGCTCATCAGCGAAACGACACTTCCGTCACTCGGCCGGCTCCGCGAGGAGCTCGTGGCCGCCCATGTCGATCGGTTCGGCTCCGACTCCGGTTTGTTCGTGGGTCTCCAGCTCACGCACTCGGGCCGGTACGCGCGTCCCCAGGAGCATGCGCGACCGCAGCCCCTCGCGGCCTACGCGCACCCCGTTCTCGATCGGCGGTTTCGCGATGGCGTCCCGGTTTTATCCGATGACGATCTCGATCGACTCGTTGCCGACTTCGTGATCGCCGGAAAGCGCGCTCGCGACGCGGGCTTCGCGTTCGTGGACGTCAAGCACTGTCACGGGTACCTCGGGCACGAGCTGCTCTCGGCCCACGACCGCCCCGGCCGTTACGGCGGGAGCTTCGAGAACCGGACCCGGTTCCTGCGCGAGATCGTGGCCGGCCTTCGCGCCGAGGCGCCAGGCCTTCGCATCGCCGCGCGTTTGTCAGCCTTCGACACGCTTCCTTATCGAAAGGGGCCGGACGGAGTGGGGCAGCCCGACGATGCGCCCGCGAATTATCGCTCCGCGTTCGGTCTCTCGGGCGCCGGGGGAGCGGCCTCGATCGACGACGCGCGGCTCTTCCTCCGCCTCCTCGAAGCTCTGAACGTCCGCTGGGTCTGTATCACCGCGGGCAGTCCCTATTGGAACCCCCACGTCCAGCGGCCCGCGCTCTTCCCGCCCACCGACGGTTACCTGCCCCCCGAGGATCCGCTAAGGGGAGTCGCCCGTCAGATCGACGCCACCGCAAGACTCAAGGCGGAGTTTCCCGGTCTGGTGTTCGTGGGGTCCGCCTACAGCTACCTTCAGGAGTGGTTGCCCAACGTCGCCGAGCGAGCGGTGCGTCTTGGGCATGTCGACAGCGTGGGCCTCGGGCGCATGGTGCTTTCGTATCCGGATCTCCCGGCCGATCACCTCGAAGGGCGGACCCTCCAGCGGAAATTCATCTGCCGGACGTTCAGCGACTGCACGACCGCGCCCCGTGCCGGACTCGTGTCGGGCTGCTATCCGCTCGACGCCTTCTACGCGAAGCGGCCCGAGGCCGAGCTTCTCAAGACCGCGAAGGAGGCGACACGCGCATGACCGTCAGCCGCGATCAAGGCTTGTCGCTCGCCACCGCCTTCCTGAGCCTCCTGTCGATCGTCGGTTTCGCGCTCTACGGCCTGCCCTTCTTCTACGACTTCTTCGTGGTCGACCTCGGCTGGACGCGCGGCCAGGTCACGTCGGGGAATGCCATCAGCAAACTCGTCATCGGACCGCTCTTCGGACTTCTGGCCGGCACCATCGTGGACCGATTCGGCCCGCGCCGATTGATGCTCGCGGGCGTCATCATGGCCGGCCTCGCTCTCGTCGGTCTCGGAGGCGTCACCACTCTCGGCGGCTTCTACTTCTTCTATCTCCTGAACGCTCTTGGCTACGTCTGCGGCGGGCCCCTGCCGAATCAGGTGTTGCTCTCGCGCTGGTTCACCTCGAGCCGCGGCAAGGCCATGGGCTTCGCGTATCTGGGAATCGGGGTGGGCGGCACACTCGTGCCTCTCGTCGCCCATGCTCTGGTGGAGGCAGTCGGCTGGCGAGGAGCGCTGCGCGTTCTTGGCCTGCTGATGATCGCGGTGGCTCTGCCGTGCGCGTTTTTCGTCCGCGACCCCGAGGCCCCTGTCGCTTTGCCCGGCGCGTCGTCGTCTGAGTCCCTGCGCGCCGTCTTACGCACGAAGGCGTTCTACCTTCTGGTGATCGGGAGCATGTGTTCGATCGGCGCGGTCGGAGGGACGATGCAGAACCTCAAACTCTTCCTCACCCTCGACCGCGGCTTTTCGCAAGACAGTGTGGCGAGGCTCCTGTCCCTCATTCTCTTCGGGAGCCTCCTCGGTCGCCTGCTCTTCGGCTGGCTCGCCGATCGCTGGCCGAAGAAGCACGTGATGCTGCTCGTGTACGCCACGGTGGCCGCGACCATTCCCCTCTTCACGATCGCGTCCACCCTCGAGACCCTGCGCATGGGCGCGTTTCTCTTCGGTATGGGTCTCGGAGGCGACTACATGGTCATCCCTTTGATGGCCGCCGAGCTGTTCGGCGTGAAGATCCTGGGCCGCCTCCTGGGAATTGTCCTCACCGCCGACGGCGTAGCCGAAGCGGTGGTCCCGATGGGAGTCGCGTCCCTGCGGGACTCAACGGGCGCGTACTCGTCAGGATTCCTCCTGCTCGTGGGACTGGCGATCGTCGGGGCCATCGCGATCGCGCTGTTGCCGCGTCGCGATTCCGTTGACCGACTCGCATTGACGGTGCGCGCCGGTAGGCCGCCCGCAGCGGTTAGAGCGTAAGGCCCAACTTCTCGACGACGTAGCGTTTGTTGATCTCGGCGCAATCCCTGGCCGTGCGGGACGGATCGCTCACCGCGTCCAGCTCGATCACGGCCGGACCGTGGAAGCCGATCTTCTTGACCGCGGCGAGCACGCCGGGGACGTCAACCTTGCCCTGGCCGAGCTCCACGAAGCGATAGGAATCGTGCGGTGGTTTGCTGTCGCCGGGCAGCGGGCTCACGACGTCCTTGAGATGAAGGATCGCGATTCGGTCCTTGTGCCTGGTCACTCCCAAAACCGGGTCGCCC
>JANMVV010000340.1:0-7803 GCA_031392925.1 Vicinamibacteria bacterium
CTCACTCGACGACGTGGAGAAGTGGACGGTGTCAATCAGCGCGGACGCCTGCGCGGTGAAGCCCGGAAAGACGGAGGACGCGGACTGTTTCTTCAAGTCCACGTCGAAGATCTTCCTGGACGTGTGGAGCGGCAAGAAAACGCCCGGCGCCACCGACTTCATCACCGGAGCCATCAAGAGCAACAATCCGCTGATGCTCAAGGAGTTCATGGGGGCGTTTCGGCACAAGGCCTGAACGACTTCCCTCGATGCTGCGCTTGAAGGCGACCGCGAACGGTCGCCTTCGTCGTTCAGTGCAGGCCGGCGAACTCGAGGAGCCGGGCGCCCAGGAGCGAGAGAGCGACGCCCGCGAAGACCGCGGAGGCCATCCGGAAGCTGCGGATGGCGTTCACCTCGGGGATGAGGTCCGACGCGGCCACGTAGAGGGTGACCCCGGTGGAAAGAGGCAGGGCGACGCCGACCCAGGAGGGATCCACCAGGGAAAGGGCTCCAAGCAGGGTCGCTCCGGCAAGGACGAGCGACGAGCGCAAGGCGCCCTTGCGGCCCTGGCCCGAGGCCATGGCGATGGAGGCGACCGTGAACCCTTCGGGAAGCTTGTGAAGAAGGATCGCGACGAACACCAGGAGCCCGAGCGAGCGCGACACCGCGAGGCCTGAAGCGATCGACAGTCCGTCGAAGAACGCATGCACGGAGAGGCCGGCGAGTGCCGTCCAGGAGGCCGAGGGCGCGTCCATGGCGTGCTCGTGCGTCTCCTCCCCGAAGTGGAAGTGAGGCGCCACGGTGTGCTCGAAGAAATGAACGAGGAAGTAGCCCCCGAGAATCAGGAGAGGCCCGCGCTCGCTATCGCCGACCGCGACCGGGAGCATGTGAACGATCGAGGTCGCGAGCATGAAGCCCGCGCCGAGGCCTACGAAATAGCGAAGGACGAGATCGTTCCAGTGACGCCGCGAGACCAGAATGAGGCCGCCCGCGACGTTCGCGAGCGCCGCGATCAGGCCAAAGAACAGAGGCGTGATCAGACGGTCTCCCGAAAGCGCTCCACGAGATGGACCAGAGTCTTGACCCCGAAGCCCAGGGCGCCCGCTTCGTAGTAGCGCCAGTCGCGGTCGCGGAACATCGGGCCGGCGATGTCGAGATGCGCCCAGGCCACACCTTCCGGCACGAACTCGCGCAGAAAGAGGGCCGCGGTGATGGCTCCGGCCACACCACCCGCGGCGATGTTGTTGATGTCCGCGTAGGGCGTCTTCAACGTGTCGCGGTATTCCTCGACCAGAGGCAGTTCCCAAAACGCCTCGCCATGGCTCTCGCCCGCGGCGATCACGCGACGCACGAGTTCCTTGTGCGTGCCGAGAATTCCCGCGACCGAGGGGCCGAGTGCTCGGACCACAGCGCCGGTCAGGGTCGCGATATCGACGATGTGGGTGGCGCCTTCTTCGCCGGCGCGCGCCAGACCGTCCGACAAGACCAGCCGGCCTTCGGCATCGGTGTTGTCGACCATGATGCTCTTGCCGTTCTTGGCCACGAAGATGTCGCCGGGACGGTGCGCGTTGTTGCCGGGCATGTTTTCGGCCAGACAGAGGATGCCGATCACACGGACGCTCGGCTGGAGTTTGGCGATGGTGCGCATGGTGGCGAGCACGGCAGCCGCCCCCCCCATGTCGCCCTTCATTTCCCACATCTTGTCCGCGGGCTTGATGGAAATGCCGCCCGAGTCGAAGGTGAGGCCCTTGCCCACCAGAGCGATGGTCTCGGCTGAACTCTGGCGGGGAATGTGGCGAAGAATAACCATCCGCGGAGGGGTAGCACTGCCCGAGCCCACGTGGACAAGGCCCCGATAGCCCTTGGCCTTGAGCGCAGTCTCATCGAGGACCTCGCACTGCAAGCCGCCTTCCAGAGCGATCTGCTGCGCGCGTTCGGCGAAGACGAGGGGATTCACGATGTTCGCCGGCTCGTTGATGAGATCGCGCGCGATGTTCACGTTCTCGGAAACCCAGGCGTAACGCGCTTTGCGGGCCTCGGCGTCGGCCTGATGGTCTGGATGAACCACGATCTCGAGGGAGAGCTTCTCCTTGAAGAAGCGCTCCTTCTCGAGGCGATGGCGATCGAAGGTGTAGGCGCCGAGGACGGCCCCTTCCACTGCCTTGCCCACCAGAGGGGCCGCGTCCTGGTGGTTGAAGAAGGCGGCCACTCGCGGGAGCCCGAGGTCGCGGGCCAGGCGAACGGAGCGGGCGACCACGGTCTTCACGGTCTCCCAGGTGTTGAGGCCTCGGATCTGGGTCGACGAATACACCACCACGGTCCGGTTGCCGACCTTCTGGATGAGCTCGCGAGAGAGAGTTCGGGCTCGAAAGCGCGCGGTCGCGTCGTCGACCACCGCCGCGATCTCGGGGTCATCAATGATGTGGATGTTCGCCTTCTCATCGACGAGAAAGACGAGTACGTCGGCCGTCACCTTGGAAGCGGGGCCCGAGAAGAGTCCTATGTTCATGCATTCCTCAAGAAAACTGGTTCGATCGTAGTTTAGAAAATCGCCGAGCGCAGTTTAGCGAAGGGCCTGCTCAGACCCGGTGTGAATGGAACGGGAGAGCCGCGAGTCGAGCGAGGTCGGGGCCGAACGGTGCGCGCGCCACCCCGGTTTCGCACACAATCGCGGTCACCAGGGCCGCGGGGGTGACGTCGAAGGCGGGGTTGCGGACGTCCACACCGAGAGGCGCGGTGCGAACGCCGCCCATCTGGACGACCTCACCCGCGTCCCGCTCTTCGATGGTCACCAGGGCGCCCGTCGCGGTCCGCAGATCGAAGGTGGAACGAGGCGCCGCCACGAAAAAGGGAATCCGGTGCTCGCGGGCGAGCACGGCCACGGTGTAGGTGCCGATCTTGTTGATCACGTCGCCGTTCGCGGTGATCCGATCCGCACCGACCACCACGCAGTTGATCTCTCCGCGAGACATGAGGAATCCCGCCATCGAGTCGGTGATCAGTGTGGTGGGAATCCCGTCGTTCACGAGCTCCCAGGCGGTGAGGCGCGCGCCCTGCAGCACGGGGCGGGTTTCGCCCGCGAACACCCGGTCGATCTTTCCCTGCCGATGAGCGGACCTGATCACGCCAAGCGCAGTGCCGTAACCCGCGGTAGCGAGGGCGCCGGCGTTGCAATGGGTCAGGACGCGGGCCCGGTCGGGGAAGAGGGCTGCGCCGAATTCACCCATGGCGCGGCACGACGCGATGTCGTCGTCATGGATCTTTCGCGCCTCCGCGACCAGCGCCGCGACCATGGCTTGAGGGGCGGCTCCCGGGTGGGCGCTGCGTACGCCGCGCATCTGCTCGAGCGCCCAGAAAAGATTCACCGCGGTGGGCCGGCTGGTAGCCAGGACTTTGTGCGCCGCCTCGAGAGCGCCATCGAGCGAAGCGCCCGACTCTGTCGCGCGCTTCGCCGCGAGGGCGATGCCGAACGCGGCAGCCACACCGATAGCGGGCGCGCCGCGAACCACCAGGCTCTTGATGGCCTGAGCGGTCTCAAAGGCGGTGCGGCAGGCGAGATAGCGGACCTCGCCGGGAAGAGCGCGCTGGTCGAGGAGATGAAGGGCGTCTCCGTCGAAGGTCATGGTTTCGGCCATGGTCACTCGATTCCAATCCTGCGGACATCGTTCTTGTGCGCGAACCCCCGGGCGCCGGATGCGTCCTGGATTCTGACGTACTCACCTTCCTCGCCCAGAAAGGGAACCACTTCGCCCTCCCTCAGATTGGCAAGAGCCACCGCATCATTGCGCGCGGCGTCCATGAGCGGCGCGTCCTTCTGTACCACCACGCCGCGGGGCTCACGCCACGATCCCGCCACGAAGGGTGCGGTGAGGAGAAGCCCGACGAGAAGACCCCCGAGCGAAACCGAAGCGCGAGGCTTCTTTCCCATCACCGCGATGATGGAGAAGAGAAACGCGACGATGGCGAGAGCGTCGAAACGGAAGCTACGGGCCAGGATCCGCAGATCGCCCAGGAATCCGAGGGACACCTCGGACGGGTCGAGGCCAAGTTCGCTGCGGAGTCGTTCGACTTCACGGGTCATGCCGGAGTCTCCGGGGGTCAGCTCGCGACCGCGCATGAGGGCCCAGAGCGCTTCGCCCTTTCGGCCGCTGGCCGAAGCAGCCTGAGCCCAGTTCCAGTAGAGGGAAGGTGCTTTCACGCCGTCTTTGGCGAGGCGGCCGTATTCGACGATGGCATCGTCCCATCGACTGCGCGCCGCGTGTTCGTTTCCTCGCCGAAACACCGCGGAGGGGGCTTCGGATTGAGCGACCGCGAGCGAACCCGAGAGTGTCGCCGCCAGGAGCAGCCAGGCAAAACGAAGCCTCATTGGAGCGCCTCCAGGATCGCCACGGCGCGGTCACGCACTTCCTTGAGCTTGGCGTCGTAGCTCCCAAGCTGCGGAGCGAAGCGGAGGAACTCGAGATCCTCGGACAGACTCCGAAGGAGATCGCCGGTGTCGTCGTTCGGCCACTCCGCTCTCGCACCGAACACGCTTTCGAGAGATCCGGCGATCCGGGCGGCCGCGCGTTCCTTGGTGCCGGAGAGGAGGCTCTCGCTCCGAAGCTCGGCCAGGGCGGCGGCCATGGCCGATCTGCTTCGTCCGTGGTTCGCAGAGGCCGACGGCCGACGGCGCCACGCCCAGGCCTGAGCGGCAAGGGAGAGAAGAGCGACCGCACCCGCGGCTCGGGACAGGTCCGTCTGCGGGCTGTCCAGATCGGCGCGGAGCGAGACGGGGGCGGTGCTGTTTCTTGGCGCCGCGGCCGGGGCCGATGCGGTGGCGGCCGAAACCGTCACCGGGATCGCGTTCGTTCGATCGGTCCTCAGAGACTGGGTGGCGGGGTCGAAGGACGAGAACGGAACGGATGGAATTTCATACGTTCCTTCCTTCTCCGGAACGATCACGAACTCCCACGTCTTGCTTCCCTCGATGCCCTGCCGCGTGGTCTTGAGGTCCGAGGTCACTCTCGGCGGAAACACGCGGGCTCCCGGAATCTCGAGGCTCGGCCCGGCATCCACCCATTTCAGATTCCCGCGGCCCTTCACCTTGAAACGGAAGGTAATGGCGTCGCCGAGTGCTACGGTCGATCGATCGACCGATGATTCGACCTCATAGGTTCCCACCGCACTTCCCTCGGGCGTGCCGTTCGGCAGGGGATTCACGCTCACCCTGAGCACCTTGGTGCTGCGCTCGATGGGGGCCGCGACGCCAAAGGCACCTCCGGCAGGAACCAGGCGAAGCCGGGCTTCGGGGATTTCGAGCAGGCCGGTGCGGGTAGGAAAGAGCAGGCGTTCGAGCACCGGATAGCGAAGGAACGGCTCGCCCTGGACCAGGGTGTTCTCACCAGAAGAGTCGCCGCGGGTGCGGTCGATCTCCTC
Source organism: Vicinamibacteria bacterium (assembly GCA_031392925.1). Classification (GTDB taxonomy): domain Bacteria; phylum Acidobacteriota; class Vicinamibacteria; order Fen-336; family JAGNNV01; genus JAGNNV01. Next base: position 5,395 of record JANMVV010000340.1, read on the forward strand.
GGCCCAGAATCCAGGGTACTTAGGAGCCTCGGCGAACTCGACGCCGGAGAGTGAGATCTGCGTGTAGACGAAATACGTCACCAGAATCGGCTCGCCCACGCGGGCGGCGGCGCGAGAGAGAACGGCCTCGACGAACAGTTTTCCCTGGTTCTGCGGTTGAGACCGCCGGGGCCGGCCGAAGATCTCCTCGAAGGGGTCGCGGCCGCCAAAGGGATCCTGGGGCGGCTGCGCGGGACGAATCGCCCCGGAAACGACTTCGATGCCGATGGGCGTGGTGGGCGGATAGCCCTGGACGGAGACCGCACCGACCTCGGCATTCCCCGCCTTTTCCGCGCGCAGGACGTAGGAGAGAACCTTCTGTCGCGACATGGAACCGTTGACGAACGAGATCTGGGTCGAGGTCGAAGGTCCGCCCACGATTCGCAGGTTTTTGAGGGCGGGAACGGCGGCGTCGAGACTCGCGGCATCGCCGTCGAGGACGATGGAGAGGGTGGCCACATCGTCGACGCCGATCTTCCGGGCATCGACCTCGGTGCGCACAGAACCGCTCTGGGCCAAAGCACCCTGGGCGGTGAGGAGGACAAGACTCGCGAGGATCAGTCTCACCAGTCTTTTCCTTTTCGCCGTTTCGCCCGCTCGGCTTCGAGCTTCTTCTTCTGCTCGGTCTTTTCGTTCTGTTCGAGCGCCTTGAGGAGCTGCATGGCGCGGTCCTTCGACATCCCGGTTTCCTTCTGGAACCGCTCGTTCTCGCGCTCCTTCTGGGTCTTTGGGGGCTCCTGCTTTCCATCGCTCGGAGAAGGCTTCTTTTGCTGCTCCTTGTCCTTCTGGTCGTCCTTTTGATCCTTTTTGTCCTTCTCCTGGTCCTTCTTCTGCTGTTGAAGCTGCCGGAGGGCGATCTCGAGATTGCGGCGGGCGCGGGCGTCGTCGGGCTTGACCCGCAGGGCATCCCGATAGGCGGCGACCGCACCGGGCAACTGCTGCGCCCCGAGCAACGCGTTGCCGAGGTTGTAGTGGCTCTCGAAGCCGAGAGCGTTCTTCTCCCGGGAGAGCGCGGTGAAGGTCTCGATCGCGTCCGGCCCCCTGCCGGCCTTCGCCTGAGCCACCGCCTCGTTGAAACGCGTGACCGCGGAATCCGGACGGGCGGCGCGCGCCTTCTCAAAGGCGGCGAGGGCCTGGGCCGCATCACCGGCCTGGTAGGCCTTGAGTCCCTTGTTGGTTTCACGGGATGGCCGCGCCAGGATTTCATCTTTGATGTCGGCGTGGGCGGTGGTGGCGAGGAGAAGAATCGGAACAAGGGCCAGCCGGGTGCTTTTTCGTCGGAGACGCTCCATCAGCACGGGCCCGAAAAGTGCCAGGAGAAACGAAAGGAAGGACAGGCCGAGCGGAATCTGAAATCGCTCCTTCTTTCGGAACGAGAACTCGCTCGCGGTCTGTTTATTTTCCATGGCTTCAATGGCGGAGGCGGTCACGGCAAGGGCGGTGTTGTTGGGAGACGCCTGGGTGAATTTGCCTCCGGTGGCCTGCGCGAGCCGAACGAGGTTCTCGGTGTTGAGGCGGGAGATGACGGGCTCGCCGTTTTCGAGCTTGTATCCGTTGCGGGCTCCGCTCGAGTCGGTGTCGGGAACCGGTCCGCCCTGCGCCGATCCGACCCCCACGGTGTGGATGATGACGCCGGCTTTCTTGGCCGCGGCCGCCGCTGCTTCCAGGCTGTCTTCGAGATCCTCGCCATCCGAGACCAGAACGATCACGCGATTCACCCGGCTCGGATCGACGAACGTGGCTATTCCGGCCTCGATCCCGGAGAGCAGGTTGGAGCCGGGCGCGGGCACGAACCCCGGTTCGAGGGTCTCGAGGAACAGCGCCACGGCATCGGCGTCCAGGGTCAGCGGCACCAGGGGATACGCCTCGCCTTCGAACGCAACCAGCGAGAACCGATCGCCGGCCAACCTCGACATCAGGGCGGAGAGCGATTGCTTGGCGAGAAAGAAGCGATTTGGAGACACGTCCTCGACCGACATCGAGAGGGAGGTGTCGAGGACGAGAGCGACATCAACGCCAGTCCGTTCCACTCTTTCCCTCACGATGCCCCATTGCGGTCGCACCAGAGCCAGGACCAGAAGGACCGCGCCCGCGAAAAGAAAGACCGCGCGTAATGTCTCGACCCGGGCCGGGAATCGGTGGCCGATCCTCTCGAACATCGAAGCGGTGACCATGCCGTCCATTCTTGCTCGATCCGCGCGATGGATCCGGCCGGCCAGAAACACAAGGGCCGGGATGAGCAGCAGAGCGACGAGCCAGATCGGGGAGGCCAGGGTCATGGGATCAGGCGGGAAGGACGCGGAGGCCGCGCGCCCAGAGGAATCCGGCAAGGAGAAGAAGGGCGGCGGCCGCGGTCAGGAAAGGGGGAAA
>JANMVV010000397.1:0-2811 GCA_031392925.1 Vicinamibacteria bacterium
CTCAACGCCTATGTCGCCGATCTCGACCGTGTGATCGATATGGACGCGATTCGAGGCGCGAACGTCCATATTGGCGTGGACCCCATGGGCGGCGCCGGAGTCCATTATTGGGGACCGATCGCCGAGCGCTACCGCCTCAACATCACGGTGGTCAACGCGGTCGTGGATCCGACCTTCCGCTTCATGCCCGTGGATTGGGACGGCCAGATCCGGATGGATCCGTCCTCCCCCTACGCCATGCAGAACCTGGTGGCGATGAAGGATCGCTTCGACGTCGCTTTCGCTTGTGACACCGACCATGACCGGCACGGGATAGTCACGCCGAGCGCGGGCTGGCTTCCCCCCAATCACTACCTGTCAGTCGCGATCCACTACCTCTTCCAGAACCGGCCGAAGTGGCCCCAGGTCTCGGCCGTGGGTAAGACCGTGGTGAGCAGTCAGATGATTGATCGAGTGGCCGGCAAGCTTGGCCGAAAGCTCTACGAGGTTCCGGTGGGCTTCAAATGGTTTGTGGACGGCTTGCTCGACGGTTCGCTTGGCTTTGGCGGCGAGGAGAGCGCCGGCGCGTCCTTCGTCCGCCTGGATGGCAGCGCCTGGACGACCGACAAGGACGGAATTATCCCAGGCCTGCTCGCCGCGGAGATCACCGCGCGTCTGGGGCGCGACCCCGGGGAGATCTACCGTGAGCTGACGGGGGAGTTCGGCCAGCCGGTCTATGAGCGGATCGACGCGCCGGCGACGCCAAAGCAGAAAGCGATCCTGCGAAAGCTCTCGCCCGATCAAATCAAGAACTCCGAGTTGGCGGGGGAGAAGATCACGTCGACGCTGACCGTCGCGCCGGGCAATGGGGCGGCGGTTGAGGGGCTGAAGGTGACGACGAAGAACGCCTGGTTTGCGGCGCGGCCCTCGGGCACGGAGAACGTGTACAAGATTTACGCCGAGAGCTTCCGCGACGCCGCGCACCTCCGGAAGGTTCAAGACGAGGCGCAGGCGCTCGTCGACGGCATCTTGCGCGCGCAGGAGGGCTCCCTCCCTCCCGCCGGTCAGGGAACAGAATGACAGCGACGTCTGGAGCCGTGGTCTTCCTCTTCGATGTTGACAATACTTTGCTCGACAACGATCGGGTCATACAAGACTTGCGCCGCCACCTGGAGCGTGAAGTCGGACTGCAGCACAGCGACCACTATTGGACGATATTCGAGCGGCTGCGCGCGGAGCTCGGGTACGCGGATTACCTGGGCGCGCTCCAGCGCTACCGCGTCGAACAACCGAGCGATCCCAGGTTGCTGGCGGTCTCGTATTTTCTGATGAACTACCCGTTCGCCAACCGGCTGTACCCGAACTCGCTCGACGCAATCGACCACTGTCGTCAATGGGGCCAGGTGGTCATCCTCTCCGACGGCGACGTGGTCTTTCAACCACGTAAGGTCGACCGCTCGGGGCTCTATGAGGCGGTGGAGGGCAAAGTGTTGCTCTACATTCACAAAGAGCTGGAGTTGGATGATGTGGTGCGCCGCTACCCGGCCGAGCACTACGTCATGGTGGACGACAAGCTGCGCCTCCTCGCCGATATCAAGAAGTCGTGGGGCGAGCGCGTAACCACGGTTTTCGCCCGACAGGGGCACTACGCGGTCGATCCCGAGATACTCGCGAAGTATCCGCCCGCCGACCTCAGCATCGGGCGCATAGGCAATCTCGTCGAATACGATTTGTCATCATTGCTTCAAGCCGGGCGCCGGAGCCAGTGAGAGGACAATGAGCAGCGGAACCTTGACCGTCGAGGCCGAACTGGAGAAGCTGCAGCGCGAAACCTTCGGCTATTTCCTGCACGAGACAAATCCAACAAACGGGCTGGTCATCGACAAGACCGCGCCGGGCTGGCCGTCCAGCATCGCCGCCACCGGCCTTGCCCTGGCCTGTTACCCGGTAAGCGTCGAACGCGGTTTCATGTCACGCGCCGCGGCGGTGGAGCGAACTCTTACGACCCTGCGCTTCTTCTGGAACAGCCCGCAAGGCCCCGAGCCTGACGCCACCGGCTACAAGGGGTTTTACTATCACTTCCTCGACATGCAGACCGGCCGGCGCGTCCGGGAATGCGAGTTGTCGACCGTGGATAGCGCGTTTTTACTGGCTGGCGCGTTGACGGCGGGCGTCTATTTCGATGCCGACACCGAGGATGAGAGAGAAATCGGCGCCCTGGCCGACGCTCTTTACCGCCGCGCCGATTGGCCGTGGGCGCAAGACGGCGGTGCCACCGTGACCCACGGGTGGAAGCCTGAGAGTGGCTTTCTTAAATACCGCTGGGAGGGCTACGACGAGGCCCTGCTCCTGTACACGCTGGGGCTGGGTTCGCCGACTTATCCCCTCCCCGAAGAGAGCTACGCAGCTTGGACTTCCACTTACAGGTGGGAACGCTGCTACGAATGGGAGTACCTGCACGCGGGGCCGTTGTTCATCCATCAACTCTCGCACGTCTGGATTGACTTTCACGGCATTCAGGACGCCTTCATGCGTGGCAAGGGCATCGACTATTTCGAGAACAGCCGCCGCGCCACCTATGCGCAGCAGCAATACGCCATCAAGAACCCCCGCGGGTTCAAGGACTATGGCCGCCATTGCTGGGGAATCACCGCGAGCGAAGGCCCGGGACCCGAAACGAGGACCATAGACGGAGTCGAGCGTCAATTCTTCGACTATCTGAGTCGCGGCGTGCCGGACGGCCCCGATGACGGCACCCTGGCGCCTTGGGCGCTCGTGGCCTCGCTCCCCTTCGCGCCAGAAATCGTTTTGCCCGCACTCCACCATTGCATT
>JANMVV010000426.1:0-3035 GCA_031392925.1 Vicinamibacteria bacterium
AGGAAAGGCGTGGCCTGACGGATCGATTCGATCGCCCGTCCGCCGATGAATCGATCGAGGGCCTCGACGTAGACGGTCAGATCGGGCAGCTCGGGCATGCGGAGATTATCGACCCGTCGCGGGTACACTAGAAGGGGAACAACATGCCCACGATTGGCGCGATGGCGGTGGCAACGCTGGTGAGCTACGTCGTGGGCGATCTCATCTCGGGCTTCGCCGGCCTTCCGGTTCAGCTCATCGCGGGCACGGCCGTCTTCTACGCGGTCTATTTCCCCGTGCGGAGATGGCTTGTGGAACTGCGCGGCGCCTGAGGCTTCCCGACCCGCCAGCCCCTACTCGAGCTCGCTTACCGAGCCGGAACCGACTCCTGCTGCATCAGCTCCCACTGCCCCATGAGGTCGTTCACTTCCCACATGAGCGACTCGCGGTCCTTGGCGGCCTTCTGGGCGCGGGCGCGATCGTCGAAGAAGCCGGCGTTCGACATCTCCTTCTCGATGGCGGTGACCGCCGATTCCTTCTCCGCGATCCTCTTCTCGATTTCGTCGAGACGCTGTTTGCGCTTTTTCTCCGCCCGGTCGGCGGCGATGCGCGACTGACGTTCCGCCTCGGCCACCGCCTTCGCGTCCCCTTCGGGCTTGCGCAGGCGAGGGGCCAGGGGATTCGACGGCGCGCCGGCCGCGGGGTTCGGCCGCTTCTCCGGCAGGGGCGCTGGAGGGGGCTTTTGCGGCAGCCCGGGAGGCGCAATCGCCACGGCCTTCACCACCGCGGTCTTCACCTCGGTGAGGCTCGGCGCCTTCGGCTTTGCCGGCATGGGTGTTCCCATCTCGCCGGCCTCGATCCGCTTCTTCCAATCGAGGAAGTCCTCGTACCCGCCGGGGTAGAGCGATGCTTTTGAGTCGCCCACGTCGACCACTTTCATGGCCAGCCGGTCGACGAAGTGCCGGTCGTGCGAAACGAAGACGATCGTGCCGGTGTACGCGGCCAGGGCTTCGAGGAGGATGTCCTTCGAGTCGATGTCGAGGTGGTTCGTCGGTTCGTCGAGCAGAAGCAGATTGCTCGCCTTGAGCAGCATCTTCGCGAGGGCGAGACGGTTGCGCTCGCCGCCCGAGAGGACCGCGACTTTCTTGTAGGCGTCATCGCCCGAGAAAAGGAAGCCGCCGAGGATCGAGCGGATCATCGGGACCATGGTGGTGGGGCTGGTTCCCGCCATCTCTTCGTAGACGGTTTGCGAACCGGCGAGGATGTCCGCCTGGTTCTGGGCGAAGTAGTCCATCACCACCTGATGCCCGAGGGTGATCGAGCCGCTGGTGGGCTGGTCCGTGCCGGCGAGCACGCGCATCAGCGTCGACTTGCCCGCGCCGTTCGGCCCGACGAGAGCTATGCGATCGCCGCGCTCGACCGTGAGGTTCACGCCCTCGAGGATCACATTCGCGCCGTAGGCGCGCCGCAGATCCTTCACCTCGAGCACCACGCGTCCGGCCTTGGGCGCTTCGGGGAAGTGGAAGTGAATCTTCTGGCGCTGGGCCGGGATCTCGATGCGCTCGACTTTGTCGAGCTGCTTGATCCGGCTCTGGACCTGACGGGCCTTCGTGGCCTGGTAGCGGAACCGATTGATGAAGGCCTCGGTCTTCTCGATCTCCTCGGTCTGCCGGCGATGCGATTCGAGGAGGTTCTCGAGATTCGCCTGGTAGTCGACGAGGTACTTCGAGTAGTTGCCGTGATAATCAGTGAGGGTGCGCAGTTCGACCTGGGTGATCCGTTTGACCACGGCGTCGAGGAAGAACCGGTCATGCGAGACCAGGACCACCGAGCCTTCGTAGTCGTGCAGATACTCCTCGAGCCAGTTGCAGGCGGGGAGGTCGAGATGGTTGGTGGGCTCGTCCATCAGGAGCAGGTTGGGTCGCTGGAGGAGAAGTTTGGCGAGGGCGATACGCATCTGCCAGCCGCCCGAGAACTCTTCGCACAGCCTCTGATGGTCCGAGGGCTTGAAGCCGAGACCGCGCAAAACACTCGCGATCTGGATGTCCATCTCGAAACCGCCCGCCCGCTTGAAGTGATCCATCACCTCGGCGTAGCGATCGAGAAGGGCGAGGTGCTCTTCTTCGGTGGTGCCCGGGTCCTCGTGTTCGAGGGTTGCTTCGATCTTGTCCTGTTCGGCCTTCAGGGCCAGCAGGGGAGCGAAAGCCAGCGAAACCTCGGCATGAAGCGTCCGGCCCTGGTGGGCGATGCCGTCCTGCGGCAGGTAGCCGATGGTGAGGTCGGTGGCCATCCGGACCTGGCCCGAGTCGTACTCCTCGAGACCGGCGAGGATCTTCAGAAGCGTCGACTTGCCGGCCCCGTTCGGGCCGCACAGCCCGATGCGGTCGTTCTTCTTGACGTGCCAGTTCACGTTCTCCCAGAGAACGCGCGCGCCGTAACGCTTGGACAAACCTTCGACGTGGATCATTGAGGGGAGTTTCGCGCCTTTGAAGCAGGCCGCGCCTCCTCGAGCGACTCCAGGAAACGCGACCTCGGTGAATGGCTCGGCGGAGTCCTCATGAGGGCAGTTGTGACTGCGCGCTCGAGGCCCGCGAGGCCTTTGCAAACCATGATTATAGTCGCGCCGGCCGTGCTTCCTCGAGCGCCGCAGTTTCTGGTCGCGAGCGCACGCGGGATATTGATGCGCGAATCAATAGCCATCGTGCCCCCTTGATCCTCCGACCTGCGTACAGTCCGTCCTGCGCGAAGGATGTAGCCGCCCCTACAGCCTTCGCGCATTTGCTTTTTGCAGCGCCGAAGGCGGCGTAACGACGGTACGATTACTTCCTTCTCGTCCCCAACTCCCTGCGCACGTCCTTTTCGATATCCCTTGCCTTGATCGCCTCGCGCTTGTCGTGCGATTTCCGGCCGCGGGCGAGACCGATCTCGAACTTCACTCGCCCGCCCTTGAAGTAGGCCTTGAGCGGGATCAGGGTGAGCCCCTTCTCCGTGACCTTGGCGCCAAGTTTGAGGATGTCCTTCTTGTGCATCAGCAGCTTGCGCTGCCGCTCCTCGGA
>JANMVV010000244.1:0-9307 GCA_031392925.1 Vicinamibacteria bacterium
CGGCGTCCTCGTCGGCCGCTCGAGGAGCACGCGCGGGGCGGGTCTCGTCCTCCGCGTCTCCGTTGTCGTCCGATCCAATCGGCTCCAGCGAAGCTTCGGGCACGTTGAGTTCGGCCTCATCGGCGTCGAGAGGCGATGGACCGGGGGTCAATGGTGTTCCGGCCGGCCCGGTCGCCGAGGACGGATCCGGCAAGACCGGAGCCTGCGGCTCCGCCACGCGAACCGGCTCAAGCGCGGCGAGAGAGGCGATGGCCGCGGCCCGGCGCTTGGCCCCCGGATCCTCCTCCCGGTCCTCGGGAGGCGGTCCGATGACCACGGGCTTCTTCACGGCCAGCGCGCGCGGCGGAATGGGGCGGGCCATGGTGGGAACGCTGCCCCGCTGTCTGACCGCCTCATACAGGGCGACGCCCGCGGCCACCGACACGTTGAGCGAAGACACCTGGCCGAAGACCGGGAGCGACACGATGTGATCGCAATGCTCCTTGACCAGCCTCCGGATGCCCTTGCCTTCACCGCCGAGCACGAGCACGATGGGACGCTTGTAGTCGATCGCGTCCCAGCGCTCCTTGCCCGAACCGTCGAAGCCGACGATCCAGAAGCCCTTCGACTTCAGGGTCTCCAGGGCCTGGACCACGTTGCCGATGCGGGCGATCTTGACGCTTTCGAGCGCGCCCGCCGCGGTGCGGGACGCGGCATCCGAAAGCGACGCGGTGTGTCGATCGGGAAGCAGGACGCCATCCGCGCCCGCGGCGTCGACGCTGCGGATGATCGCGCCGAGGTTTCTGGGGTCCTCAACGCCGTCGAGCAGCATGAAGAGAGCCGGGGTGCGCGCGCTCTTTTGAAGTTCCTCGAGACTCAGGAGGCCCTTGTCGGCCACGATGGCGAGGACGCCCTGATGGCGCTCGCCGTCCGCGGCCCGATCGAGAGCCTCGCGGGGTTCGAAGCGAAGGGGCACGCCCCGCTCGCTTGCGCGCTTGATGACTTCGAGGATGCGCTTGTTGCGCACTCCCTTGGTGACCACCACACGTTCGATGGTGCGGGAGCCCGCGGCCAGGGCTTCGAGGACGGGATGAATTCCACAGACTATGGGCATTCGAGATTCCTTACTTTGCGCCGGGTTCTAAAGCCGGCTCATGAGCGCGCCAACAGAGCCAGGACCTGGGCGGCGATTCCTTCGCCGCGACCGATGGCCCCGAGGGTGTCGGTGCTTTTGACCTTGATGGACACCTGGTCCGGCTCGACGTCGAGCAGGCGGACGATGTTTCGCTTCATCGCGTCGAGGTGACCGGAAAGACGCGGCCGCTCGGAGATGAGCGTCGCGTCCACGTTGACAATTGAAAGATGCGCGGCGGCCAGGCGCTTTCGCACCTCGGCCACGAAAAGCGCGGAAGGAGCGCCCGCGAGCTTAGAGTCGGCGCTCGGAAAGAGCGAGCCGATCTCGCCGAGCGCTCCGGCGCCGAGAAGGGCGTCGCACAAGGCGTGCAGCAGGACATCGCCATCCGAATGGCCTTCGAGGCCGACATCGGCGGGGACATGGATGCCGCCGAGCATGAGCCTTCTCTTCGGAACCAGGCGATGCGCGTCGAAGCCGTGACCCACGCGAAGCTGAGCGGCCTCGGGAGCGAGGAGCCTCCGAGCCCGATCGAGATCGTCGGGTGTGGTGATCTTGAAGTTCCTCGCCGAGCCAAGCACCGCGGCAACCGGCCGCCCTTCGCGCTCCATGGCCATGGCCTCGTCGGTCATGGCCATACCGGCGCGAGCCGCACGCGCGAAGGCCGCGAGGAGTGCCACACGGTCAAAGCCCTGCGGCGTCTGGGCCGCGCCAAGGGTCTCGCGATCCACGGTGGCGCCGATGCGCCCGGCCTTGACCCGCTTGATGGTGTCGACCACCGGGGCCACCGGGATCGCGGCGCCGTGGGTGCGCACGCCTTCGAGGACGCGGGCCACCACATCGGCATCGAGAAAGGGTCGCGCCGCGTCATGCACGAGAACCACGACATCGCGATCGGTGGTTCGAGCGAGGCCCGCGCGCACCGAGTCCTGACGAGTCGCGCCCCCCGCCACCACCGCGCGTAGCTTGCCGGTGCCGGAGACCTCGTCACCCGCGATCCTCTCGAAGCCGGAAGGAGCCACCACGATCAGCGCGCTCACTTCGGCGCACGCGGCCAGGGCCTCGGCGCTTCGACGCAGCATCGACCGGCCGGCCAGATCGACCAGGGCTTTCGGAGTCTCGCCGCCGAGGCGCTCGCCCCGGCCCGCGGCGACGATGATCGCGACCACGCCGCCGGGCTTTCGGGGTACGCGCGAGATCGCACGAGAAACCCGGCGGCGCGCCGTCCCGCGCGCGGCGGACTTTCGAGGCCTTCGGCTCAGCGCCACGGGACTACTTGATTCCCGCGGCGCGCTCCAGCACTTTTGCGACTCCGATGATGTCGTCCTGACCGTGGCCCTGGTCTCTCGCGGCCTGGCACACGTCGCGTATGGCGACGAGGCCGGGCATGGAGGCGCCGAGTGTGGCCGCCTCCGCAAGCATCAGGTTCTGGTCCTTGACGAGAAGATCGATCGAAAAATGCTGGTCGAAGTCGCGCTTGATCAGCGCGCCGCCCTTGAAGGTGTAGTACGGCGAAGCAAAGCCCGAGGCCATCACCACTTCGAGAACGGTCTCGAGCGGGATAGAGGCCTTGGTCGCGAGAACCGAGGTTTCCGCGAGGGCTTCGAGCATGAACGAGATGTAGGTGTTCCCGAGGAGCTTCACGAACGACGCCGAGCCCATCGGACCGCAGTAGATCGCCTTCGAGCCGATCAGGAGCAGCAACGGCAGCAGTTCCTCGTGGACTTCCTTGGAACCGCCGGTCATGAGAAGAAGAGTCGCGTTCTGGGCGCCGTTCTTGGAGCCCGTCACCGGGGCTTCGAGCATGGAAGCACCCTTCCCCTGAAGGGCTTGATCGACCTTCTTCGCGAGGTCGGGCGAGATGGTCGAGGTCTCCACGTAACGGAAGCCCGGGCGCACGCCGTGGATCAGGCCATCGGCAGCGAAGACGAGGCGCTCGACCGCGGCCGGATCGGAGATGCAGGCGAAGACCACATCGCTCGCGGCGGCGAGGTCCTTGGGAGTAGCCGCCACCGCCGCACCGCGCTGCCGGAGAGGCTCACACCTGGCCGCCGAGCGATTCCAGACGGTGAGGGCGTAGCCCTGCTCGATGAAATGGGGAGCCATGCGCCCGCCCATGAGACCAAGGCCGGCGAAGCCGATTCGGGGTTTTTGAGGGGAGGTCAACTTGGAGAGATTACCCTGAGGCGAGAGCCCGGCCAATCCGCGCCTGAACCATCCCCAGGAGGTGGGCGATGACTTCGCCCGGGGTCATTTCCGTGGTGTCGACGTAGATCGCATCCGGCGTGCGCAAAAGCGGCGAGTCCTCGCGGGTCATGTCCTGATGGTCCCGGGCGCGAATGTCCTCGAGAATCGCTTCGTACGAGGCTTCCTGGCCCTGGCGCTCGTCGAAACGCCTCTTCGCGCGCTTCTCGGGCGCGGCGTCGAGATAGAACTTCAGGTCCGCATTCGGGAAGACGACGCTTCCGATGTCGCGCCCGTCGAGAACCACGCCGCCTTCGCGGCCCAGTTCCTGCTGGCGGCGGACCAACTCGCGGCGAACCTCGCCGGTCTTCGCCACCGCCGAGGCAACGCGGGTGGCTTCGCGGGTCCGGATTTCGTCGGTCACGTCGCGGCCGTCGAGGAGGACCCGTTTCCCGCTTTCATCGAACGAGATGACCGCGGACGCCGCGACCCGGGCGAGCGCGTCCGGATCGTCGAGCGATGTGTTCCGCTCGAGCGCGCGAAGCGCGACCGCTCGATACATGGCCCCGGTGTCGAGATAGGTGTACGAGAGCGCTTCGGCGAGGGCCCGGCCGATCGTCGACTTTCCGGCGCCGGAAGGGCCGTCGATGGCGATGACCAGGCCCAGGGGGCGAGTGTGCTTCACCACGACTTACCGTGGGCGCTGTCTTCGCGTAGCCGACTCGGGACGGCGAGACGGAGCGGCTGCGGCGGGGCGCGAGGCGGGCCCGCTGCGCGCGGACGACGGCGCAGGTGCGGCCGCGCCGGCTTCAGGCCGAGCCCCTTTGCGAGGACGGAACGGGGCCGCGGGCACGGGCGCGAACCGATCGGATCGCGTATTGCCGCGCCCGCGCATGAAGGAAGACACTTCTCTCGGCGTGAGGTTTCGGAACTCGCCCACGTTCAAACCGACCGAGGTGAGCATTCCAAGGCCGACGCGCTTGAGCTTTTCGACCGGATGTCCCAGCGCCTGCAGGAGACGGCGCACCTCGTGGTGCTTGCCTTCGTGGAGCCTCACCTCCACCCACGAGTTCTCGGCGGGTTCGATGACCCGGGCGCCATCGAGAGCGAGGCGGTCGCCTTCGATCACCAGACCGCGTTTCGCCTTGGCCAGCGTCTCCGGCGTGGGCGTGCCTTTCACCTTCGCGTGATATCGGCGCTCGACCTCGTACCGCGGATGCGCCACACGCTCCGCGAAGGCGCCATCGTTGGTGAGAAGGATCAGGCCTTCAGTCGCATAGTCGAGGCGGCCGACCGGATACAGACCGGGGAACTTCGGCACCAGGTCCATGACCGTCGTGCGTCCCTCGGGGTCGGATCTGGTGGAGACCACACCCTTGGGCTTGTTGAGGAGCAGGTACACGTTCTCGACGGTGGGCCGGATCCGCCGGTCGTCCACGCGGATCGAGTCCACGGAAATGTCGGCCTTCGCCCCCAGTTCCTGCACGGTCACGCCATTCACGCTGACCCGGCCCTGGGTGATGAGTTCCTCGGCGGCGCGCCGCGAGGCCAGGCCCGCGCGGGAGAGGATCTTCTGCAATCGTTCCATCATGGGGTCAGGAGTCCTCCTTGTCGACATCGGCCTTGGCCCGCGCGGCGGCTTCCGTGATGTCGGCGGCGTCGAGGGAGGAGTCGAAGGGAATGTCGCGCTGAGCGGGATCCGGCGGATCCGGATCGAGCAGGGGCACGTCGAGCGGCGTGGGCGTGTCGAGCGCGCGCTTGAGGCCCACCACGTCGACATCCTCGCCGAGAATCTCGGCGAAATCCTCGATCTTCGGCAGGTCCTCGAGATCCTTCAGGCCGAACTGGAGGAGGAACTCCTTGGTGGTGCCGTAGAGCAGCGGCCGTCCGACCACTTCCTTGCGGCCCACGATCTTGATGAGGCGGCGTTCGAGCAGCGTCTTCACCACGCCGCCCGACTTGATGCCGCGCAGTTCGATGATCTCGGGCAGGGTGGCGGGCTGCTTGTAGGCAATCACCGCGAGGGTTTCGAGCGCCTGGGTGGAGAGCCGGGCCGGAGACCGGGGATCGAGATGCTCGCGCACCCACTCGTTGTGCTCGGGGCGTGACGTGATCTGGTACCCGCCCGCCACCTCGATGAACTGCAGGCCGCGATGGTCGGCGGCATAGAGAGTCTTCAGCTCCTCGATCTGGGCCTCGATGATCGCCTTGTCGACGCCCTTGAACATGCGGGCGAGTTCCTTCATGGTGACCGGTTCCTTCGACACGAAGGTCAGGGCCTCGACGATGGCGCGGATCTCCTCGGGCCTGGGATGAAGCTCCTCGGGAATTTCGGTCTCGGGTGGTTTGATTTCGTCTTCGGACATTCTGGTTCTTCTTCTAGACGGTCGTGGTGAATACGGGAGCGTCTTCCCCCGGGCCTACGGGTCGGAACAGCCGGATCGCCTCGAACCGGGAACGCTGGTAGACCTTGACCCGCTTGAGCCGGACCAGCTCCAGCAGGGCGAGGAACATGAGGATCATCTCGGCCTTGGTGTTGAGGTTTTCGAACACGGTCATGAACTCGAGCGACTCGCCCACCTTGATCATGGTCAGGAGGTCGTTGATGGCCTGATCGAGGGTCCGGCCCTCGCCCTCGATCTCATGCTGAACCAAAAGCTTGCGGCGATCGAGGAGCTCCTTGAACGCGGAGACGAGGTCGAAGAGGCCCGCTTCGAGCATCTCCTCGCCCGCATCGTCCTTGAACCTGGGGACCGCTTCGTCCGGCCGGATCCAGGTGGCGGTGCGGATTTCGTACTGCTGACGAAGGACACCCGCGGCCTGCTTGTACCGCTCGAACTCGAGGAGGCGCTGAATCAGCATCTCGCGCGGATCCTCGCCGTCTTCCTCGACCTCGCTGGGCGAGACCGGCACCAGCATCTTCGACTTGATGTGGATGAGGGTCGCGGCCATGACCATGAACTCGCCCGCCATCTCCAGGTTCAGGATGGTCATGAGGCGGATGTACTCGATGTACTGCCGCGTGATGGGGGCGATGGCGATGTCCTTGATGTCCATCTGATTCCTGCGAATGAGATGGAGCAGGAGATCGAGCGGGCCTTCGAAGTCCTGGATGTCGAACTTCACCGAGATCTTCGGCGCGTCCTCGGGAAACGTGGGCTCCCACCCTTCGGGGGCCACGAGCTTTTTGAGTTCGGCCCCTTCGGCGGGCCCGGCGGGCTCGGCGGACATAGCCGCCGGCTCGGTCGCGAGACCCTCCGTCTCCGCGGCCTCGAGGGCCGCCTGAACCGTTTCGTCTCTCGTCGGCTCGGACATCAGTACTCGATCTTCATGGCCTGCCGGACTTCGTGCATGGTGGCCTGGGCCACGGTGCGCGCGCTGGCGCTGCCCGTCTTGAGGATATCCATCACGGTGTCGGGCCGGGCGGCCAGCTCTTCGCGCTTCCGGCGCATGGGCTCGACCCGCGCCACCACATGGTCGGCGAGTTTCGACTTGCACTCGATGCAACCGATCGACGCGGTCGTGCAACCCCGGGTCGCCCAGTCGCACGTCTCCGGAGGCGAGAACGCCTTGTGCAGGTCGAACACCGGGCATTTCGCGGGATCGCCCTTGTCGGTCCTCCGCTGGCGCGCCGGGTCGGTGACCATGGTCTTGAGCTTCGACCGGATCTCGGCTTCGTTGTCTTTCAGGTAGATCGAGTTCCCGTAACTCTTCGACATCTTCCGGCCGTCGGTTCCGGGCGTGCGCGGGACCGGAGTCAGCAGAGTCTGCGGCTCGGGGAAGACCGGCCCGTAGAAGTTGTTGAACCGGCGCACGATCTCGCGCGATATCTCGATGTGCGGAGCCTGATCCTCGCCCACCGGCACCGCGTTCGCCTTGTAGATGATGATGTCGGCGGTCTGGAGGAGCGGGTAGCCGAGGAAGCCGTAGGTCGCGAGGTCGCGATGGGCCATGTTCGCCTGGACGTCCTTGTAAGTGGGCACGCGCTCGAGCCACGAGACCGGTGTGGTCATCGAGAGCAGGAGGTGAAGCTCGGCGTGCTCGGGCACGAGGCTCTGGATGAACACCCGGGATTTCGCGGGATCGATCCCCGCGGCCAGCCAGTCGAGCGTCACCTCGATGACGTTCTGCCGGATCGCGGACGGATCCTCGTACTCGGTGGTAAGCGCGTGATAATCGACCACGCAGTAGAAGCAGTCGTAGGCTCCCTGCAGGCGGACCCAGTTGTCGAGCGCGCCGGTGAGGTGGCCCAGATGCAGGGCGCCGGTGGGGCGCATGCCGGAGAGGACGCGCGGCTTGGGCTTGGTTTCCATGATGACCTAGCTGATGAGCTGAAAGATGAAGAGAGTGACCACGCGCTGGATCGGCCCGATCAGGTAGCCGAGCAGGCCGGTCAGGAAGAGGACCCACAAGATCATGGTCCCGTAATTCTCGGCCACATGATCGAACTTCTCACCCAGCGAACGGGGCAGCGACCACGACAGGATGTGCGATCCATCGAGGGGCGGCACCGGCAGCAGGTTGAACAGGGCCAAGGCCACGTTCATGGCGATGCCGATGCTCATGACGCTGTAGATGCCGTTCTTCATGTCCGGCGGAACCTCGATGCGGATGATCACCGCGAAGATCACCGCGAAAACGAAGGCGAGAAGCAGGTTCGACAAAGGCCCCACGGAGGCCACCGAGATGTGGCCCCGGCGCAGGGAGACCTCCCGCCGGAAGCGGCCAGGATTGTAGGGCGTGGGCTTGGCCCAGCCGATCACGGGGAATCCGCCGAAGATCTGCAGGAGCGGCATGAGCACGGTGCCGAAAGGATCGATATGGGCCACCGGGTTCAAGGTGATCCGCCCGAGGCTCGCCGCGGTGTCGTCGCCCAGCCGGAGGGCCATCCAGGCATGCGCCGATTCGTGGAACGAGAGCGAGAAGAGCAGGACGAAGTAGTTCGTCAGGCCCAGGGCGAGATTTTGTGCGTCGAAGTCAGGCATGAAGTTTTGGCGCGCCAGTCCGTGTTTGCACGGTCTTTTTGAGAATGGGTCGACCCGAAAGACCCGCTTTGACGCTCTGAGCCGGCCTCACCACCGGCGGACGAACCGCGCTCGAAAGTGCATCAGAGCGCACGAAGGATCGAAGACCCCTGAGGAGCCCGTAAATGCTAGCACGCGCCCCAAGGGCGTCTCCGATATGAAAGGATTGAGGCTGCATGTTCTCCGAAATAAAGCTGGTGACTCTGGGAGTGATGGATCTCGACCGCTCCATCGCTTTTTACGCCGATGCGTTCGGGTTCGAGGAGATCTCGAGGACCCGGGTGGACCAGGAGGCGCTCGGCGAGGCCTGGCGAATCCCCGCGGGCATCGCCGGACGGTTCGCGGTCATGGGAATTCCGGGGATCGAGTCGGGGATGCTGCGGCTCGTCGAGTGGACTCCCCACGGAGACCACGTGTGGGCCTCCCCCGCCCGCTTTCAGGATCTCGGGGCCTACGCGGTCAACTTCCGGGTGAAGGAGATCAACGCGGCCTGGGACCTGCTCGGCCGGAGCGGAGCGAAGGAGAAGTCGAAGCCCACCTACTGGGAGGTGGAGCAGAACATCGCGGCCTGGGATTCGCAGTGTTACGACCCGGACGGCACCCTGCTCGACGTCTTCCAGGTGGTGGGCGAAATCGAGCGCACGCTCGGACCCTTCGCCCCGGGCCGCGACACGAGCGAGGTGCAGACCCTGGCCATCCATTGCGCCGACGCGCGGAGGTCGGAGGCCTTTTATGTGGGCCTCGGTTTCGAGCCGCTCTACGATCGCGTGATCGAGCACCTGTGGACGTTCTTCGGCCTGCCCCAGGGAACGAGGCTCCACAACATCAATCTCATCATGCCCGGCGACCGGCCGAACGGGCGCGTCGAACTCGCCCAGTACGTCGGTCTGCCCGCGCGATCCCTGAAGGCGCGCACCGTCCCTCCCGGACGCGGACCCCTGATGATGTCGATGCGCGTCACGAACCTCGATCCGGCATCGGACCGCCT
>JANMVV010000473.1:0-9789 GCA_031392925.1 Vicinamibacteria bacterium
GGACAGCATGAGTCCCTCCAGGATGGCGTGGCGGGCGATCGCGCGCTGGCCTCCACCCAGAGCGAGCCGCACCGCGTACTCTTCGCGGCGTCCAGCCGAACGCGCGAGCAACGAGGCCGCGAGGTTCACGCTCGACGCGAGCACCACGATGGCCACGCCGGCCAGAAGTACCAGCAGCGCGCGGCGAGCCGAACCCACCATGAACTCCAGCAGGGGCATGGGGGCCACGATCTTTCCGCGATTCGTGTCTGGATAAGCCGCCTCGAGGCGCTTGCAGATCGCCACCATCTCGGACACCGACGCCTCCACGGTCACGCCCTGCCGAAGCCGGCCCACCGCATCGAAGTTGTTGCTCCCCCGCGTTTCGAGGGCCCAGGAGACGAACGCCGGAGGCACCCAAAGATCCACACCATCATGCAGGAAGTCCAGATCCTCTCGGGCAATGCCCACCACCGTGGTCGGCGTGTCGGTCAGACTCACCGTGCGCCCGACCACCGACAGGTCCGAACCGAACTGTCGTTTCCATAGGCCTTCACTGAGGACGGCCACCGCGGGAGCGCCGGGGCGATTGTCCTCGGGTCCGTAGAAACGGCCGTGGAGAGGCGTGGCGCGGAAGACGCGGAACAGACTGGGCTCGGCGACCGAGGCCTGGAGGCGCCGGGGCTCTCCCGCGCCCAACATGTCGACATCCCAGCTGCGCAGGAAGAGCGCGATCTCTTCAAGGGTGCGGGAGTCCTTCCTCCAATCAACGCCGTCCGGAATCCCGACATCGCCTTCGCGCGTGATGAAGACAAGTCGATCGGCGTCGGGGAACGGCAGCGGCCGCAACAGCACTCCGCTCACCACCGCGAAGACCGCGGTGGAGGCGCCGATGCCGAGCGCGAGGGTGAAGACAGCGCCAAGAGTGAACCCGGGCGTCTTCAGCAGGCGGCGCCAGGTCACTCGGACATCGTTCATGAGCCCATTCATTTTCGCGACTCCTCGCCCAGCGGGAACGCGTAGAGCGCCCCATCCAAGCCGCCGATGACGAACGAATCGCCCGCGCGCACGGGAGATCCGGCGAAACCGTAGTGAAGCGTGCCCGGCGGATTTATCAAGGGAAAACGCCAGGCGAGCTTCCCGGTTTTCCGGTCGAGCGCCACGAGGCCCCCGGCGTGTCGCGTCATGTACGGCACGACCGCACTAGCGCCCTCGTACACGTACCGGTCGGTGACCAGTGGTTTCCCCCAGGGAGCGCCGTAGACGTCGGTTCTCCACACGATCCGCCCGTCCAGGGGATCGAAGCTCAGAACCCGGCGCAGGTCCGACGAGCCGATGTATCCAAGCCCGTCGTCACCCTCCACCGCGGTCGACTCCACCCATGAGCCCCAGAAGGCAATCGTCCAGACCTGTTCACCCGTCCCGGGGATGAGGCCCATGAGAGCGCTGCCGCGCGTGCCCACGACCAGACGTCCCCCGATCATCGCGGGCGTGGACGTGATCGGCGCCTTCAGATCCTTGAGCCAGACGTCCTTCCCGGTGGCCCGGTCCGCGGCGTGAAGCTCGCCATCCCAAGTGCCGAAGACGACGTTCGAGCCGAGCACGAGCGCCGTGCTTCGGACCTTGCCCTTCACCGCCGCCCGCCAGCGCCGCTGCCCGGTGGCCGCGTCGACCGCGTGGAAGCTGGCGTCGCCCGAGCCCACCAGGATGGTCCCCTCCGCGAGAACCGGCATGGGCGCCTCGTGGTCGTAGTCGTAAACCACCGCATGAGGGAGGATCCGAGACACCTGCGCGTCACCGAGGTCGTAACGCCAGACCTCCTTCCCATTCGCCCGGTTGAGCCGGTACAGAAAACCGTTATCGCAGACGAAGAACACCGCGTCATCGGTGACCAGGGCCTCCCCCATGATCGGCCGGGCCGCGCTGAACGTCCAGGCGAACGAACCATCGGCGAGCTTCACCGCGTTCAAGACGCCGCCCGCCGTTCCGACGTACCCCATGCCTTCGCGAACCGCGGGCGCTGCGTAGATCGCCGCCCCCAGGGCTGTTCTCCAGCGCGGCGCAGGTCCGGTCGGCAGGTCGGTAGGAACGGGGGGTTCGGTCGGAAGCAACGCGGTCCGCCTCGCCTCCACCGAGACGGTTCCGATACTGCCGATCAACCGGTCACCCTCGACCGTGAATTCGAGTCCGAGCCCCGGCACCGTGTATTTGCCCCCTTCACGCCTGATCGCAGGCAGCGCCTGACCGAAGTGGTTCATCACTTCGAGGTAGAGGAAGCCGCTCGTTTCCCCCTTCCCGTCGGCCCTGACCTCGAGCCCGAAGGGACTTTGATTGCCGGGCGTGCCCGCGGTCCCGTACCACTTGCCTTCCGCGGGATCCGCTTCCGAAACACTCGCGCGCGCGGCTACGGCGCCCAGGATCAGGAGGCCGGCGGCGAGACTTCGAAGGTCGTTCATGTTCATGGCTATTCGGACCGGAGGGCAGCAGCCGGATTGGTGCGGCTGGCCCGAAGGGCCGGGATCGCGGCCGCCGCCGCGCTCACCATCGCAAGGGCGAGCGCGACGCCGACGAAGGTCGCCGGATCCTGCGGCCGGACATCGAAGAGAAAGCTTTCCACCAGCGGAGCGAGCAGGAGCGAGCCCAAGAGCCCAAGCGAGCCGCCGATCGCCGAGAGCCGTGCTCCCCTTGCCAGAACCAGACTCAGCACCGATCGCGGCCGCGCCCCCAGAGCCATGCGGACGCCGAATTCGCGAGTCCGGCTCTGTGCCTGATGGAACATGAGGGCGCCAAGGCCGATCGCCGCAAGGGCCACGGCAAGGAGGCCGAAAGCGGAGAGGAGGACCGCCATCGCTCGTTCCTGGTCGAGGGCGGCGCCGAGTTGGTCCTCGAGCGTGGTGACGCCGAAGAGCGGCAGATCCTTATCGAGTCGCGCCACCACATCTTGAAGCCCCGCCATCGCCGCGGCGGGCGCTCCCTCCGTGCGCACGAGAATCGCGAGACTCGGCATGTAGGCCTGGGCCAGGGCCACGTATACCGCGGGTCTCGGGCCTTCGCGCAGCGTCCGCAGTTTCATGTCGGGAGCAACGCCGATGATCTGGAACGTCCGGTCGAAGGGACCGAGGTTGGTGAGGGTCAGGCCGATCGGATCGCGCCCTGGGAAGTACTTTCGAGCGAGCGCCTCATTGATGATCGCGACCCGGGCGCCATCCTTTCCGTCTCGCGAGTCGAAATCGCGGCCGCGCACGTGGGGCGATCCCAGCGTCTCGAAGAAACCCGGCGACACCATGGTGTAGTCGACGTTCAGGAACTCCTTCGGTCCGGGGACGTAACCGGGTACGCCGATGGTCACCCGCATTCCGGACCGCTGCACGGGCACGTGGCGCGAGAGTGCCCCGGACCGGACGCCCGGAATCGCCCGTGCCTCCTGTAACAGCGCGTCGTAGAAGGCGGCCCCCCGCTCCTCCGAATAGCCCTGTCTCGCGAGGTCGACACGCGCGATGAATGCATTCAGGGTCGCAAAGCCCGGCTTGGTCGACGCCGCGCGGGAAAGGGAGTGGAGGAGCAAGCCCGCGCCCACCAACAGTACCGCGGACAAGGCGACTTGGGCCACCACCAGCGAATCCCGCAGGCGGCCCCTCGGCGCGCCCGCCGGGCTCAGGGTGCGCAGCGCCGCGACCAGACCCGCGCGCGAGCCCCGCACCGCCGGAGCGAGACCGAAGAGAACGGTAACCACGAACGCGAGGCCGCTCGAGAAAAGGATGGGCCGGGGAGCCAGGACCGGTACGATCGAGTCTATGGGTATCGCGAAGCCCCGGGGCATGAGAGCGATGAGGCCCTGCCTTGCCGCCACCGCCACCATGAGCCCCAGGCCTGCGGCGAAGAGACTCGTGAGCAGGCTCTCCGCGAGCAACTGCCGCACGAGCTGACCGCCTGACGCCCCCAGGGCCGCCTTCGTGGCCATCTCGGCCTGCCGACTGTCTCCTTGCGCGAGTTGAAGCGAGGCGGCGTCGGCGCAGGCAAGAACAAGGAGCAGACCGACCACTCCGAACAGCAGCCACGACAGCTTCCGCGTCTCATTGGGACCGCCGAAATCGATGGCCGCGTCCCGCGCGGAGACGAGCGCGGGGAACGGATCGTCCTTGCCGTGCGGAGTCGTCGCCGCGCGATGCGCGGCCACCGCATCGAGCCTCGCCTGCGCCTGCTCCAGCGATACCCCGGGGGCGAGCCGGCCGACCATGTCGAGCCACGAGAAACGTCGGTCATCGAGCGGATCGACATGAGGCCGGCCCGGCCTCGGCGCGCTCCATTCGGGCGCGGCGGTCGCGTGCATGGCCATGGGCATCCAAAGCAGCGGTCGGGAGTCGAGGCTCACCCCGTTGAAATTCGAGGACATCGCGCCCACGATAGAGAAGACGCGGCCGTTGATCCTGATCGTGCGGCCCGTGGGATCGGGACCCCCGAAGAGGGTTCGGGACAGACTTTCAGAAAGCACCACCACGGGATGACCACCGCGATCGCGATCATCCGCGGGCGTGAGGGTGCGGCCGAACGCAGCTCGCGCGCCGAGGACGTCGAAGTAGTTTCCGGTTACGACCGCGCCGGTGACGCGGGCCGGCTGCCCCGTCCCCTCGGCGACGTGCACCGCGATCGAGTCGGCATAGGCCGCGAGACCGGTGAGGAGCGCGGTCTCGGCTCGATAGTCCGCGTACACGGGGAATGAGGAGTTCGAGTGGTTCTTCGGATCCGCACGATCGGCCGGCGAGTCGACGGCGTCCACCCGGACCAGTCGATCGCCCTCCGGCAGATCGAAGGGACGGAAGAGCGTCGCGTCCACCAGCGTGAAGGTCGCGGTCGACGCGCCGATCCCCAGGGCGAGGATGAAGGCCACAGCGAAGAACTGCGCGGGCTTCGCACGAAACCGGGCCATCGCGAGGCGGAGGTCCTGCAGGATTGAGCTCACTGGTGATGCTTTCTAATCAATGCCCGTGCCACCAGGCCCTGACCCCGTATCTCGCGAAGGAGCAAGCACTTCCAGAGAAACAGGTCCGGGCCGTCAGGATCCCCCTGTCCCATAACCGAACACCGAGTTCCCGAGCGTGGAGACGGCGCTTTGGAACGCGGGCGCCGCGAGCGCTTGTCGAAAGGACGAGGGGGTTTCCTGGAAGGTCCGGCCGAAGGAGAGGGAGAAATGCGAGTGGCTCGAAAAGCCGAGATCGAGCGCGACGGTGGTGATCTCGACCGATGGCTGTTCGAGCCGCTCGAGTGACGCGCGCAACCTGAGGGTCAGGGTGTACCGATGAATGGTCGAGCCCGTGGCCTTTCTGAAAGCCCGGCAGAGGCTGAATGCCGAGGCGCCGAAGAGCGCCTCGAGTCGCGACAGCGGCCATTCCTCTGCGAAGCCCGCGGAGATCACAGACCGGATCGCCTCCCCGATCCGGGTGGACCGCGCATCCGGTGAGCGCGGTGCCTTCAATCGTCGGCTCGCCGCGGAGGAAACGACATCGTCGAGCAGCGCATAGACCTCCTCGCGCACTTCGCTCGTCGCGACACCGAGCTCGGCGCGTCGGAACAGGCGCCTTTGGCGGAGGTAGGTCGCGTCCGTGACCGGCGCGAAGGGAAACGAAAAGGGGCCGTGCGCCGAAGGCTCCATTCCATTCGCGGCCACCGCCTCATGCGCCACCGCTCGCGGAACCGCGAACCAGTCGCTGCGATCCCCCTGTCCGTCCACCGCGCATCGATCGTAGATCTGTCCCCGGTTGTAGACCGTCGCGATGGTGTGATCCGCGACGAAGCTCGGACCGCCCGAGTGACGGATCCGGACGCTCGAACGCGGGAACACAAAGATATCGTTCTGGATCGGACCCGAGTCCGAGAATCTCGGATTCCTGACCGGACATCGAAACGCTCCGATGCGAACTCCCGGGCCGTCGTGGACGATCGAGTCCAGGGAAGGTGTTGTCGGTGGGGTCATGGAAGCTCGCAGGCGGGATCCGTGCCGGTCCTGCTAGCCGTGTCGAAGCGCGTCGACCGGGTTCACGGTGGCGGCGCGCCGCGCAGGCACCCAGTGTGCGAGCACCGCGACGAGGCCAAGGCTGCCAATGGTTGTGGCAATGGTCAAAGGATCCCACGGCTTGATGTCGATGAGCACGCTGGACATGGCCCGCCCAAGACCGAGACCGAGCGCAATCCCGACAAGAAGGCCGGCGGCAGTGAGCCTTGCCCCCTGCGACACCACGAGGCGAAGGACATCGCGCACCGAGGCCCCAAGGGCCATCCGAACCCCGATCTCCCTCGAACGCTGCGCCACCAGGAAGGCGGTGAGGCCATAGAGACCGACCGCGGCGAGGACGAGCGCGACGCCGCCGAGCGCCACGAACAGGCCCGTGATGATGCGATTGCTCGCGAGTTCCTCCCAGGCCACCTCTTTCATGGTCTTCGCGTCATAGAGCGGCTGCTCCGGATCCACCGTTCGCAGGGTCTCCCGGAGAAACCCCAGCAGGGCCGCCGCGTTTTCCGTGCGTGCGAACAGGACCAGGGATCGCTCCGGTCGTTGCGCGAAGGCGAGATAGGTCTGGGGTGCCGCGGGTGCGCCCAGTTCCGGATTCGCGATGTTTGCGACCACCCCCACGATTTCGAGCCAAGGGGTCTCCGGGCCGCCGACCTGAACCCGCTGACCGAGGGGATCACGCCCGCTGAAGTCCCGTGCCGCCAGGGCCTGGTTGATCACGGCGACGCCGGCGCCAAGGGCGACGTCGCTCGGGAGAAACTCGCGCCCCTGAATCACCCGGATGCCAAGAGTACGGAAGTAGTCGGGCGTCACCGTCGTGGTCATGGCGATTCTGGAAGGTTCGGCCGCTGACGTCTGCAGCCGAAACGCCACCTGGCGCCCGCTATCGAAGACGGGGCGATCCGTGCCGATCGAGACTCCGCCGGTCTGCGGCAGCGCGCGGAGCGCCTCTTCCAGGCCGGTGGCCCGGGCCCGAATCTTCTCCGGTGAGTCGTAGCGCTCCTCCGACAGATCGATCCTCGCGGTCAGCAGGTTCGTGGCATCGAAGCCGAAATCGAAGTGGCGGAGGGCGACCGCGGTGCGCACGGAGAGCCCCGACATCATCAGGAGCGCGGTGGCCAGACCGATCTGCATGATCACCAGACCGCGCCGGCTGCGACCCACGCGGCCCGAGGTCCCAGCGCCGGCGCCGGCGTCGCGAAGTACGTTCGACAGCTGACGTCCGGAAAGCTGCAGCGCGGGGGCGAGTCCGAACAGGACCGGCGCCACCAGGGCCAGAGCCCCGGAAAACGCCAGGACCCTCCAGTCGATCACCACCAGGTCGTAGAACTGCTCGAAGGCCACCGCCCTCATGGCCAGCAGGCCCAGCTGAGCAACCGCCAGACCAAGGAGAGCCCCGAGAAAGGACAGCACCACGCCCTCGACGATCAGCTGCCGCGCGATCTGGCCGCGCTCCGCTCCCAGGCTCATGCGCAGGGCCATCTCCCGCTCTCTGGTGGTGGCCCGGGCCAGCATGATCCCCGCGACATTGGCGCATGCCACCGCGAAGACCAGGCACACTCCGACCACGAGCAAGGCCAGGATCACGGCCACGCTGGAGCCGTACAGGCCCTCGCGAAGGGGAACGGCGCTCGCGGTCCAATCCTTGTTGGTGTCCGGGTGCTCCTTCTGAAGGCGAGAGGCGATGGTCGAGAGCTCCGCGTTCACCTGAGCCAGGGTCACCCCGGGCTTGCGACGCGCAGAAACCATGAGGTCCCGGCGTTCGCGATCGAGCGAAGGGTGCGACTGGCCGAGGGGAATCCAGACATCGATATCCGACAGATTGCCGATCTCGATTGACGACGAGACGATTCCCACCACCGTGGTCGGCCGGCCGTCCAGAGTCAGGGTCCGGCCCACGACGCCCGGGGATTTCGCGAACTGGCGCTCCCAGTACCCGTGGCCGATGAGCATCACGGGGGCGCTACTCTCCGCATCCTGCCCGGGCAGAAACACGCGTCCCTGCGCGGCGCCGATGTCCCACACCCTGAAGAGGCCCTCGCTCGCAACCCCGACCGCGACTCGTCGGGCGTCGCCCTCGCCGGTCAGCGCCCCCGTTCTCACCGACAGGGCCACGGGTTCTTCGAGAGTGCTCGACTGGCCCCGGAAATCCATGAAATCCGCGTACGACAGCCGGAGCCGCGCGCCGTTTTGCTGGGGGTGCACCGACCGCACTCGCACCATGGTGGCCTCGTCGCGCACGGGCAGAGGCCGGAGCGCGAAGAAACTGACGAAGCTGAAGATCACCGCGCACAGCCCCAGGGCCAGCCCGAGCGTCACGACGACCACCGCCGAGTGCCCCGGCTGGGTCCGCAATTGCCGGAGGCCGAGCTTCAAGTCGCCGATGAACATGGTCATGGCCTGACCCTCCTTGACCCTGGTGAAGCCCCCGCGTTGGCCCGGGGTGCCGCGGTTCGCCGTGTCGGGTCTGACATCACAGAACCTCCGTGCCCTACTCGTAGCGAAGCGTCTTCGACGGATCCACGCGCGCGGCTCGAGCGGCGGGCAGGAAGGAAGCACCCGCCGCCGACACCCCGAGCACGAGGAGCGAGAGCGAAATCGCCACGCCATCCCAGGCGGGAACCCCGAAGAGCTGAGAGCGCACCAGCACCGCGACGCCGACCGCGATGGGCACGCCGAGCAGGAGGCCTGCCGCGACCAGTTTTCCGGCCTGCCCCATGATGAGACGGACGATATCCGCGGGCTGCGCGCCCAACGCCACCCGGACCCCGATCTCGCGGAAGCGCTGGGTGACGCCGTGGCTCAAAACGCCGTAAAGACCCAGGGCGGCGAGGAGCAGGGCGAGAGCTCCGAAGACGGTGGCGAGATAGGCCATGGTCCGTTCCGCCGCGATCGAGTCGTCGCGCTGCTGGGCCAGGGTCGTGAACTCGGTGGGCGGCACCGAGGGATCGATCCGCGTCACGATGGAGCGGATGGAATCGGCGAGCGACTTCTCGGAGCCGCGCGCGCGAACGTAGTAGGTCATGGCTCCGAGGACCTCCGTCTGCGCGTAGGGGAAGAACACCTGCCGTCGGCCCTCTTCCTCGTTCACCGTGCTCTGACGGAAATCCTTCACCACTCCGACGATCGCGAACTCGAAGTCGTCCGTGCGCCGGGTGCCGAACCGGCGGCCGATGGCACTTTCGGTGTTGAAGTAGTGCTTGGCGAACGACTCGTTCACCACCGCGACCTTTGGGGCGCCCGCGCCATCCCGTTCGTCGAAACCCCTGCCGGCGAGGATGGGCGCCTCGATGGTGGTGAAAAACGCGGGGCTCACCTTCAGCCAGAGCGGATTCATGTCCTCCTCTTCGGTCGGGGTGTAGCCGGGCAGCTTGATCGTGCTCGACGAGTTCGAATTAGTCAGCAGCGAATTGTCGGACATCCCGACGGAGGCGACGTCGGGCTGGGCCATGATCTCCGCGTTGATCCGCCCGAACAGCGAACGCTTTTGCGCCTCGTCGTAGCCGGCCAGAGCGGGATTGAGGCTGAAGGTGGCGATCTTCTCTGTGTTGTATCCGACCGGGCGGCTCGCCAGATTGAAGAGCGAGCGGGCCAGGAGCCCGGCGCCAACCAGCAGCGCCAGAGACAGAGCGAGCTGGCCGACCACGAGGCCGTTTCGGGTTCGACGGCCGCCCGCGGCGGTGGCCCCGCTGCCTTCCCGCAGCGACGGGGTCAGGGCCACGCGGGTTCCCTGAAGGGCCGGCACCACGGTCGAGATCACGACACCGAGAAACGCGAGGAACGCCGCGAATCCCAGCACCCGG
>JANMVV010000034.1:0-7386 GCA_031392925.1 Vicinamibacteria bacterium
AGCTTGCTCTCCAGGTTGTGGAGGTACTTGCTGACGTTCGGGCGGATGTACGAGTTCAACACCGCGGTCTCCGCGCGTTCGTATTCGCGGAACTGCGGGAGAACGTCGTACGAACAGGTGACCGGCAGCTTCGGCGCCACCTGTTTCGCGATGTCGCGGATCTTGTACTCGTGCGCGGGGTTCGCGAACGAGTTGATGAGGCTGATGGTGAGGGACTCGATGCCGTTTTTCACCAGGCGCTGGATCTTCGCCTTGATGTCGGCTTCGTCAAGAGCCCGCACGGTCAGGCCCCGCGCGTCCATTCTCTCCTGGGCCTCGACGGTGTCTTCGAGGCTCGCGCGCGGATCGGGCTTCATCATGATCATCCACCCGGCGAGAGGCCCCGGGGTCTGACCTCGGGCGAGGTGGAGGATCTGCTCGAAGCCGATGGTGGTGACGAGGCCCACGCGCCCGCCCTTGCCTTCCAGGACCGCGTTCGTGCCCACCGTGGTCCCGTGGATGATCGAGTCGATCGCATCCTTGTGGATTCCCGCCCGCTTGCAGACTTCGTTGATGCCGTTGAGCACCCCGACCGACTGGTCGGCGGGCGTCGAGGGCGTCTTCGCGCGCCAGATCTGGCCGGTCTCTTCGTGGAACAGGAGCAGGTCGGTGAAGGTGCCGCCGACGTCGATGCCGAGTCTGTAGCCCATGGACGATTACCTCTTTGGTGTGGGGTTGTGGGATGCGTGATGGTAGTGGTTTTGAGGGGGTTGCTTCGTCGCACCGCGAAACGGACTGGCTCCTCGCAATGACGCGTTGTTGAGGGCGCCTCGCAATGACGGTGCCGTCACGAGACCTTGGCGAGCGCCGCTTTTGCGAAGAGTTCGGCGGCCGTGCCGACGCGGAGGATGTAGGAAGGGAGCGGGCGGCCGAGGAACTGCTGCATGAGCCGGGAAGCCTCGCGGACCTTGTCCAGGTGGACGCCCGTCGAAACGCCCATTTCCTCGAAGAGATTCACCACATCCTCGGTGGCCACGTTTCCGGTGGCGCCGGGGAAGATCGGGCAGCCGCCCAAGCCCCCGAGACCTGCGTCGAACGTGTCGATCCCGGCCTGGAAGCCGGCGAGCGTGTTCGCCAGACCCAGGCCGCGGGTGTTGTGGAGGTGGAGCGAGAGGGGCATACCCGGCAGCGCGCCCTTGATCCGCGCGACGAGGCGGGAGACCTGAGCGGGATTGCCGGAACCGATCGAGTCGGCGAGTGAAAGTCGGGAGATGCCGCACGCGGCCACGGCGCGGGCAATGCGCTCCACCTGCGTCTCGGGCACCGGTCCTTCGATCGGGCAGCCGAAGGATGTGCCGATGACGACCTCGAGGGGAACCGATCGTGCGGCCGCGGCCCTCGCGACCTCCGCGCAGGCGGCGATCGACTGGTCGACGCTCAGGCCCACGTTCTTCTGGTTGTAGCTTTCGGAAGCGACGATGACGAGCTCGAGGGTATCGGGCTTCGTGTTGAGCGCGCGCTCAGCGCCCCTCAGGTTTGGAACCAGGACCTTGTAGGTGGCGCCGGGGCGGCGCGAAATCCGCGCCATCACCTCGGCCGCGTCCGCCATCTGCGGAATCACCTTCGGATTTACGAAGGAAGTCACTTCGATGGAGCGCAGCCCTGCGTCGGAGAGCAGGTCGATCACCCGGATCTTGAGGTCGGTCGGGATGAACGCCTTCTCCATCTGGAAGCCGTCCCTTGGTCCCACTTCGACGATGGTCACAGATTGTGGAGTCATGGTAGGGAGAGCCCGGGCCTCTTCAGAGAACAGGACGCCGCTTGTACTATCTTTATAACAATAGATCTTTGACCCGCACGGGGGCGGTTGTCAAGCCCGAAGGTGAAAACGCGTCGACCCGCTCACCGCGTTCATGCACGGGATGGGTCACGCGCTTGGCCTCGAAGACCTCTGCGCCGAGGCCGACCGCGACGACGTGATGCATGCCTACTGACCAAAGGTGAGCGCCGCGTGGGACCGCCAAACATGAACCGGGGGCCCTCCGGGAGGTGAGTGGCTCAGGCGCGGTGAGGCTCTGCAGTCTGAGCGGCCAGCCACAGTTCATCGTACTTGGCTCGTACCGAAGGATCGAGCCCCTGGGACGTGTCGCGCGGCAGGGAGCGCGCGCGGATCAACTCAAGGACGTCGGCCAGATCCTTAAGCCTGTGGGGCGCGCTCATTCCCGAAGCGAGCTTGAGATCGATCAGGGTCGGCAAGGGCAGAAGCGCCACGCGCCGTCCGCGGACTGCGGCAAAGGCGGGGTCTGGGAACATGACCGCCTTCGGCTTTCCATCGCCCGGATACTCGCCGGCGATCAGGAAATCGATATCGACATTGGCTTCGGTGTCGCGCATTCCTCGACTGCCCGGGAACCTCTCGACATAGCCGAGGCCCATCACTTCGGCCTTGAGACGCCTCAGTCCTTCGGCCGAAAGGAGGATGTCGACATCCACGGTGACGCGCTGGTATCCCCATTCGTTCAGCGCCAGAGCGCCGACCACCGCATAGGGGATTCCGTTCCGGTCGAGCACGAGGGCCAATCGCTCGAGGGCCTTGTGAACGTTGGCCTCTCCCATGAAGAACCTCCTCGCATTCTCGACGCCGGCCCAGAACGCGTTCTCCCCTTCGAGCACCGGCGATTCGGCCATGGAGAGGATCTTAGTTCCATCCCGAACGCCGGCCGCAAACTGGGCCGCCGTACATGATGGAACCGGGGCAGGCCAGATCCTCATGCCGCGGTGCGAACTCCCGCATCGACTTGACGGGACCGCCCCAGGGCCCCTGGCCTTGAGCCGTGGCCTCCACCATAGAGGGCGTTTCGAGGTCGGTGAGACCGACCTAAACTCCCCGCATGAGCGAGACCATTTTCAGCAAGATCATCCGGGGCGAGATCCCGTGCCATCGCGTCTACGAGGACGATGCGGTTCTCGCCTTTCTCGACGTCAATCCCCTCTCCAAAGGCCACATCCTCGTGATTCCCAAGGAGGTGGTGGCTACGCTCGATAAGCTCTCGGAGGAGTCTGCGGCGGCGATCGGCAGGGTCCTTCCCAGGATCGCGCGCGCGGTCATGGGGGCCACCGGGGCCACGTCCTTCAATGTCCTGCAGAACAACGGGGCGGACGCGCACCAGGCGGTCTCCCACGTCCACTTCCACATCATCCCCAAATTCGAGGGTCATGGTCTCGGGATCGGTTGGGAGCCGATGAAGGCGGACACCGCCGATCTGAAGGCTCTGCGCGAGAAGATCGCCTGGGCCGCGGCCGCCGAGACCCAGAAGGGCTAAGGCCTATAATCCCTGCCGAGCCCATGACCGAGAAAGCGCGCGCCAGGAAGATCCGTGTCGTGGTCGCCAAGCCCGGACTGGATGGCCACGATCGGGGCGCCAAAGTGGTGGCCCGCGCCCTGCGCGACGCCGGCATGGAAGTGGTCTACACCGGCCTGAGGCAGACGCCCGAGCAGATCGTGAGCGCCGCGGCCCAGGAAGACGCGGATATCATCGGCCTGTCGATCCTCTCCGGCGCGCACCTGCCTATCTGCGAGAAGATCGTGGCCCTGCTCAAGCAGAAGGGAATGGAGGGCACCCGGGTGTTTGTGGGCGGCATCATCCCCACCCAGGACATCGAGCCCCTACGCATCATGGGGGTTTCCGAGGTGTTTCTCCCCGGCGTGTCGCTCAAAGACATCGTTGAGCGCGTAGAGCGATCGGTCGCCGCGAACTGAGACTGATGGTGAAGACTATGAAACTCTTTCCGGTCATTCTGACCCTTGGACTTCTCGCGCCCGCGGGCGCCTTCGCGCAGGAATGGGAGACCGTGGTCCCCGGTGGCGACACCATCTGCTCGGATGGATCTCCCTACCGATTTTTCGTCCATCGGGGCGATCCGGCGAAGCTCCTGATCGAATTCGAGGGAGGCGGCGCCTGCTGGAGCGGAGCCACCTGCGAGGCGGACGTTTACAACAAGACGGTGACCAGCGACCCCGAGGTGGCGCGCCAGACCGGCCAGCTTCAGGGTATCTACGACCGGACGAACCCCGCGAATCCGCTCAGGGACTTCACTCACGTCTACATCCCCTACTGCACCGGCGACCTGCACTGGGGGAACGCGGTCGCAAGCTACACAAGTTTCAGCGGCAAGCCCCTTGTCATTCAGCACAAGGGTGCGGTGAACGCGACCACCGCCCTCAATTGGGCGGGCGCCAATGTTCCGGCGCCTTCGCAGGTGGTGGTGGCGGGCTGTAGCGCCGGGGGCTACGGAGCCGCGTTGTGGTCGGCGAAGATCGCGCAGGCCTATCCAGGGGCTCGCATGGTTGAACTCGCGGATTCCGCGGCGGGGGTGGTCCCCGATGGTTTCTTCGCCACCACCCTCACGAGCTGGAACGTGGCTGACGCCTGGCCGGCCTTCATTCCCGACCTGGCCCTCGATCACGTCGATCCCCAGACCCTGACCCTCCCGAAGCTCTACACCTCGGTTGCGGGCTTCTTTCCGACCGCCTCGTTCTCGCAGTTCAACGTCCGCGCGGACTCCGTCCAGATCTTCTTCTACGCTCTTTCGAAGGGCTCGATCTCGGCCACCGACGCCTTCGACTGGTCGGCGAAGATGGTCTCGAACGTGGAGCAGATCTCGTCCGCGAACCCGAATTTCCGCGCCTATCTAGCGCCAGGAACCGAGCACTGCATCGTCAATCGCCCGTCCTTCTACACGCTCAGCGTGGGCGGGAAGAAGTTCTCCGACTGGGTGACCACACTGCTGTCGGGAGCCGATCCGGGTCAGGTTCGCTAAGCGGCCGGCCGTTCCTGCCCTTAGAATCCAGAGTTAACGAAAGGGAGGTCCGCGGTGGCAACTCACAACACGTCCAAGCTGTTCGTGCTCGACTATCGCGAGCTGGCTTTTCTGCAGAAGATCTCCAGGGCCGAGTACCAGTTCATCACCGACGAAGAGCAGGTCGCGCGTCAGTTGCTGCGCGACAAGCTGAACGAGGTGGTTCTGAGCCAGCGTGAGAACCGGATCGCGGTGAATCTCACCGGCGACGAACTGATCTTTCTCGCCCTCATCGTCAAAGAGAACTTCTCCTTCGTCACCGGCCAGGAGAGAGACGCCCGCAACCTCCTGCAGGGAAGACTCGATGCGGCGGCGAACGCAGGAGTGGGCGGCTAAAAGCCCGATCATCCTTTCACCAACGGGGCGGACGGGCGAGTTCATGCCTGGAGCCTCCTTAATCGAACAGGAGACATCATGTCCTCACGAACCGGCATCCTGGCGATGGCCCTCGCCCTGGCCATACCTGACCTCGCGCACGCGCAGGAGAAACTGGCCTACCTGATTCCCACCCTCTTCGGGCCGACCGGCCTGACCGTGAACAGCGAGGCCAGGCTGCCGAACGGCGACACCCATTCGGGGCACTTCAACGGTTCCTTCCAGGCGAACTTCTCGCCCTTCAACTCGGCGCTCGCCTCGAGGCTCGCTTCGGTTCCGCTTCCCGCGCCGGCCTCCGGCTTCACCTATACCTTCGACCCTGCCCTTGGAGTCTTCAACCGTTCCACCAAGAGCTTCGGTCCGGTCGTCACCGACCGCGCCGAAACCATCGGCAAGAAGCGCGCGTCCATCGGCTTCGCCTACCAGTACTTCAGTTTCGACAAGATCGACGGGCTGGATCTGCGCGACATCCCCACCGTCTTCACTCACGACAACCCGGCCGCGGGCACCGGCCGCGACGACGTGATCACCACCCAAAACGCGATCTCCGCGAAGATGACGCAGTTCACCGCCTATCTGAGCTACGGCATCTCCGATCGGGTCGACGTCTCCGTGGCTCTGCCTCTGGTGAGCGTGGATCTCGCGGTTTCGTCGGAGGCCCGGATTCAGCGGATCGGGACGGTGAATCACGCCGTCCACTTCTTCCACGTGCCGACCGGAGACACCTTTGGCGACCAGGCGAACTTCACGAAAGCCGGACAGGCCTCGGGAATCGGGGACGTGGCCCTCCGCCTGAAGGCGTCGGTGGTGCGGCATCCCTCCCTGGGCGTGGCCCTCGGAGTCGAGAGCCGGCTCCCCACCGGCGACGAGAAGGACCTGCTCGGCGCGGGTGCTTTCGCGGTGAAGCCCTATCTGGTTATTTCAGCGCCCCATGGCTCCTTCTCGCCGCATCTGAACGCCGGCTACCAGTGGAACGGCAAGAGCCTGCTCGGCGGGAACGTCCTGACCGGTGTGAAAGAGGACCTGCCTGACGAAGCCATCTTCGCGTTGGGTGCGGACCTGGGGATCGGTCAGAAACTAACCCTCGCCTTCGACGTGGTGGGCCGGCGGGTGATCAACGGCGAACAGGTCTCCCGAGACACCTTTACCGCATTGAACAACACCTCGAAGTTCCCGACCGTGCGTTTCGGCCGCAACTCCTACAACATGGTCGACGGCGCCGTCGGGGTGAAGGCCAATCCGGGCGGCGGTCTTCTGATCAACCTGAACGTCCTCTTCAAGATGAACGACGGCGGGCTGCGCGACAAGGTGACCCCGCTGCTCGGGATCGAGTACAGCTTCTAGGCGCCGCGGCCGAGACGCTCTACTGGCCGATCTCGCTGATCACCCAGCCGGTCTCGGTCCGGGTCAGTTTCAGCACCTGCCGCACTTCGGGGACGGCCTGGCCGGAAACGCGCCCGCTGCGAGTCACGTGGAGCGTGGCCTTGTCCCCTTCTACCGAGACCGAATCCACCGAGAAGTCGACTTGTTGTGAAGTGACGTTCTGAAAAGCGTCGCGGAGGCGCCGCTCTTCATCGGGCTTGAGGCCGGGGCGAAGGCGCTTGTAGAGCGAGAGGTCCTTCTGCTCGATGGCCTCCTTGAGGCGGGCCACCAACTGACGGATTGCCGCCTGGTCGTCCACCACCGGCTTCTGCACGGGCGGCGGCGTCGCGGGGGACGGAGCCGCGACGACGGGGGCGGGGGCCACCGCCCCCGGAGTGGGCGGCGGTGTCGCGGGCAGCGGCAGGGGAGTGGCCGCCACGGTCACCGGTGGGGGCTCGACGGGTCTGGCCGCGGCGGCGTTTTTCTTCGCGGCGATGTCCTGGGCGTCCCGCCCGGCCGCCTCGTAGGCTCGCCGGCCTTCGGAGAAGTGCTGCACGGCCTCGGTGTACTGCTTGCGGCCGTAGGCCGCCTCCGCCTGACTCGCGTAATTCGCGCCGTCCGCGTACGCGCGAAGCGAACTCGCCCCAGAGCGTCGCGCGGTCTCCGCCACCTGCTTCATCTGTTTCGAGGCGTCGTCCGCCCTCGCCTTGAAACGGCTCGCGAGCTTTTCCGCGAGCTCGGCGGCCACCGGATGCTTCGGCATAACGTCGAGGACTTTCGCGAGGGCCTTGCTGGCTCCGTCGAGGTCGC
>JANMVV010000039.1:0-25155 GCA_031392925.1 Vicinamibacteria bacterium
GGATGGCGACGAGATCACCATCGAGCCGTGGCGCGCGAAGGCGTTTCCGGTGATCAAGGACCTCGCGGTCGACCGAGGCGCCTTCGACCGGATCATCCAGGCCGGCGGCTTCGTCTCCGTCTCCACCGGCAACGCGCCCGACGGCAACGCCATCCCCGTTCCCAAGCCCGACTCCGACCGCGCCTTCGACGCCGCCGCCTGCATTGGCTGCGGCGCCTGCGTCGCCGCGTGCCCCAACGCCTCGGCCATGCTGTTCACTTCGGCCAAGGTGGCGCACCTGGCGTTGTTGCCGCAAGGGCAGCCCGAGCGCATGGAACGCGTGCTCAAGATGGTGGCGGCCATGGACGCCGAGGCCTTCGGCGGCTGCACGAACCACGGCGAGTGCGAAGCCGCGTGCCCGAAGGGCATCTCCCTCGAGAACATCGCGCTCATGAACCGCGACTTCGTGAAAGCGACTCTTGGAAAGCGACCGGAACGGGCGGTCTCGGGCGACTAGTCCCCGCGGGACGATCCGGGCGGCGATCTACTCGCTGCTCCTGATCGCCTTCACCGCGCCGGTCAGTCTCGATCCCGCCGCGCGCACCTTCGCGCAGGGTCCCGACACGCGCCTGTACCTGTGGACCCTCGGCTGGGATCTCCACGCCCTGAAGACCGATCCGCTCCACATCTTCGACGCGAACATCTTCTTTCCAGAGACCGAGACTCTCGCCTACTCGGAGCACCTGATCGGCGCCGCGCTGCTGGCGATTCCGCTGTCGCTCTTCACGGACAATCTCGCCCTCATCCTGAACTTCGTCCTGCTCCTGGCCACGCTCGCGACCGCGCTCGGATGCGACCGCCTGGCCCGGGAATGCGGAGCCTCGCCACGCGGCGCTCTTCTCGCCGGCATCGTGGGAGGCTTCTGTGGACCGAGACTCTCGCGGCTCACCCAGGCCCATCTCGCCACCCTGCATTTCGTGCCGTGGGGGCTCGCGTTCGCCATCCGCTATCTGCGCGAGGGCAGGCGTCGCGACCTGCTGGCGACCCTGGCTCTCTTCACCCTCCAGGCCCTAACCAGCGGCCACGGTGGATTGTTCCTGGCCCTCGCCCTCACGCTTCTATTCGGAGGTGCCTTGATCTCGCGGCGCCTGACTCCGGTGTCGGTCGTGCGCGATTGCGGCCTCGCCGGGATCCTGATCCTCCTCGTCAACCTCCCATTCGTGATTCCGTACTATCAGGTCCGGCAGCGAGTGGGTCTCACCCGCCTCATCGAAGACGCCCTTGGCTACGCGCCTTCGTTCGGCAGCTGGTTCCTCTCGCCCACGCGCACCCAGGTCCTCCTGACCTCGAGCCTCGCCCCTCTCCGCGCTGATGTCGAGTCCGCGAATGCCTCGCTCTTCCCCGGCTTCACGTTCCTGGCCCTCGCCGCGGCGGGCGGCGTCGCCCTCTTGCGGCGCGGTGAAAGCCGCACCACCGCCGCCCTCTTCATGGCCGGGCTCGCCACGGTCACCTTCTGGCTGGCCCTCGGCCCGTCGTTCGGCCTCTACCGGCTCGGCTACGCGATGATCCCGGGCTTCGACCTCATCCGCGTCCCCTCGCGTTTCTTCCTTCTTACTGTCATCGCGCTCTCGGCCCTGGCGGCGCTGGGCCTCGACCGCGTCCGCCGGCCCGCGCTCGCGTGGGCGCTCATCGCGGCCGCCGCCCTCGAGTGCGCCCCCGTCCCCTGGGACGCCCCACACGGTCCTATCGAGACGCCTCCCATCGACGCCTGGCTCGCGGCGCAGGCGAAGCCCTTCCGCGTGGTCGAGCTTCCCATCCCCCTTCCCGACAATTCCGTGCGTCAGGCGCGCTTCCACTCGGAGTACATGATCCACGGGGCCGCGCACTGGCAGCCGATGGTGAACGGCTACTCGAGCCTGGTGCCGCCGTTGCACTTGAATCTCTACCGCGAGTTGTACGACTTCCCCACGGAAAAGGGCCTCGCCGAACTTCAGGACTTGAAGGTCGGCTACGTTATCGTCCACACCGACATGTATCAGCCGGATCGATGGGCGGAAAAAGAGAAGCAGTTCGGGGAGTACGGAGATCGCCTTCGCCTGGTCCGCGTGATCGGTGAAGGCCGGGCGTACACCATCGGCGACGCGCCGTCGCCCCGCGACCGGTGATCGGTGGCGTCGCCTGAGACCGTGCGGCGGGTGAGACCGCTCGCGGCCAGGGTGGGACGTGAGATGAACGCCTCGCTGCTGGTGCCATGACCGTGCCAACCCACTACCGATGACGAGAGGTCCAAGGGTTAGGTAGTGGGTTGGCACGCCTGCACACTGGCCGCCGTCTTGTGCCTCACTTCGGCCGAGGTTCGTTCGCAAGATCCGCTGGTCGTCGCGCCGGGCGCGTACCGAATTGAGTTCGAGAACGCGTGGGTCCGAGTGATGCGCGTGCACTACGCGCCAAACCGCACCGTCTCCGCCCATTCTCACGCCGCCTCCCCGGCGGCCTTCGTTTATCTGAACGACGCCGGCCCGGTGACCTTTCGACATCTGGGAGCGGGCGAAGCTGACACCATCCGGCCCGCGACCACCGCGCGCGCCTTTCGACTGAACCACGAGGTGACCGAGGTTCATGAGGTCATGAACCCCAACGACACCGCCAGCGATTTCCTGCGCATCGAGTTCAAGACGGAGCCTCTCGAAGAGGACACGCTGAAGGGGCGGTTCGCGCCCGAGCCGGGCGTTGCCGCTGCAAGTTTCTCGCGGGTCCAGTTCGAGAATGCCCAGGTGCGGGTTACGCGCCAGGTGTGCTCGGTCGGAGCCTCCTGCGCGCTCTCCGGCGCGGCGAGCCCGCGCCTCGTTGTCGTCTTCGTTCGCTCGCAACTCGAGGTTGGGGGGCGAGCGACGCTCGATCCGGGTGAAACGGCCTGGCTCGTGGCCGGGGAGAACAGGAACATGAAGAGCCTAGAGAAAGGGCCGGCCGAATGCCTGATCTTCGAGTTCAAGACGAGGCCTCGCGATGGCGCGACGCCGGAGGCGACCGCGACGCCGGTCTGGTCGCAGGAGATCACGGTCACCGCCCTTCGCGGCGCGCAGCGGCTCGGTGACACTGCGTCGCGGGTCGCGGTGCTGGGCGCGAGTGACCTCCTCGCCACCAGTGCGGTGACCATGGACGACGCCTTGAGGCAGGTTCCCGGCTTCAGCCTGTTTCGCCGAACCGGAAGTCGCGCGGCCAACCCGACCGCTCAAGGCGCGTCGATGCGCGGCATCGGCCCGAGCGGCGCGAGCCGCACCCTGGTGCTCATCGACGGCCTCCCCCTCAACGACGGATTCGGAGGCTGGGTCTACTGGAGCCGGGTGCCGCGC
The DNA here is from genome assembly GCA_031392925.1 of Vicinamibacteria bacterium. Lineage (GTDB taxonomy): Bacteria > Acidobacteriota > Vicinamibacteria > Fen-336 > JAGNNV01 > JAGNNV01. The sequence goes on from JANMVV010000039.1 coordinate 3,333, forward strand.
GTGGCCCTCGAGCAGATCGAACTCGTCGAGGGCGGCGCCTCCGATCTCTACGGCAGCGGGGCGCTCGCCGGGGTCGTGCAGGGGCTTATCCGCCAGGATTCCGCGGTCTCCCTCGAACTTGCCGCCGGATCTCCGAGCGAGCAGCAGGCATCGCTGTACGCCGCGGGGCGGCGGGGCGAGTGGGGCGCCCGCTTCACCGGAGAAGCGTTTCGCACCGACGGCTACTACCTCATTGACGAAGGTCGCGGAGCGGTGGATGCAAAGGCGGCGAGCCGTCACCTCACGGGCACGCTGCGTCTCGACAAGCGCTCCGGACGGAGGACTCTCTTCCTCGAGGGCGCCCGCTTCGGGGAGAGCCGGGACAACGGGACGCTTCTCCAGACCAACGACACCGACTGGGGGCAGTTGAACGCAGGCGCAGACCTCGCGGGCCAGCTCTCGCTTCGCGCCTTCTACGGCACCCAGACCTATCACCAGACCTTCACCAGCGTCGCGGCCGACCGCAACAGCGAGACCCTCACCCGCACGCAGCGTGTCCCCTCGCGCGACGCCGGCGCCTCCCTGCATTGGACATCGACCTCGAAACGAAACGCGGTCTCCCTCGGCCTCGACAGTCGTTTCGTGCGTGGACACAGCGAGGAAACCGGCTTCGCCGCGGGCCGCGCCACGACCTACGGCAACGCGGGTGGAGACGAGACGAGTCTGGGCGCGTTTGCGACGGATCGGGTGGCGCTCGGTTCACGCGGCGTCTTCACCGTGGGCGCTCGGGTCGACCGCTGGGCTCTCGACTCCGCCTCTTCCGTGAACACCGTCCTTCTCGGCGGGCAAACAACTCTCACGCCTTTCGAGGACCGGGCCACCACCGCGTTCAGCCCTCGGGCCTCCCTCCTGTGGCGACTCGACCGGGAGTGGAGGCTCACCGCCTCGGGCTACGGGGCCTTTCGCGCGCCCACTCTCAACGAGCTGTATCGCTCGTTCCGGGTGGGCGACACGCAGACCCTCGCAAACGCGGGCCTCGCTTCGGAGCAACTGGCCGGGGCCGAGGCTGGAGTCGACTGGGAACGCGGTCCCATTCACGCGCGCATCGTCGGCTTTCGAGCCGAGGTCCGGGATCCCGTGGCCAACGTGACTCTCCGCTCGACGCCAACGCTCATCACACGCCAGCGCCAGAACCTGGGGCGAACCCGCTCGCAAGGCATCGAATGGGAGTTCGCGGGATCATGGCGCGTCTTTGGGTTCAACGCGGGTTACGCCTTCACCGACGCGAAGGTCACGGATTTCGCGGCCGCGCCCGAACTCGAAGGCAATCAGGTGGCGCAGGTCCCGCGGCACCAATGGACGGTGCAGGGACAGGCGAAGGTCAAGGGCTTCAGCGCGTCCATGCAGGCTCGCTACGGGGGCGAACAGTTCGAGGACGACCTGAACTCGCTGATCCTCACGTCCTACTTCGTGCTCGATGCAAGACTCGCCCGCCGAATCGGCAAGGGCGTGGAGGCCTTTGCCTCCGTCGAGAATCTCACCAACTCACGCTATCCGGTCGGACTGACTCCGATCGAGACGCTGGGAGCGCCGCGGATCCTCCGCTTCGGGCTCAGGCTCGATCACCGTACGGGTGGGCAACTCAGCCCTCAGGGAAAGTGATCCGGCCTTCCTTCTGTTCGACCCGCTTGTAGTCGAGCCCGGGAACTTTCTTCAGGTCGTCCATCGACTGGAAGGTGCCGGGCTTCTTCCGGTAGTCGACAATCGCCGCGGCCATCGGCTGAGGAAGCTCGAGAATCCTCATCAATTCCTCCACGGGGGCGGTATTGATATCGACCCGGCCGAAGTGTTGGGCGAGAAACTTGCCGGCCAACTCAGCCTCGTCGTCCGTCCCGGGCGCGCCCTGCTGGCGCATCAGGTCGACAAGGCCCAACCACTCGAGGGGCGTGTGGTACGTCCCGGTCGACGTGGCGAGACCATGACAGCCGCCGCACATCTTCTCAACCGCATCGCGTCCTTCGCCTTGAGGCAGGGGCTTGGGAGGCGGTAAGGGCGTGGTGTCGCCATCTACAAGTCCGAGAGACCACCGGATGGCTTCGAAGTACATCTGCTGGAGGACGGGATTGTCCCAGGACTCCGGTTCGTGGCCGAGCGTCGAGTAGAACACCCGGCCCTTCCCGTAGCTCTTGGCCCAGGCGATAGGAAAGTCTCCGTCGGCTCTGTGAACCAGGGGGTTCTGAAGATCGAGCTTCTTCGGGTCGAGGTGAGCCAGAACCCGCATCTTGTCCCGCGAAAAGTCCTTCAGCTGATAGTGCTCGTCGTGGATCACCGCGCCCGGCGGAAAGCGCAGCATGGCCGGGAACTTCCGATCGTCCACGATGACCGTCGCGTCGGTGATGCCCCAGGGATGCTCGTCGAACCGGCCGCCCAGCATCTCTCCGAATTCCGGCCAGGAAAAGAAGGAGGTGATCGCGGAGTGGGCCGCGACGAAGCCCTTCCCTTCGCTGACGAACGAGAGTAGATCGACTCGCTGCTCCGGCGAGAGATCGATCTCGCGGACGCCGAAGAAGAAGATGGCGTCGAAGTAATCGAGGTTCCGGACGTTGAACTGCTCGCCGGTGGCGATCCCGGTGTTGGGGCCGAACTTGATCGGGTGCCTGGTGATCAGTTGGGAATCGGTGCGGATGTAGGTCTCGTAGTCGCCGGACTGCCAGCCCAGTCTCTCGAGGGTGGCGATGGCGTGATTGATCGAGTCGTGCTGATAGCCATTGCGGACGTCCGCCCAGGCGAGGACATGCTTCAGGGGCTTCTTGCGCGGCGGCGCGGCCTGGGCCGCGGGTGCTTGCGCGCGTCCCGGGGTGTCGACGAACAGGAGGACACCCCACGCGGCGAGGACGACGACGAACGCGAGGCGAGAGCGGTATTTCATTCGAGGCCGCCTTGCCGCTTCAGTGGGCGGCCGGCTTGGGCAGGGCGAAAGCGACAATCTTCGTGCCTGGCGACGAGGTCAGGTAGCTTCCTCCACCTCCGGCGACAACCACGTACTGTCGCCCGTCCTTCCCGAGGAAAGTCATCGGGACGGAATGAGCGCTCGCCTCAAGCTCGGTCTCCCAGAGCTGGGCCCCGGTGTCCGAAGAAAAGGCCCTGAACCGCCGGTCGTTCGTCGCCCCGATGAAGAGCAGGCCGCTGGCGGTTGCGATGCTGCCGCCGATATTCAACGCTCCCGTCCCTCCGACACCCTTGGCCTTGAGTAACGGGACGAAACCGAGGGGCACCTTCCAGGCGATCTCACCCTTGTTGACGTCGACCGCCACCAGCTCGCCGAAGGGCGGCGCGGAGCAGGGGATCTTGTTCTCGGGATTCCAGAAACGCCCGACCACGCCGCCGGACGGCGTGGTGCGCATCCAGGTGGTCTCGGTGGCCCCGCGCGGCACCCCCTGAGTCATGCGCGCGACCTGGCCGATGTTCATGACGCTCGTGAACACGAGACCGCGAGCGGCGTCGTAGGAGAGGCCGTTCCAGTTGCCGCCTCCGAGCGTGCTCGGGAAGGTGACGGCGTAACCATCGAGACCAGGGGGGGTGTAGGGCCCCTGGGTGTACATCCCGTTCTTCTCCCAGAGGTCCTTGCAATACGCGGCGTGGTCGGGGGTGAGGGTATAGAAATCCTTCGCCGGGTCGAAAGTCATGCGTCCGAGCGGGCCTGGCTTGAGGGGAAAGGGCTGGGTCGGCCACGAGGCTTCTCCGGGAACCACGCTCTTGGGAACGGGTCTCTCCTCCATCCCGAAGATCGGTTCGCCGGTCACGCGATTGAAGAAGAACAGCAGGCTCATCTTGGTGATGATGGCCACGGCGGGGATCTTCTTCCCGTCCTTCTTCACGTCGATCAGCGTCGGCGCCGCGGGAAGGTCGAAGTCCCAAAGGTCGTGGTGGACGATCTGTTGATGCCACTTCAGCTTTCCCGTGTTCGCATCCAGGGCCACGATGGAGTTCGCATACAGATTCGCGCCCCTGCGATCGCCGCCGTAGTAATCGGACGTGGGCGCGCCGATGGGCGCGTACACGATCCCACGCTCGAGGTCGAGGGTGAAGAAGGCCCACATGTTGACGCCCGAACGGTTCTTCCAGCTGTCCCCCTCCCAGGTGTCCGCTCCCGGCTCGCCCGGCCTCGCCACGGTGTGGAAAGACCAGAGGAGTTTGCCGGTCGGGGCATCCCATCCACGGATGTCGCCGTACAGGCCATAACTCGGCGACTGCTCGCCGTTATTGCCGCCGGTGATCACGATGTTTTTGTAGATGATCGGCGGCGATACCAGGCTGAACTGGCCCTCGACATCGCCCTTGATGCTCGGCTTCAGGTTGACGTACCCGCTTTCGCCGAAGGACGGCGCCAGCGTACCCGCCTTGGCATCCACGCAGAAGAGCTGGTCGCCCGAACCGGCGAAGATGCGCGGCGGGTTCCTGGCATCGCCAGCCCAGTAGGCGACCCCGCGGCGGCTCACCGTCGCGGGGGCCACGAACTTCCACAGTTCCTTGCCCGTCTCGGGCTCGAGGGCGGTGATGTTCTTGCCGGTGCCGATGTACATGACCCCGCCGACCACGATGGGCGTGACCTGGAGATTGGGGGAGCCGGTGTCCAGCTCCCACGCCTTTTCAAGGGTGGCCACGTTCTTCGGATTGATCTGGGTCAGGGGTGAGAACCGCTGCCCTCCGGCGTCGCGATCCCGGAAAGGCCAGTCGTTCGAATCAGCGGCGAACAGAAGCGGCGAGAAGCACACGCCGAGGCAAAGGGCGCGAACGAGAGTTGTCTTCATGGTCTCAGGTCTATTTCTTCTCAATGCCCCCGGAAAGGGGCCTCGGACGAGGCGTGGCATCACCATCGGTCAGTCTCAGCGCCCACTTGACCGCCTCAAAGTACATGGTCTGAATCAGGGGCGTGTCCCAGTATTCCGGGGCGTGCCCGAGGGTCGAGTAGAACACGCGGCCCTTGCCGTAGTTCTTCACCCATGCCACCGGGAAATCGCCGTCCTTCTGGTGGACATTGGGATTCGTGAGGTCCACCGACTTCGGGTCGAGGCTCGCAAGCACCCGGATCTTTTCGCGAGAGAAGTCCTTGGTCTGGTAGTGCTCGTCGCGCACCATCGAACTCGCCTTGAAATGCCGCATGGCCAGGAACGACGGGTCTTCGACGACCACCGTGGCGTCGGTGACGTTCCAGGGATGCTCGTCATAGCGGCCGCCGAGCATCTCTCCGAATTCCGGCCAGGAGAAGAAGGCGGTGGTCGCGGTGTGGGCGGCGACAAAACCCTTGCCGTCGTCCTTCACGAAGGAAAGCAGGTCGGCCTTCTGCTGGTCGGTGAGGTCGATTTCGCGCAGGCCGAAGAAGAAGATCGCGTCGAAGTAGTTGAGGTTCTTGTTGGTGACGGGCCGGCCGGCGGCGAGGATCGGCTGCTTGGTGATGAGCTGTGAATCCGTGCGTATGTACGTGTCGTAGAGACCGCTCTCGCGGCCGAGCTTCTCGATGGTCACGAGCGCCCGGGTGACCGAGTCATGCTGCTGGCCGTTGCGGATATCCGCCCAGGCCAGCACCTGTTTCCGCGACGGCTTGGGCGGCGCCTCTCGCCCACCACCCTGCCCCGGCGGGGCCGGAGGCCCCTGGGCGCGGACGATGCGGGGGGCGGCGGCGGCGAGCAGCCCCCCGAGGAAGAGACGACGGCTGGACTGATTCTTCATTCGTTAGAAGTTGAACTTCAGGGCGAATTGCATGATACGGGGATCCCCGGCGGTCAGGATCTTGCCGAAGTTCGCGCTGTTCAGGGCCGTCACCGGCGCATTGAAATTAACGTGATTCACCACGTTGAAGATCTCCCAGCGGAACTGCATGGACTGGGTCTTTCTGATCGAGAAAGTGCGGCTGATCGCGAGATCGTTCTGGAAGACCGACGAATTCAGGATGGTGAAAGGCGCCAGAGTGCTGTACGTCCCGGTGGCCGGGGAAGTGAAGGCGGCTCGATTCAGGTAGTTGTTGGCCGTTCCATCGCCGTAGGGATTGTCGAGAATCTGGACCCCGCGCTGTCCGCCCAGTCCGGTGAGCGCATTGTCGACACCGGTCGTGACCGAGGAAAGATTCCCGCTTTGCCAGCGCACCAGGGGAGAGAACTGCCAGTTGCTGAAGAGCTTGTCCATGGTCTTGTTGGCGATGTGGGGCGTGGTGTACACAATCGAAAGGTTGACGACATGCCGTCGATCGGAGGAGCAAGGGCCGTAATCGAGATCCGGGTTGGCCGGGTTCACGATGGTCGGACCGGTGAGTTCCGTGGTGGCGGGATCGCTCATGCACTTGGACAAGGTCCAGTTGGTGAGCGCGCTCAGACCGCCCTTGAGGCGGCGCTGCAGTTGCACGAACAGCGAGTTGTAGCTCGCGCGGCCGCTGTCATCGAGCTGGCCCATGGTGCCGTAGAACCTGCCCTGATCGGCATTCTGGAGGGTCAGGACACGCCGAGCGTTCGTGTTGCCCGTGGTCGCCCCCTGTCCGAACACGGCGGGGTCGAGTTCGGTGGCTCTCCACAGGTGAGTCGACTTGGTTCCAAGATAGCTGACGGCCAGCAGCCACTGCTTTACCTGGCGCTGCACGCTGAGGTTCCACTGCTGCAGGGACGTGGGCTGAAGGTTGATCGGCGTGTTTACGTAAACGCCCGCAGTCGGGAAGGCGGCGGTCTGCCACTGGGTGTTGAGCGCGGGGAACGGATTGCCTCCGGGGTAGGTCGAGTACGGGTCGGAGAGACCCCCGGCCGGATTCGAGAGCGTGATCTGCGCGCCCCAGGGAGGATTGTTGGCAAAGCGCGTGTTGAAGAACAGATGGGGCGAATCGAGGAAGATGCCCCAGGAGGCACGGACGCTGGTCAACCCATTCTTGCCCGGAGTCCACACCAGGCCCACCCGCGGAGCAAAGTTGCTGTTCTTGCCGAAGGTCGTGCCCTTGTCGGGGTACCCCGCGTCGCCCGGGAAGGTCAGCCCGGCCGGAGCCTGCGGATAGACCTTGCTGTGGGTTCCCGCGGCGAAAGCGGACTGCTCAAAGTGACTCACCCATCCATTGGTGTTTTGAATCGGGTGGAAGGGCTCCCACCGCAGTCCGATGTTCAGCAGGACGTCGGGATGGATTCTCCAGTTGTCCTGCACATAGGCTCCGACGTACTTGCCCTCGTCGTTGTCATAAACCGGGTTGCCCTGAATCATGCCGCCGCTGATGGCCCCCACCATCAGATCGGCGAGGGAGAGACCAGTGACCTGGCCGTTGAAAGTGAAGGCGCCGTTGGTGGGTCGGTTGTTCAGGGTTTGAATCTTGCTGTAGATCAGGTTCACACCGACCGACAGCTGATGCTTCCCGCGGATGAAGTCGAGGTCGTCCGCCAGCTGGTAGGAATTCGAGTTGAAGAAGCCCGGGTTCGTCCCGCCGTTGCCGACCGCGAAGCCGTTGCCGGTGATGTTGAGCCCCACGTAGCCCTCGAGGGGGCTCGTGACCTTGCTCCCGAGGTCGGTGGCGGTGAAGTACTTGGGCAGCGGCCGATCATTCAGAGTCTTGTTGAAGGTCACGTGGAGGGAGTTGAAGGTCGACGAAGAGAACTCGTAGTTGTGGGCGAGCACCAGGGAGTGAACCTGGTTGTTCTGCCCGGTACGGGAGAGGGTCAGGATGTTCTTTCCGTCGTAGGTGGCCGGATTGTCGTAGACCGCGTAGAAGTACCGGGCGAACGCGCTCTGCCTCGGGCTGATCGTGTAGTCCACCTTGGCGAGCCCCTGGTGCTCGGTGCTGTTGTTCGGAATTCCGTAGCGGATGGCGCCGCAGGGGTCGTCGGGCACCGGAAGGTACTTCATCATGTTCACGGCAACCGGATTCAGGCGCGAAGCATCGATCTTGTTGCCCACGAACGGAGCCGCGAGGTTGACTTGACGGCCGGCGTTGCAGGCGGGCGAAGCGAAGGTGGTGAAGTCGCCGGCACGCATGGCCGCGGTGGGCACGTAGCTGAGGGTTTCGGGCGGGTTGCTCTTCTCGATCCGGCCCTGATAGCCGCCGAAGAAGAACATCTTGTTCTTGATGATCGGCGCCCCGATGGTGCCGCCGAACTGGTTGCGGGTCAGGTTGTCCTTGGCGGTGGCGAAGTAGTTCTTCTCGTTAAAGGCCTTGTTCCTCATGAACTCGAAGAGGTTGCCCGTGACCTTGTTCGCGCCCGACTTGGTGACCACGTTCACGGTGGAAGCAGCGTGGTGACCGTAGCGGGCGGGGAGAGCGCTCGTTTCGACCTTGAATTCCTGGATGACGTCGGGGAAGGGTGTGGCCAGGTTGAGGTTGTTGAAGGGATCGTTGTGCGTCCCTCCGTCCATGATGTAGCTGATTCCGTTGGCCTGGCCGCCCGCCACGGAGATGGTCACGGTGGGAAAGTTCTTGTTCGTGTTGAGGTCTCCGGCGGGCGCCGAGGTGGCGAGGCCGGACAGGAAGATCAATTCCGTCACCTGGCGCCCATTGAGAGGCAGCTCGGTCACTTTCTGGTTGTCGATCACCTGTCCCACCGCCGTGCTATGGGTCTCGATCAGCGCCGCATCCGCATTCACGGTGATGGTCTCACCCAGGGTGCCGATGGCCAGCGATACGTTCACCACCGGGTTGCTCCCGACCTGGAGCACGATGCCGTCCCGCACGTAGGTGTTGAAGCCCTGGAGAGAGGCCTTGAGCTGATAGGGCCCGATCGGCAGGTTGGGGAAGGAATACGAGCCATCGCCCCCTGCGTTCACGGTTCGCGTCTGCCCGGTATCGGTCTTGGTCATGGTGACCGTGGCGCCGGGAAGCGCACCTCCGGTGGAGTCTTTCACCGTGCCGGAGAGTTGCGAACCCGACACCGACTGGGCCCTCGCCACCCCGGCGCCCAGAAGCCACAGCGCGACCATCCCGATTGCCGTCTGGAGCCTTCTCGTTTTGTTCACGTTCATGGTTCCTTCTCCCGAAATCGCCTTGGTGATGATTGCTGCTCAACACATCCCGGGCTGAGCGATGTCTCTCGACGCCATGACGACGTCATGACGAAACGTTATGGACCATATGACTAACAGGCGGAGGGCGGCGCGGCAAGGAAGTAACGGTGCGAGTACCGTAAAAGACCGTTAGGCTGGAGCCAGACCGCTGATAATCCGCCCACACTTCTATGAATTCCTGGCGAACCGCGATTGCCAATTCGAACGAGACGAACATCTGGATCCGCGGCTACAGCATCACGGATCTGATGCGGAAAACCACGTTCACGGACCTGGTTTTCGTGCTCCATCAGGCGCGCCTGCCCACTGAAAAAGAGCGCCGCCTCATGGACGCGATCCTCATCGCGGTGGCGGATCACGGCGCCGGGGCCCCCTCGTGCGCCACCGCCCGGCTCGCGGCCTCAGGGAATCGGGAATCACTTTCCGCGGCGGTCGCGGCGGGCCTGCTCGCGGTGGGGACGGATCACGGCGGCGCCGGGATGGCCTGCATGGAGCTGATCGCGGCCGGGATCGAAGAGACGCTTCGAGATGGCGTCTCCATTGAGGACGCCGCAAAAAAAGCAGTGACGGAGGCTGCGGCCGCGAAGAGACTGGTGCCGGGTTTCGGGCACCGGGTGCACAGCAAGGATCCCCGGGTCGAGGTCCTGTTCGACATGGCGCGGGAGGCCGGACTTTCCGGGAAGGGAGTGGCTTTCGTTCGGGCGGTCGAGGCGGCCCTGCATGAACGCGGGAAGGCGATTCCCACGAACGTGGACGGCGCCCTCGCCGCGGTTCTCCATGAACTTGGCTTCGCGCCTTCCGCCGGCAAGTTCATCTTCATGATCGGTCGCGTGGCCGGACTCACGGCAGAGGTCGCGGAGGAGTACGCGAGAGAGAAGCCCATGCGGATCAGATTCGACGTCGAGTACGACGGGGTCCCTCCCCGTCCGGTCGAGTGAGGTAACCAAAGGAACCCATGGCCCCGCGGACGATCACTGCCGAGGAGAAGGAACTCGCCGATCAGTGCCTGCAAAAGGCCAGGGCGGCCATGCGCGCGGTCGAAGGCCTCGACCAGGCCGCAGTCGACCGGCTCTGCCGCGCCATCGCCTGGGCGGGAGGAAACGAGAAGACCGCGATCCGGCTCGCGAACATGAGCGTCGACGAAACCGGCATGGGCGGCCGCGAGCCCACGCGCCGGTCCAAGGTCCTGGGGATTCTCCGGGACACTCTTCGCCAGAAGAGCATGGGGATCATCGAAGAGATTCCCGAGAAGGGCATCGTCAAATACGCGAAGCCCGCGGGCGTGATCGCCTCACTGATTCCCGTGACCAGCCCCTACGTGACCCCGGTCAGCACCGCCATCTACGCGATCAAGTGCAAGGACGCCGTCATCTTCTCGCCGCATCCCGGGAGCAAGAAGACCACCAGCGAAGTCGTGCGGCTCATGCGTCACGCGCTCAAGAAACTGGGGGCGCCCGAGGATCTCCTGCAGTGCCTCGAGCGGCCCTCCATCCCCCTCGCCAATGAGCTCATGTCGATCTGCGACCTCACCATCGCGACCGGAGGGCCGGCCATGGTGAAGGCGGCCTACAGCTCGGGCAAGCCCGCGTACGGTGTCGGCGCCGGGAACGCCACCATGGTGGTCGACGAAACCGCCGATGTGGCCGAGGCGGCTCGAAACACCCGAATCAGCAAGACCAACGACAACGGCTCCGGGTGCTCCGCCGACGGCAATATCCTGATCGACGCCTCCATCTACGAGGCGATGCTTCAGCAACTGCAGGTGGAGGGCGGGTATCTCGTGGGCGAGGACGAGAAGAAGAAGCTGCAGGTCGCGTACTGGGACGCGGAGGGACACCGCACGCCCGACACCATCGCGCGCTCGGCGAGCACGGTGGCCGAGCGCGCCGGGTTCAGGATTCCCGCGGACAAGACCTTCCTCATGGTCGAGGAAACGGGGATCGGGAAGGACTACCCGTTCTCAACCGAGAAACTCGGCATCGTGCTGGGCGTCTTCAGGTTCACCGGCTTCGACATGGCCCTCAAGATGGTCACTCGGATCTTCGACACCGCCGGCAAGGGACATTCCTGCGGGATCTACTCCTTCAACGACGAGCACATCCACCGGCTGGCCCTCGTGGCGCCGGTAAGCCGAATGATGGTCCGCCAGGTCCAGTCCAGATCGAACGCCGGGACGTTCACCAACGGCATGCCCATGACCTCGAGCATGGGCTGCGGCATCTGGGGCGGCAACATTACGAACGAGAACATCTCCCTGAAGCACTACATGAATGTCACCTGGGTCAGCCGGCCCATTCCGGAGGACAAGCCCTCGGAGGAAGAGTTGTTCGGCGAGTTTTACGGCACGGAAGCGCTCTGATGCCCGCTTTGAGAGACGGTCAGAAACGGAGACACGAATCATGGCCACGTTGACCCAACGCGCACCGGCCCGGCAAGAGCACAAGGCGGAAACGCGCATCGCTTCCTACCTGCTTGCGGAATACCTGGAAAGGCTGGGGGTCGAGGTCGTCTTCGGCCTCTGCGGCCACACCAACATCGCTTTCCTCGACGCGCTGGGCAAAAGCCGGATCCGTTTTGTGTCGTCCCGACATGAGCAGGTCGCGGCTCACGCCGCCGACGGATACGCGCGCGCCTCCGGCAAGCCCGGCGTCCTGCTCACTCACCTCGGTCCCGGGCTGACCAACGCCGCCACCGGAGTCGCGAACGCCGCCCTGGATTCGATCCCGATGGTGGTCATCTCAGGAGACATTCCCTCCCACTACTACGGCCGCCATCCGCATCAGGAAGTGAATCTGCACCAGGATGCGGACCAGTTCCAGATCTACCGGCCTTTCTGCAAGAGGGTCTACCGGGTCGATAGCCCGGCCGATCTGCCGCGGGTCATCGAACGCGCCTTCCATCTGTCGCAGGCGGGACGGCCGGGGCCGGTTCTCGTTTCCGTTCCCATGGACATCTTCTCCGCGGACCTCCCGGTAGACGCCTTCCACCAGATCCCGGCCGCCATGGAGCGTCCGGCCCTCAGCAAGGACGCGGTCTCACGCATCATCAACGCGCTTTCGAGCGCCAAGCGCGCGGTCATCTATTCGGGCGGAGGCGTGCTCTCGGCGCGGGCCACCGGGGAGCTTCGAGCGCTCGCGGAAGCTCTCGAGATTCCCGTCGCCCACACCCTGATGGGCAAGGGATGCCTGCCCGATGGACACCCCCTGCTTCTGGGCATGACCGGCTTCTGGGGCACGCCCATCGCCAACGAGAAGTGCCGCACCGCGGATGTGATCCTCGCGGTGGGCACGAGGCTCGCCGAAGCGAACTCCTCGTCCTGGGATCCGCGTTTCACCTTCGAGATGCCGCCGACCCGGCTCATTCATATCGACGCCGATGAGGCCGAGATCGGTCGCAACTTCCCCACCGAGCTGGGTGCTATCGCGGACGCGAAGCTCGCCCTCGGCCAGCTCGCACTCGCGGCCCGCGACAAGGCGGCGCGGCCGCATGCCGAATTGCGGTCCGAGATTGCCGCAGCGCACAAAGCCTTCGCGGCCAACTGGGCCGGCGAGTGGAAGTCGGACCAATATCCGCTCCGCCCGGAACGCATCCTGAGCGACCTTCGCAAGGCCGTCCCCGAGGACGGCTTCATCGTAACGGACGTGGGCTGGAACAAGAACGGCGTGGGCCAGCAGTTCGGAATCACGGTTCCCGGGACCTTCATTACGCCAAGCGGGCTTGCCACCATGGGCTTCGGCCCGGCCGCGGTGCTCGGGGTCAAGATGGCGCAGCCGAAGCGCGCCGCGGTCGCTCTCATCGGCGACGGCGGCTTCGGCTCCAATCCCTCGGTGATCGCAACCGCGATGGAGATCGGCCTCCCGGTGGTATGGGTGGTGATGGACAACGCCGGCTTCGGAACCATCGCCGGCCTCGAAAACATGCACTACGGCACGACCTTTGGCTGCATGTTCCTTTGCGACGGCAAGCCCTACGCGGTCGACTATGCGGCCATGGCCCGGTCCTTCGGCGCGCGCGGCGTGAAGATCGGGGCGGCGAGCGAGCTGTATCCGGCACTCGTCGAAGCGCTCGCGGCGAACGTCTCGACCGTCATTCAGGTTCCGATGGAGAATGTGCCCACGCCCACTCCCGGGCACTGGAACATCAACGACATCTACCGCAAGGGCAGCTAGCAACACGCCCATCCCTGGGCACAACGGTGGGCATGGAAAAGGCAACGCGAGGGCGTTACACCCTCCTCAACTTCGCGCTCGCGCTCTCGATCATCACCTACGTCGACCGGGTGGCGATCGCGTCGGCCGCGACTGCGATCCGCGGGGAACTGGGTCTTTCCACGATTCAAATGGGCTGGGTCTTCAGCGCCTTTACCTTCGCGTACGCCGCGTTCGAGATCCCGAGCGGCTGGTGGGGCGACGTGGTGGGCCCCCGCCGGGTGCTCACTCGCATCGTCCTGTGGTGGTCGGCATTCACGATGCTGACCGGCGCGGCGTGGAGCTTCGCATCCCTTCTGGTCGCGCGATTTCTGTTTGGAGTCGGAGAGGCGGGCGCGTATCCGAATATCTCCAGAACCTTCGCAAGGTGGTTCCCCGCCCCGGAGAGAGGGAGCGCGCACGGTGTGGTCTTCATGGGGAGCCGGCTGGGCGGGGCGATGGCTCCGCCGCTCGTGGTCATGCTCATGGCCTGGATCGGCTGGCGAAAGTCGTTCTTCGTCTGCGGCCTGCTGGGCGTCGTCTGGTGCGTGGCCTGGCGCCGCTGGTTCCGGGACGATCCCGCGAATCACCCGTCCGTGAATGCCGCCGAACTCGAGACGATCAGGGAGGGCCTTGGGCCGGATCATCCTCCGAGGCTGCCGTGGAGCGCGCTCTTGTCCTCGAATCTGCTGATGATCTGCATGATGTATTTCTGCATGGCCTACACGCTCTACTTCAATCTGACCTGGCTGCCGACGTATCTCCGGGAGGCGCGAGGCTTCTCGGTGTCTCAGGCGGGCTGGATCGCGGGTGTCATCCTGCTCACCGGCGCCTGCGGCAGTTTCCTCGGAGGGCGGCTCACCGACCATCTGGTCAAGACCCGCGGCTTGCGGATCGGACGACGGATCGGCGTGGTCACGCTGCCCCTGAGCGGCGCCCTGCTCGTGGCGGCCGCCCAGACCGAGAACCCCATCGTGGCCTCGATCCTGCTCGCGGCCACGCTGGGCGTGGCCGATCTCAACGTCAGCGCGTGCTGGTCCATGTGCCACGACGTGGGCGGCGAGAGCGCGGGCACGGTGTCGGGCGCCATGAACACCTTTGGCAACATCGGGGGCGCGATCTCTCCGCTGGTCGTGGGGTACGCGGTCCAGTGGTGGAGTTCGTGGACCGTCCCTTTCTACGTCACGGCTTTTGTCTACGTCCTTGGCGGCGCGCTCACATTTCTGATCGACCCGACCAAGAGACTCAGCCCGACCGCGAAATAGCCGGCGCGCGCGGCCCTGATCAGTTCAGGCCCACATCGCCCGCGATCCGGACGAATCGCCGATCTCCCTTGAGGAGGTCAAACCTGGGATCGACGTTGATCGCGGTCAACTCGAAACAACGGTCCTGGCACGCCTTGGACAGCCACCGGAAGCCCTGATCGGCCTGGCCCAGGGCGAAATAGATGAGGGCAAACTCGCACGGGGAGACGTATCGACTCTTCGAGAGAACCTGCAGTTTCTTGAGGATCCCGGTGGCCATCTTCGACTGACCGGAGAGCGCGAAGGTTCTTCCCATGGCCCCATGCATCCTGGGGCTCTGCGGCGAAAGCTGGACGGCTCGCTGGAAGGCCGCAGTGGATTCCTCGAAATCGCCTCTCTGTTCCTGGACCAGCCCGAGCGTCCAGTAGCCCGCGGAGAAGTGGGGATTGAGCTCGATGGTGTGGTCGCATTGCTCGAGCGCGGCGTCGAACTCGCGCCGGTAGAAATGAATCATGGTCAGATCACGGGCGATGATGGGAGAGACCGGATCCAGCGACTGCGCCTGGCGGATCTGATCGAGGGCTTCATCGAGCCGCCCCATGGGCGCGAGGCAGGACATCGCGTACCAGTGATGGGCGGTGGCGTATCGAGGATCGATGGCGATGGCGCGCTGAAATTCCTGCTCCGCGCCCCGAAAGTCCCAGCCCTGAGTGGACTTCACATGGGCCAGGGAGGTGCGGGCCTCGGCGGAGGCTCCGTCCAGCATCACCGCGGCGGCCGCGCTCGACGCGGCCTTGGCCCAGGCGTCGTTTGGGGGCAACACCCCGTAGTGCGTCAGCAAACCATACGCATCGGCGAGGCCGCTGAGCGCCAGGGCGTACTGCGGGTCCTCGACCAGGGCCTTCTGGAAGAAGTCGGCCGCCTTCAGCAGCCCTTCTTCCGAGCGCTGCTCGAGGTGATATCGACCTTGCCGATAGAGATTGTGAGCGGCCAGATTCTCGGTGATGCGACCCGTGATCGGCGACGCAGGCAGGTCGGGCAGATCCTTTCGCACCCTCTTCATGACCACCTGGGCGACCTCGGCCTGCAGGGCCAGCGTGTTCTTGCCGGTGTGTTCGAGGGACTCGGACCACCGATAGCATCCGCTCGCGGTATCGATGAGTTGAGCGGTAACCCGCAGGCGACCGCCCGCATTGCCGACCGCTCCAGCGATAACCATGCCGGCCCCGAGCGTTCTCGACGCCTCTCGAATGTCGCCACCCCCGGCCTGCGATGGATCCCAGGCGATGACTCGAAGCGCCGGAATCTGGGCCAGCTGATGCACGATCTCCTGCCGGATGCCCCGGCACAGGTGACCGAAAGTCCCGGTGGAACTGTCGTCGGTGAACGTGAGCACCGCCACCGCATTCTGGCTGACGGTTGCCGCGAACGCGGCCTTGGCGGTCTCCCTGCTCGGCCGCGGCTTGAAGGTCGGGACGTACCCGCCCTTGGGCAGTTCGATGATGAACTCGTCCGCCTCTCCCTCGTCGCGGAAATACTGGTCGAGGCGGGCTCGCAGCCGGCGCGCCTGCACCCGGACGATCGGATCGTTGCGCGGATCGAACGACTGGTCCTTGCCGAAGACCTCGGTGCCGACGACGTATTCCTTCAACTGGTCGCCCCGGCCCGCGACCGTCTCGACCACGATGAAGTTGACGAATCGCTTCAAGCGGTCGACCTTCTGAAAGGTCGCACTCGACAGGACCCGATCGAGTTGCTTGCGGATCCGCTCGACCGCGGGCTTGTCGAGAGTCCGCCCGCCGCTGCGAAGGGCGGGGGTTTCTGCAGTGCGCGCGCGGGCCATGATCCGTGCGAGCTTACCGCCGCGGTGA
The DNA here is from genome assembly GCA_031392925.1 of Vicinamibacteria bacterium. GTDB lineage: Bacteria > Acidobacteriota > Vicinamibacteria > Fen-336 > JAGNNV01 > JAGNNV01. Next base: position 19,635 of record JANMVV010000039.1, read on the forward strand.
CTGGGTCCGCCCCATTGACCTCTCGTCATTGGTACCACACTACCCAGCCCCATTGACCTCTCGTCATTGCGAGGCCCAAAGCCGTTGGTATTGGGCCGAAGCAATCCCGTCCAGCCACTACCAAGCCTGGTAGGGACTCCGGTAGGGGTTGCTTCGGCCCACTGCCAACGGCTTTGGGCCTCGCAATGACGAGAGGGCGGGCGTGTCGACTACTGCCGGCTGGGTAGAGGCTGGACGGAGTTGCTAGCCGAGCAAATGCTTCACACCCTCGCGCTCTTCGTTGAGTTCGTTCAGCGTCGCGGTCATCCGTTCGCGTGAGAAGGCGTCGATGTCGAGACCGGTGACGATGGTGATGTTCCCGTCCTTCGTGGTGCACGGGAAGCCATAGACCGTGCCGGGAGGAATCTCATAGCTGCCATCCGAGGGCACGCCCATGGTCACCCACTCGCCGTCCGAGCCAAGCACCCAGTCGTGCATGTGGGCGATCGCCGCATTCGCGGCCGAGGCCGCCGACGACAGGCCGCGCGCCTCGATCACGGCAGCGCCCCGCTTGGCCACGGTGGGAATGAACGTGTCCTTGTTCCAGCCTGGGTCATTGATCGTGTCCTTCACCGACGACCCGTCAATGGTGGCGAAGCGATAGTCGGGATACTGGGTCGCGGAGTGGTTGCCCCACACCACCATCTTCTTGATGGAGGCCACCGGCTTCCCGGTCTTTGCCGCGATCTGCGACAGCGAGCGATTGTGATCCAGCCGCAGCATGGCGGTGAAGCAGGTCGGGGACAGCCCCGGCGCGGACTTCATCGCGATGTAGGCGTTGGTGTTCGCGGGATTGCCGACCACGAGGACCTTGACCGACCGCTTAGCCACCGCGTCGAGGGCCTTGCCCTGAACCGTGAAGATCGCGGCATTGGCGGAAAGAAGCTCGCCCCGTTCCATGCCCTTGCTCCGCGGTCGCGCGCCCACCAGCATCGCGATGTCCGCGTCCTTGAAGGCGACGTTGGGATCATCGGTCTGCACGATGCCTGCGAGAAGCGGGAACGCGCAGTCGTCGAGCTCCATGGCGACGCCCTTGAGAGCGCCGAGTGCGGGCGTCACTTCGAGCAACTGAAGGATGACGGGCTGATCCTTGCCCAGCATCGCGCCGGTGGCGATTCGGAAGAGGAGGCTGTAGCCGATCTGGCCGGCAGCCCCGGTAACAGCGACGCGAACGGGGGTCTTCATGGTCGTGACTCTCTTGGGTTGATGAAAGGGGCGGTTAGAGGTTGCTGATGATGGCGTCCGCGAAGCCCGAGCACTTCACTTCGGTCGGGTTCTCCATCATGCGGGCGAAGTCGTAGGTGACGCGCTTCTGGTCGATCGACTTCTCAATGCCGGCTTCGATGGCGTCCGCCGCTTCAACCCAGCCCAGGTAGCGGAGCATCATGCAGCCGGACAGGATGACCGAGCCCGGGTTCACCTTGTCGAGATCGGCGTACTTCGGGGCGGTGCCGTGGGTCGCCTCGAAGATGGCGTGGCCGGTCTCGTAGTTGATGTTGCCACCCGGCGCGATCCCGATGCCGCCCACCTGGGCGGCGAGGGCGTCGGAGAGATAGTCGCCGTTCAAGTTCGGGGTCGCGATGACCTCGAACTCCTTCGGACGCGTGAGCACCTGCTGCAGCGTGATGTCGGCGATCGAGTCCTTGATGAGGATCTTCGACTTCCACTGGCCGTTGCCGTGGGTTGGCACCAGGGCGAGAACAGTGTTGACCTCGGCCACGAGTTCCGCCTGCTGCGTCGGGGTCATCATGGCGAAGCCGGGATCGATCATCTTCGCGTTCTCTTCCGGCGTGAGCTTCGGGTTTTTCTCGACGTTGTCCAAGACCCAGGACTCGCGCTCGGTCACGATCTGGGAACGGAACTCCTTGGTGGCAAGGCCGTAGGCCCAATCACGGAAGGCGCCTTCCGTGAACTTCATGATGTTGCCCTTGTGGACGATGTTGACGCTCTTCCGCTTGAACTGGATCGCGTACCTGATGGCGGCGCGCATCAGGCGCTCCGTGCCCTCGCGGGAGATGATCTTGATGCCGACGCCCGAGGTTTCGGGGAAGCGGATCTTCTTCACCTTCATCTCCGTCTGAAGCCAGGCGATGACCTTCTTGCCCTCCGGCGTGCCCTCGGCCCACTCGATGCCGGCGTAGATGTCCTCGGTGTTCTCGCGGAAGATCACCATGTCGACGTCCTGGGGCTTCTTCACCGGAGTCGGCACGCCCTTGAAGTAGCGCACGGGGCGGAGACAGGTGTAGAGGTCGAGTTCCTGCCGCAGGGCCACGTTGAGCGACCGGATACCGCCGCCGATCGGTGTCGTGAGCGGGCCCTTGATGCCGACGAGATACTGGCGGAAGTCGGTGAGGGTTTGCGCGGGCATCCACTCCTTGGTCGCGTTGAACGCCTTCTCCCCGGCCAGGACCTCATGCCAGTGGATCTTTCGCCTGCCGCCGTAGCACTTCGCGACCGCCGCGTCGAACACGCGCACGGAAGCGCGCCAGATGTCGCGACCCGTGCCATCGCCCTCGACGAAAGGAATGATGGGATCGTCGGGAACATTGAGTACGCCGTTTGCGATGGTGATCTTGGAGCCGGTCGACATGGGTGCCTTCTTCTTCCTTGGATGTGGGCGGCCGCGAGAGAAGGGCCGGAGCCTCGTGTGGGCGTTTCGTGTAGGAGGTCGATTTTAGCCGAGCGAGGGGAGCGAAAGGCGCTAGTGCAAATGACCTATCCGCCCTCCCCGCTCCGTCATTGCGAAGGCCCACTCCGTTTCGCAGGGCCTGAAGCAATCCCGCGGCCCCCGCGATCAGCTATCGGCCGGCCAACAGGGAGGCGGGCAATCGTCCTGGCAGCGATCCATGAAGAGAATCTCGACTCTTTCGTTCCGCCAACGAAACGGACTTCCTCCGCCACATAGCGCGCCCTGCCCTGCATCGACCCCGAACAGAGCGCCCGCCAGCAGATCGACGTGCAGCTCACGCCCGTGCCGACTGAAGCCTCTGCTACTTCCTCAGGGCTTCCGCCCAGTTGAGAACGACGGTCGCCCGGGGCGCCCGGCCCCTGGGCGTAGCTACCGACACCAGAAACCGCGTTCCGTCCCGGGTCACATCGTAGGAGCCTTCGAACCTGCTTCGGAGCCCGGCGACAAAGAGCGGCTGCGGCCGGCCTGGCGCGAATGAGGCCGCGCGCTTGTCGACCGTCAGCGCCATCACCATTCCCCGCCGATCCACGTAGTACAACTCACCGCCGTCCCCGCGCCAGGCCGGGCTCTCTCCGCCGCCGACCGAGGCCTGCCATTTGGCGCCGGTGGGAGGGAAGGGCTGGACGAACACCTCTCCCACGCCCGTCTCGTCGGACACGTAGGCGATCCAGCGGCCGTCGCCGGAGAAGCGCGGGGAGAGCTCGGCCGCGTCGCTCGGGGGCAAGGCGATGCGCCTCCGCGTTCCCGAGAGTTCCGCGACCACGATGTCGCCGGTTACGTTCCGCTGGGTGTCGCGGTAGGCGAGGAAGCGTCCATCCGGCGAGAAGTCGCCGAGGTCCTTCTGAAAGTCGGACAGGACCAGAGCCTCGTCCTTGCCCGATCCACTCGCGGACTTGGAGTAGATGTTCAGCAGGCCGTCACGGTAGGAGCCGAAGGCGATGCGTTCGCCGTCGGGAGACCACGCGGGCTCCCAGTCGTGGGTGCCGGGAAAGGTGAGGCGGGTCGGGGTGTGGCCGCCTTCCAGGATCCACACGCTTCGACTGCCCGCCTTTTCGTCCTCGATCGCCGCGGCCACCCGTCGTCCGTCGGGCGCGATGCGAAACTGCGTGTAGGAGTCGGCCTCAGCGAACACGCCCAGGTTGCGCCCGGACCGATCGAACCAGTGCAGGCTGACCGTGGCCGGGGGCGCCGCGTGCGTGTAGACCAGCAGGCCGGTGTCCGACACCGCGAAGGCGCCGCCGACGCCGAGCGTGCGGCCCGCCACCTCAGTGGCCACAGTCGCGGTGTCGGAATCGAGCTTGAGGGAGTCTGGATCGAATCGCTGGGTGACGAGGGTGTTTCCGCGGAGGAACAACAAGTACCCGGGCGCCGCGAACGCCACCTTGGACAGGGTTGCGAAAAGGCGTCTGGGCGGACCGTCGAGCGAGCCCAGATAGGCGCTGCTCTTTTCCGGGCGTCCGCTTCTGGCGACATACAGAAAGTGCCGGCCGTCGGGCAGGAACAGTGGAAACCGGAGAGAGTTTTCCTGGCGAGTCCGGTCGAGGGCCGCGACCTCCCGCGTTTCGCCGCCCGTAGCCGACATCACTCTCAGTCCGAAGCGATTCGAAAACACGATCTGGCCGGCCGCGTTCCAGGTGCCGCCGAGCGAAACGTCCGAGACGTCCGGGACGAGAATCCGGACGCTGCCCGACGCGACGTCGATGCGTCTGAGCTGCCCGCCGGAGAAGAACGCGAGGGCCTGGCCGTCGGGAGCGAGAAACGGGTAGCTCGCCCCCTCTGTCCCGGGTAGCTCGCGCGCGGTTGCGGTGTGTAGGGACCGCAACCGGACCCTCGAGGTACCGTCGGCGCCCGGCGCTACCCAGACGATGGTCTGGCCGTCCGCGGAGACGGCGAGCGACTGAGGATCGCCGGCGTCCATCTCGAACTCGACGGGTCGACGAGTCCACGAAGGTGTCGGCGGGCCAGACCGCAGCAACAGCGCGGCCGCGACCGCCCATCCCGCCAGTGCGAGGGCGGCGGTCAAGCGGCGGAACGCGAGCTTCGGCGCTGCCCCCGTGGGGATTTCTCCTTGAACGATCGAGTCCGGTTCGAGCACGGCGTCGCCGATGTGACGCAAGCGCTGCTTCAGGTCCTTCTGCAGGCAGCGTTGAAGGGTTCGCCTCAGTCCGGGTGGCGTGTCGACAGGAAGGAGCGTCCAGTCCGGCTCGCGCTCGAGGATCTTCGCAATGATGTCCGAGGACGTGCTTCCTGAAAATGCGCGCCGACCCGCCAGCATCTCGTAAACGACGCAGCCAAACGCCCAGATGTCCGAACGCTGGTCGAGCGCCGTTCCCCGCGCCTGTTCCGGGCTCATGTAGGCGGGCGTGCCATGAACGAACCCGACTTCGGTCAGGGGACGCGAGGTCGTGGGTGATTGTGAAAGCGAGACGCTCGCGGCGGACGCGGCTGTGTTGTTCTCGTAGGCTTTGGCCAGGCCGAAGTCGAGGATCTTGACCTTGCCGTCCGGGGTCAGTCTCAGATTCGCCGGTTTGAGGTCGCGGTGGACGATCCCTCTCTCGTGCGCTTCTTCAAGACCAAGGGCGATCTGCCGGGCAATCGCGAGGACTTCGGCCACCGGAATCGCACCCCGCTTCAGTCGGGCGGCGATGTCCTCGCCTTCGACCAGTTCCATCACGAGAGCGTGAACCGTCTCTTGTCCGGAGCCGGTCGACTGACTCTCCTCGAGCCCGAAGATCGCCGCGATGTTGGGGTGATTGAGGGTGGCGAGGACCTGGGCCTCGCGACGAAAGCGGG
>JANMVV010000066.1:0-7279 GCA_031392925.1 Vicinamibacteria bacterium
GCGACTTGAAGTTGAGCGCGGGTCCCTGCTGGCCGTGCGGTCCGCCGTGGATCATGACGATCATCGGATGCTTCGAGTCGGCGGTGCGGCCGAGAGGCAGGGTGAGGAAAGCCTCGATCTCGAACTTGAAGTCGGCGGCCACGAACGTGAAGTTCTGCACCGGGGCGATGTCGACCCCGGCGAGCGCTTCCTTGTTGAGGTTGGTGAGCAGTCGCGCCGGGCCGGGGCCCCCGACCTTCGCTCCGGCGGGCATGCCCTTGCGAACGGGTGCGGGAGCGTTCGTCTCGCGGACGAAGAGCTGGGCCAGGTCGGACGGGCTCGCGAACGTGTACGCGATCGATCCGTTCGCCGCGATCGAGTAGCCGCCCACCGAGCCGGGATCGGAGATCACGGTCTCGGCCTTCCCGGTGGCGAGGGCCACGCGATGCAGGCGGACATGGCCGCGATCGAGTGCGGTGAAGTAGACCGAGGCTCCATCCGGCGAGAAGCTGTGGTTGCCCTGACGGTTGTCGATCACGGAGCCGATCTCACGTCGGGAGGTTCCATCGGCGTTCATGACCCAGACGTGTGTGTCCTCCATCGTGGTCTCGAGATCGGTGAGACCGCGCTTCGTGCCGAGGAAGACGATCTGCTTCCCATCCGGCGAGAACTTCGGCTGGTACTCAGCACTCTCCGTGGTGGTGATGCGCCGGATCGCTCCGCTGCCGGGCGAGATGGCGACGACATCCTGGTTGTAGAAGGAGTCGGGATCGTGATCGAGGTTCGACACGGCCAGGATCTCGCGGCCGTCGGGCGACCAGTCGATCGAGTGGTACTCGCGCGGGCCGGTGGTGAGTGCTTTCGGCGTTCCTCCGGCCACATCGATGACGAAGATCTCTCGCCGCCGGTTGTCGTTGAAGCGCGTGTTGCCCTCGCCCGCGTCGGGCTTGTAGAGGTATCGGGTGATCACGATGGGATCGCCGGTGGCGTCTTTCGTTTCGGGGCCGGGAACCGTGGATACGAAAGCGATCTGTTTGCTGTCCGGCGACCAGTCGAACGTGGAGCCCTCGAAGGTCAGGGGTGAGTTCGTGTCGGTGATCTCGGCCAGGAACCGGATGCCGGTGCCATCCGCGTTCGCGACGTGCAGCCCACTCTTGTCTCCGACCTTGCCGCTGAAGGCGATCAGCTTTCCGTCGGGCGACCAGGCGGCCCCGCCCGCCCGATCGGTTTCGCCGCCCACCCGGGTCGGCTCGCCCGAGGGGAGGCTCGCCAGGTAAAGCTGGCGATACGGGCGGCCGGTCGCGCCGTTGCTCTCGACCGCGTAGGCGATCCGGGTTCCGTCCGGAGACAGGGACACGGAGCCGACCGAGCGCATCTTGTAGAGGTCGGTGCTGTTGAGGGGGCGGGCGAGAAGCGGCCCCGGCGAGAGGATCAGGAGGAGGGCGGAGAGCGGCAGGGTGCGGCGGATCATTTGCGGGGCCTCTTGGTTCTTGGAGTTTCGCGGACGGCCAACCGAGGGTTCGCGCTCGGCCCCGGCCTGCGCCGGGATGACGGTGGGAGGGGCGGTGGCGTCGCGCCTGCGCTCATTTCTCCGGTCCAGCGCCTCGCGTTCTCGACCTGGATTCCGAAGAGGTCGAGCCAGCGTGCCACGGTGTGGTCGACGATCTCTTCGATTGACGTCGGACGGGTGTAGAAGGCGGGCATGGGCGGGGAGATCACCACGCCCATGCGCGACAGCTTCAGCATGTTCTCGAGGTGGATGTCGGTGAAGGGGGCTTCGCGGACGGCGAGAACGAGGCGCCGCCGCTCCTTGAGGACCACGTCGGCCGCGCGGTGGACCAGCTCGCCGCTGTGGCCGTGGGCGATGTCGGCGAGGGTCTTGACGCTGCACGGGACGATGATCATCCCCATGGTCACGAAGGAACCGCTCGAGATCCGGGCGCCCTGGTCATTCTCCTTGTAAGCGTGAGTGGCGAGCGAGCGGACCTGGTCGAGGGTGAACTCGGTCTCATGGATCAGAGTGCGCGCGCCCCACCGGCTCAAGACGAGATGGCTCTCGACCTCGGTCTTGCGCAGGGCCTCGAGCAGCCGTACCGCGTAGATCGAACCGGTGGCTCCAGTCACACCCACGATGAGTCGACGTGGCGGCGCCTCCGCGCCTTCCCTCACATGAACTCCGCGAGATGTTCGCTGAAGAGCCACAGGCCGAAGGCGACGCTGCACACCCCGGAGAGGAACTGGAACCGCAGGTGCAGCGTCTCGTATCGAGTGCGCAGGGCGGAAAGCGGCAGGGTCAAAAGCCCGGAGAGGATGCCCATGCCCACGAGCGCGCCGAAGGCGAGGGCGGCCAGGTAGAGAAGGCCCGCGGTCGCGGTTTTCGCGGTCGCCATCACCAGGAGGGCGAGGCCGCCGCTTCCCGCGATGCCGTGCACGAGGCCGATCGCATAGGGGCGCAGGCCGAAACGGAGCGGATGCGCGTGCTGGTGGACGGGCTGGACATGAGGCTCGTGGACGTGGAGATGGATGTGTTCCTTCTTCTCCCCGGCCCCGGCGTCTTCGTGAGTGTGCTTGTGCGCGTGCAGCCGGAACCCCGCCCGCGCGGAGCGGATCGCGTAGATCCCGAGGCCCACGAGCATGACCGAGACGATGATCTCGAGGCGCGAGGCGGCGAGCTCCGTGATGTTGATCCGCAGGGCCACGATGATGCCGCCCAGGATCAGCAGGGAAGTGGCATGCCCCAGGCCCCAGAACGAGCCAATGAGCGACGACCGCCGCCAGTCGGGCTCGGCGGACACGATGGTGGAGACCGCGACCACGTGGTCCGGGTCGAGCGCGTGCCTCAGGCCCAGGACGAAGCCCAGCACCACCGCGCTCCAAAGCAGGGTTGTCATGAAGCCCCTACGATACGGGATTCAGGGTCGCCGCTCACCTCTGTCCGAAGAGTCTGCCCAGCCACCCGCCTGAAGCGCCCGATGCCTTCCTCAATGCTCCGGGAGCCGGCTTCACCGCCTCGCGGCAGCGGCATCGCTCGCCTTTCGGCACGTCGGCGAGCACCTGCTCGACGTGAGCGCCGCAACCGGCGTACGTCGGCTTGTCGCAATGACTGCACGTCACTCGTCTACACATGGCGGGAAGGTACCTGAAGAGGTTGGTAGTTGGGAAGAGGGGGTTGCTTCGGCCCGGTACCAACGGAATGGGGCCTCGCAATGACGAGAGGTAAAGGTGGCTTGGGTCACACCGCCCACGGATCGGTGTGGTCCGAGTGATCCCCCTCGAGGGGGTCGGGACCGCGAACCGCGACCGCTCGTTCGCACTGTTCGCAATCGCGGCCGAGCTCCGTGCAGGGGACACCGTCGGCCTGGGCCTCGGGGCAGCAGGCGGTGAGGTGGACGGGAATCGGCTTTCTCTCAGGTGGGTGCGTCATTTGATGCCTCCAGGGCGCCCTCAAGATACGCCCGCGCCCATGAGCCACATGAGTCAAATGGACTACGTGATCTTCCTGTTCCCATCCCGCCGCGATCCCTAGAATCGAGCCTGCACCGTCTGTGTGGAGGCAAGTCCCATGAGCACCGTCCGCGAGCGTCCAAAGCCCCACCTCCTCCCCCAGTTCTGCAAGGGTTGCGGGCGCTGCATCGAGTCCTGCCCCAAGCACTGCATTACCGTCGGGACGGAGATCAACCACGCCACCGGCCTCGTCCCGGTGATCCTTGACCTCGAGCCGTGCAACGGCTGCGGCCTGTGCATTTCCGCCTGCCCCGAGCCCTATGGCCTGCGCGCTGAGCCCGGCAAGGACTTCGTGCTCGAAGACCCCAAGGCTCTCTTCGGCCCGCGAAGCACCGTCCTCGAGGTTCCCCAATCGATCCCCGACGAGCGTCTGCCTTTACCGGCGGTCGAGCCGCTTGTGGTCAAGGGCAACTACGCCTCGGCCATCGGCGCCCTGATCGCGGGGTGTCGGCACTTCTACGGGTATCCGATCACACCCTCCACGGAAGGAGCTGAGCTGATGGCGAAGCTCCTTCCGAAACTCCAGGGTGTCTTCATGCAGGCGGTGTCGGAGACCGCCGCCGTGAACATGATGTACGGCTGCGGCGGCGCGGGCCTGCCCGCCATGACCTTCACGTCGTCACCCGGATTCAGCCTGATGCTCGAGGGCATCTCGTACATGATCGGGGCGGAACTCCCCGGAGTGTTCGTGAACGTGATGCGCGGCGGGCCGGGGCTTGGCAACATCGCTCCCGAGCAGTCCGACATCAAGCTCGCGTGTCGCGGCCTGGGTCACGGCAACACCCAGGCGCTGGTCCTCGCACCCGCGACTCCCCAGGAGATGCTCGCTCTCACCATCCTCGCCTTCGACCTCACCTTCCGCTACCGGAACCCGGTGGTGATCTTGAGCGACGGGTACCTCGGGCAGATGACCGGCACGGTCCGGCTCCCCGACACCGCGGTGAAGCCGGGGCTGCCGGACTGGGCGGTGTGGGGTGATCGCGCGCATCGGGGAAACCTGATCTGCTCGTTTCACTTGAGCGAGCCGGAGCTCGAGGCTCACAACCACCACTTGAACGCCAAGTACGCGGCGATCCAGAAAGCGGAGCAGCGCGCGGATCTCTTCGAGACCGACGACGCCGAGGTCCTGATCATCGGGTGCAACACGCCCGGCCGCATGGCCAAGGGCGCGGTGCGCGAGTTGCGCGCGTCGGGGATCAAGGCGGGTCTCTTCCGCCCGATCTCGCTGTGGCCGTTCCCTATCGACGCCCTGCGCCCGCTCCTCGAAAGGGCCCGGCGCATCGTGGTGGTGGAGGCTTCGAACGGGCAGCTCGAGGACGAGATGCGTCTCGCCCTGAGCCACGCCGGCATCGACCGGATGCCGACGATCCACTCCGTCCACCGCTTCGGTGGGATTCTTCCGCAGCAGCGGGAAATTGTGGACCGCGTCCGCGCGGTCCTCGGAAGGGGAGTGGCGGCGTGAACGTCTTCTACGAAAAGTTCGAACGCCACGACCAGGGCGAGGGGCTCAAGGGCCAGGCGACTCATTACTGCGCGGGTTGCGGTCACGGCCTCGCCCACAAATACCTCGCGGAGGCCATCGAGGAACTCGGTGTCCAGGACCGCACCATCGCGGTGTCTCCGGTGGGCTGCAGCGTCTTCCTCTATTACTACTTCGATGTCGGCAACACCCAGGCCGCGCACGGCCGGGCCCCCGCGGTAGCCCTCGGCCACAAGACCGCAAACCCCGACTCCATCGTCATCAGCTACCAGGGCGACGGCGACCTGGCTTCCATCGGCCTGGCCGAAATCGTGAGTACCGCACAGATGGGGATTCCAATCACCGTGATCTTCATCAACAACGCGATCTATGGAATGACCGGCGGCCAGCTGGCGCCGACGACACTCATGGGCCAGCGCACCAGCACGACCCCCGAGGGCCGGACCGAGTTCTTTGGCGCTCCCATCAAGATGGCCGAGCTGATCGCGGGCCTCGATGGGCCGGTGTACGTCGAGCGCGTCGCTTTGTACGACGCCAAGCAGCGCGTGCGCGCGAAGAAGGCGATCACCAAGGCGCTGAAGCTGCAGGTCGAGAACCGCGGCTTCGCCTTCGTCGAGGTTCTGGCCGAGTGTCCGACTCACCTCGGAATGAACCCGTCCGAAGCGGAGAATTGGGTCAAGGAGAAGATGGCCGCGGTCTTCCCGCTCGGGGTGAAGAAGGACATCGAAAATCCGCCCGAGCACGTGCGACCGGGAAGCCCGGTGTTCGATCCCGCGCGGCTGATGGAGGTTTTCGAAGGCTCCGTCGAAAAGGCTCCCCGCTTCTGCGCCTCGTTCCCATCGGTCTGGGGAACCGAGGACATCGCTCTCAAGTTCGCGGGCGCGGGCGGCGACGGGGCCCAGACCGCGGCACTCCTCGTCGCGCGGGCCGGAATCAACGAGGGCTACGACGCCACCCACATTCCGAGCTACGGCCCCGAATCCCGCGGCGGAACTTCATACGCGGACGTCCACGTTGCGCGCACCGAAGTCCTCTCACCCGCTTCGCCATCGCCGCACATCCTCGTGGCCTTCAACGCGCCAAGCCTCGCCCGGTTCGGTCCCACCGTGGTGGCCGGGGGAACCATCATCTACGACTGCTCGGTGATCGCGGATGTTCCCGCCCTCGCCGCGGGGGTGAAGGCTTTCGGCGTTCCCCTGACCCGGATTGCTTCCGAGCTCGGACGCCTGGTGGTGAAGAACGTGGTGGCCCTCGGCGCCTTGCAGGCGGCCACCGGTATTTTCCCCGAGGAGACGCTCCTCAGCGCGATCCGCCAGGCCCTCAAGTCGAAGGGCGCCATGATTCCTCTAAACGAAGAGGCGTTCGCCCGCGGTGGCCGGGCGGTCAGGAATCACGATTCGTAGGACGCGCCAACCGGGCGGCTGAGGCAGGATTAGGGGAATGAACGACATCGCTCGCCTGCGCAAGAGCTACGAGAAGGCGGAACTGGACGAGAGCGCTTCGCGGGCCGACCCGATGGAGCAGTTCGGCCTGTGGTTCCAGCAGGCCCTCGACGGACAGCTGCCCGAGCCAAACGCCATGACCCTCGCCACCGTGGGCGCGGACGGACGTCCGTCGACCCGCGTGGTGCTGATCAAGGGCTACGACGCGAGCGGCATCGTCTGGTACACGAACTACGAGAGCCGGAAGGGCCGGGAGCTTCTCGGAAATCCGCATGCGGCGCTGCAGTTCCACTGGATCGAACTGGAGCGAGTGGTGCGGATCGAGGGCCGGGTCGAGAAGGTCAGCGTCCTCGAGTCGGACGAGTACTTCAAGACGAGACCCCTCGATTCGCGCATCGGAGCGTGGGCCTCCCCCCAGAGTCAGGTGATTCCCTCGCGAACCGTGCTGGTTACGAACGCCGCGAAGTTCGGCGCGCACTTCCTGACGACGTTGATCAGCGGGGGACCGCCGCGCCCGCCGCACTGGGGTGGCTACCGTCTCGCGCCCGATTGCTGGGAGTTCTGGCAGGGGCGCAAGTCGCGCCTCCACGACCGCCTTCGCTATCGGCTCGAGAGCGGTCAGTGGAAGCGCGAGCGGCTCGCGCCCTGATCAGCCCTGCCTACAATTGAGGAAGGATTACCCCTTCCCGGGGCGGCCCGCGTCAATCGGCGAGGCTAAAAGCCGCCCGCCGCGCCTGGAACAGAGCCACCGCGGAGACGGCGAACCGCAGATAGCCCGCCACTACGGCGCTGATACTCCTCAGCATCGTCCCAGCCCTCCCCTTACAACCGTACGTACTCGTACTCGAAGGGCAGGCCCTTGATTCCCGACTTC
>JANMVV010000104.1:0-6492 GCA_031392925.1 Vicinamibacteria bacterium
GTTTTCTTGCCGCTCCACACGTCCAGGAAGATCTTCGACGTGGACTTGAAGAAACAGTCCGCGTCCTCCGTCTTTCCGGGCTTCACCGCGCAGGCGTCCGCGCTGATTGACACCGTCCACTTCTCCACGTCGTCGAGTGAGAAATAGAAAGTACGCGGCGTCTTGACGCTTCCCTTCACGAACATCGTGGGCAGCGCCTCGAACATCTGGGCGACTTCGCTCTTGGCCATGCCCTAGTTCTTCACCTTTGGCAGCGAGGTAACGAACTCGGAGACCAGCTTCTTCTGCGCCTCGGGGGTCATGGATGAAGCCACGATCTTCGAAGCGCCCAGGATGGCCAGATCCGCCACTTCTTCGCGGAGTTTCGCGAGCGCCACCGCCGACTCGCGCTCGATCTGCTCCTTCGCGCGGCGAACGATGTCTTCGCCGTCGCTCTTCGCCTTGGTCATCAGGTCGGCCCGGAACTCCTCGGCTTCCTTGGTGGCCTTCTTGATGATCTCTTCCCGCTCCGCCCCGATCTGGCGGACCAGATCCTTGTGTTGAGCGAGAAGGGCCGCGGCCTCGGCATTCTGCTTCCTCGAGTCTTCGATCGCCCCCCGTATCGACTTCTCCCGCTCGTCGATGGCCGAAAGCAGCGGGCCCCAGGCGAACTTGGAAAGGACGATGACGAAGAGCGTGAACAGGATCAAGGTGAAGACGGTCAGCATCAGGTCGATGTCCGTCAACCCGCCCGCGAGGAGCGGGAGCGCCGTCAAGTTCGAGAGCAAGGTCTTGGTCTTACTTGATGACGAGCAGGATCATGATGACGAGGGCGAAGAGCGTCGCGCCTTCGATGAGACCGGCGGCCACGATCATGGCGCCGCGAATGTCGCCCGACGCGTTGGGCTGGCGGGCGATGCCTTCCATGGCGGAGGCGGCAAGCTTGCCGATGCCGAGGCCGCCACCGATGATGGCGAGACCACTACCGATACCGGCTGCGAGATAGGCGAGCCCTACGGGGTTTTCCATGTGCGTTTTGCTCCTGGTTTTTTAGGGGGTGACGTTCGTGAAACGGATTCTAGTGCGCGGGATGCGCGTACATGCCGATGAAGATGGCGGAGAACAAAGTGAAGACGTAGGCCTGGATGAAGGCGACCAGCACCTCGAGGCACATGATGAAGAGCGCCATGCCCAGGGAAATCGGAATCATGACGATGCCCAGGGTCTGGGAGATCGCCGCGCACAGGGGCACCAGCATCAGGAGGGCCGCGATCATCATGTGACCGGCCAGCATGTTCGCGAACAGCCGGATCATGAGGGCGAAGGGTTTGGTGAACATCGACATGATTTCGATGGGAATCATGACGATCAGGATGGGGGTGGGAAGGCCGTGGGGGACCAGGTTCTTGAAGTGTCCGACCACGCCGTACTTCGAGATTCCCGCGTGCATCTGGGCCGCGAACGAAATGGCCGCGAGAGCCAGGGTCACGGAGAGGTTGCCGGTCGCGGTGGCGGAGAAGGGGAAGAGCCCGAAGAGCGCGGCGAACAGGATGAAGAAGAAGAAGCTCAACAGGAGCGGGGTGTACTTCGCCCCGTCATGGCCGATGTTCTTCATGGCGATCTCGTCGCGGACGTAGACCACCAGGGTTTCGACCACCGAGCCGATCCCGGAAGGCGTCCCATCCTTGTAGCTCGCGATCGCCAGCCGCGCCGCCAGAATCACCAGGAGCATCGCGAAGATCAGGAAGAAGAGATGCTTGCTCGGAAAGGCGAAGGGCAAGCCGAACGGGTGGTAATCGGCCTGGTCGGTCACGTGGTGCATGAGGACCGCGGAGGGGCCGCCATGGCCTTCGCCTTCGGCCGCAGCACCGTGGGCCTCGCCCTCCTTGGGAGCCTCGGCGGCTGGAGACGCCGCGTTCTCCGCGACGGGAGGTGTCGCCGGTGCCGGCTCCTGATGAGGTGCTTGCGCAAGCGCGAGGGTCAGAAGAAGAGCGCTGAGCATCATGAAGGCTGAACTCGCGGAGAGAAGTTCTGACGTGACCACAGCGTCACCTCAGCGGCCGTGAAAACACCGGTGAAGGTCAAAAGCGCCACCGCGAAAGGAAGAGCGGGGAGGAGAAGCACCTTGATGCCGACGAGCAAGCCCGCGAGTGTCGTCCCCATCCGCAGCACCATGCCTCCGAACACCGCGGCGAAGAACGCCTTCATCGAGCCGCGCTTCGATCCCAGATGCGTCAGGAGCAACGCGCACAGGCCGTTGCCGGTGGCGATCAGGGCCGAGACCTGGACGGCGGTTGAAGACGCCCGATCGGAGGTCCAGCCGGCGACGACCAGGCAGCAAACCGCGGAAAAGAGGGTCATGCCGAGGGCCAGTTGAAGCGAAGAGGTCAAAGCGTTGAAAGGTGTGTCGGTTTTCTGGATCAGGGTTTGCGCTGGTTGAGGGTCGACGCCATCCTCACGAACTGGACGAGGGCTAGCACGACACCCAGCAGGCCGAAGACGAGGGTCAGCACGGGCTTTGTCCCCATCCATCCGTCAAGCCAGAAACCGAAGGCGAAAAGAACACCGACGGTCGTGGCAAGCGCCGTGCCCAGACCGAGATACGGGCCGGCCTCACGGAGAACCTTCGCGAAATCGCGAGACTGCGTGTTTCGCTCGGGAACTTTGGCCCCCTTCTCGCCCCAGACGAGCGGCTTGGACTAATGGAGACGGATCCCGCAAAGCACCCGTCTTTTGCTCGGCGGAAGACTACCAGAGCCAGGAACGCGCGACAACCCTTCAGGGCTTGGACGTCGTGGTCGCGTGTTCGGTGTTCCCGACGATGAGATCGAGGGCATGAAGCAGCACGGGAGACAGGGCCTGGAGCCCTTCCAGGACCCCTTTGGGAGACCCGGGCAGGTTCACGATCAGGCTCCGTCCCCGGATGCCGCACACGCCCCGGGAAAGGGACGCGAAGGCTGTCTTATCGAGGCCGCGAAGCCGGATCAGTTCGGCGAGACCCGGCGCGTCCCGGTCGATCACCCGCCTCGTGGCTTCCGGGGTGACGTCCCTGGGCCCGAGACCGGTGCCTCCGGTGGTGATCACCAGGTCCGCCCGGGCGGTTGAGAAGATAAGGAGTTCGGCGATCCGGTCCGCCTCGTCAGGGACAACGAGGGGCCCATCGACGTCGAGGCCCAGCGCCTCGAGGCCTTTGCGGGCTTCCGGGCCGGAGAGATCCACCCTTTTCCCAAGATGGGCGGAATCGCTCACGGTGACGACCACCGCGGTCTTTCGTAGGGGTATCAAGAGGGTGGCATGATAGAAGACTTGGCGTGATCCCCTGGCTCCTGGCCGTGCTCGGCTTCCTTCAACCCGCGGTGGAGACGTATTCCCTGCGCGCCGTCGTTCTGGATGCCAAGGACACACCCCTGCGCGATCTCGAGGTCTCGGATGTTTCGCTCACCCTGGGCGGCGCCACCGCGCCCCTCACCCGGTTCGAAAGAGACGAACGGCCCGCGCGCGTGGCCCTGCTCATCGACTCGTCGGCGCCGATGCAGAACGCCTTCAGGCTGCAGTTCAACGAGGCCGCGAAAGCCTTCGTCGCTTCCCTTCCCTCGAACACGCGCCTCTCCGTCTGGACCACGGGCGATCGGCCGACCAAGGTCATCGACGATCTGGACGTTTCCGAAGACGGTTCGGCCCAGCAGGTCTCGAAGACCTTGAGCCGGGTGGCCGCCATAGGCGGCAACACGATTCTCGACGCCATGATCGAGGCCGCGGACGACCTCAAGAAGAAGGAGGGCGAGCGAAAGGTCCTGGTCTTCCTTTCCGCCGAGGGCCCGGGCTTTTCGAACGACAACCGCCAGGGCGTGGTCGACCGCGTCCTCAAGACCGGCGTCGAGGTGACCGGAGCGCTGATTTCAGAGAGAGGAGAGGCGACGGGAGGCGGGGACGTGGGTCCGGAAGAATACGACTACGTCTTCGGCCTGCTCACCGAACGCACCGGAGGCCGCCTCGAACGGCCGCTGACCGTCATGGCGGCGAGTGCGGCCACGGTCAGACTAGCGGCGGACCTGCGATCGACGTATCGTGTCTCTTTTCATTTCAGTGGCAAGCGACCCACGAAGATCGCGCTCCAGGTGGCGCGCCCGTCGGTAAAGGTCAGATTGTCCACGCCCCAAAAAGAGACTTCTTCGCCTTGATATTTCGATTTCGTACCGGTTTTCTGATTTCCGTCTCGTTCCTGTGTGTTGGCGCCGCCCTCGCCTTCTCTCAAACCCAGACCCAGCCGCCCCTCACCTTCGGCACCGGGATTGAGATCATCAATCTCACCGTCACCGTCACTGACGCCCAGGGCCGCCTCATCGGAGGCCTCGACCGCGACGCCTTCTCCGTCTTCGAGGACGGCGTGAAGCAGGAATTGGCGCTCTTCAACAAGGACCGGCTGCCGCTCTCCGTGGTCCTGCTCATGGACGCGTCCGCTTCGATGGAGGACAAGATCCTGCCCTCTAAGACCGCGGCCAAGCGTTTCGTAGGCACCCTGGTCCTCGCCGATCGCGCCCGGGTGGTTTCCTTCAACAACCACATCGACGTCTTGCAGGACTTCACGAGCGATAAGGAACTGTTGAACGCCAGCATCGACCGCCTCCAGCCCCAGGGCGCGACCGCTTTGCACAATGCCTTCTACATCTCCATCAAGGAGCTGCAGAAGGAGAAGCAGGCGGGTGCGGGGGCCCGGCGTCAGGCCATCATCCTGCTCTCGGACGGCGAGAACACCGCGTCCATCGTCACCGACGAGCAGGTGATCGATCTCGCGCGAAGGGCCGAGATCTCCATCTACTCCATCCGCCTCACCAGCGACTTCGAGGGCGACAAGGGTCGCGCCGCCTTTTCCCAGGCGACTCACCTTCTCTCCGTGCTGGCCCGCGAGACCGGCGGCCAGGCCTTCTTCCCGGCCCAGCTTCAGGAGCTCGACTCCGTGTACGACCGGATCGCCGAAGAGATGCGGACGCAATACAGCCTCGGGTATGTTCCGACCAACCAGAAGAGGGACGGCCGCTATCGTCGCATCGTGGTCCGGGTGCCCAGTCGCGAGAACGTGGTTCTTCGGTACAAACTCGGATACGTCGGTCCCTCCGCCTGACCGCGGGTCACAGGAGAACGTCTCATGCCACGCGCCATCATTGTCGGGAGCGGTTCTGAGATCGCCCGGAACCTCGTCACCAATGACATGCTGTCGAAGGTGATGGACACGACCGACGCCTGGATCCGCGAACGAAGCGGCGTCGAGACGCGGTACTACGTGGACCCCGGCACCTCCACCTCCGACCTGGGGGTCGCAGCCGCGGAACGCGCGATCGAGAACAGCGGAGTCGCGAAGGAAGAGATAGATCTCATCATCTCCGCCACCATGACCCCGGACTACTACTTCCCGGGAAACTCCAGCATCTACCAGACGCGCCTCGGTCTCGCCCAGGTGCCGTGCTTCGACATCCGGCAGCAGTGCGCCGCGTTCCTCTACGGCCTTCAACTGGCCGATGCCCATATCCGCTCGGGCATGGCGAAGACCATTCTCCTCGTGGCCGCTGAAGTGCATACCGGCTTCATGCCTTTTTCCCCGAAGACCTGGGACGTGATTCACGGCCGCGACCCTGGCCCCGTCTCGCCGGAAGAATTCGAGTGGAACTCACGCTTCCGTCATCTCCTCGTGCTCTTCGGCGACGCTGCCGCTGCGGTGGTCATCAAGGCGCACGCGGGCGATGACCGCGGCATCGTGGAAACCATCGTCAAGGGCGACGGCAAGGAACTGGAGAAGCTCTACGTGCCCGGAACGGGCTTCCGCTTCCGCCCCTACACCGGCCCCGAGCAGTACGCGGCCGGCCAGCAGGTACCGGTGATGGACGGCAAGGTGGTGTTCAAGATGGCCACCACCAAGATGATCGAAGTTTCGAACGAGGTCATGAAGCGCCACGGGGTTTCCGTCTCCGACCTCTCCTTCGTGCTCATGCACCAGGCCAACATGCGGATCAACGAGTATTGCGCGAAGCAGCTCGGCATCCCGCCCGAGAAGATCGTCCACAACATCGAGCGCTACGGCAACACCACAGCCGGCACCCTCCCCATCCTGTACCACGAGTGCCTCAGCGATGGCCGCATCAAACCCGGCATGCTGGTCTGCTTCACCTCCCTCGGCTCGGGCCTGCACTGGGGCGCGGCCCTCTACCAGGTCTGAGGCCGAGGCCCTTCGCAGTCGCGCGGGAGCCGGCGATGCCGGTCAGCCGCCGGTCATTCCCGCAGGTAGCGGCCCATCAGCTCCGAGTTCTCGGTCATGGCCCGTATCTGCATCCAGTAGGCGCGCGCGAAGAGAAGAATGGTGGCGATCGACATCACAAGATGAAGCCAGTGTGGCGTCTTCCCTGAGCCGACCCCGCCACCCATGATGAAGGTGATCATGATGGCGGTCATGGCCCACATGGCCGAGGGGAAAACGCTCGCCTTGAATGCCTTCGTCCGCTGGACAACGGTTGGTTCCTC
>JANMVV010000109.1:0-1619 GCA_031392925.1 Vicinamibacteria bacterium
GTCGAGAAGGACCTTCGCGGGCACGTCGCGGACCTCTTCCTTGCACTGCGAGCAGATGCGGCGAATGAGCCTCTGCGCCTGGATGAGGTTCACCGCGGTCCCGACGATGAACGGCTCGATGCCCATGTTCACCATGCGGGAGACGGTGGAGGGCGCATCGTTGGTGTGAAGGGTCGACAGCACGAGGTGGCCAGTAAGGGCCGCCTTGGTGGAGATTTCGGCCGTCTCGTAGTCGCGGATCTCGCCCACCAGGATGATGTTCGGATCCTGGCGCAGGAACGAGCGCAGGGCCGCCGCGAAATTCAGGCCGATGGCGTCGCGGATCTGGACCTGGTTGATGCCCATCAGGTTGAACTCGACCGGATCCTCGGCGGTCATGATGTTGATGTCGGGCTTGTTCAGCGAGGCCAGCGCCGAATACAGGGTGTTGGTCTTGCCCGAGCCCGTGGGCCCCGTGACGAGGACGATGCCGTAGGGCTTGTCTATGTTCCGTTTGAACTTCACCAGAGATTCGGTCTCGAAACCGAGCTTGGTCATGTCGAGCATGAGCTTGCTCTTGTCGAGAAGACGCATGACGATCTTCTCGCCCCACAGGGTGGGAAGACAGGACACTCGGAAGTCCATTTCGCGGCTGCGGTCCTCGATCTTGAGGCGGATCTTGATGCGGCCGTCCTGAGGCAAGCGTTTTTCCGAGATGTCGAGCTTCGACATGATCTTGATGCGCGAGGTCAGCGGATCCTTCAGCTTCATGGGAAGGGCCATGATGTTGTAGAGGATGCCGTCGATGCGGAACCGGACCCGGAATTCCTTCTCGTAGGGCTCGATGTGGATGTCGGAGGCGCCGCGCTTCAAGGAGTCGATGAGGAGGACGTTCGCGAGCTTGACCACGGGCGCCGCTTCGGACGAGCGCGACAGCGCGCCGAGATCGATTTCATCCTCTTCGGTCTTGAGGGTCTCGACCTCGCCCTCTTCCTCGCCGATCGAGTCGATGTCGACCTCGGACAAGCCGACCGAAGCCATGTCGTCGAAGGTGAGCCCCGGGCCGTCCAAGACTTCCTTGAGGGACGGCGTCTTCCCGAGGCCTCCTCCGCCCGGCCGCTGCGCCGTCGCGGTGGGCGGGCCCCCTTCCTGCCTCAGAGTCAGGGAGCGGGCGCTGCCGTAGAAGCGGTTGATCGCTTCCTCGATCGCGATCTCGGAAGCCACCACCGGGTCCACGTTGTAGCCGGTCATGAACTTGATGTCGTCCATGGCGAAGACGTTGGTGGGATCGCTCATGGCGAGCGAGAGCACGGCGCCCGCGCGCGAGATCGGAATCACCTGGTACTTGCGGCAGGTCTCGCCCGGCAGCACCTTGAGCACGGTGGGATCGATGTCGAAGGTCGCGAGGTTGATCGAAGGCACGCCGTACTGGCGCGAAAGGAGCCCGGTGATCTCGTCGTCCTTGACGAAGCCGAGACTGACGAGCGCCCGCCCGAGCTTCACGCCATTCTGCTTCTGGTAGGTGAGCGCTTCTTGAAGCTGCTGAGGGGTGATGAGCCCTTCCTTCTGAAGCATTTCTCCGATCTTTACCGGCATTGCGCCATATTAGCCCAAGGCTCTTCTCCGGTCGGCGGCCTCGT
>JANMVV010000117.1:0-2688 GCA_031392925.1 Vicinamibacteria bacterium
TGAGGATGTTTGTGCTCCTACCTTTCGTGAAGGAGGTCTGGGATCGAGCGGCACGTGTTCTCGGAACACGCGAAGGGGAGTACTGGCTCGCCACTTTCGCGAATCCTTACGACGGTGACTCGGATCTAAGGGAAGCTATCAGGAAGCTTGTTGAACGCGGTCGGCCAAAGGCAGCGATGCGGTGCCTGCACAGGACACTGATGGAGAAACAGCCATTCAACCCGGGGCAGGCCGCGCGCGTCTTGCTGGCAGCCGCAGGTTCGGGCGAGCCTGCCTCGAACCTCGATCCCCACGAGACGGTGGAGATCATCGCCGCGATGCAGAACGACGCCAACGCCGATCCGGATGACCTGTCTCGAATCGAATGGGCGTACCTTTCTCTGCTTGAACGTGAGCAGGGATCTGCGCCGCGAACGCTAGAGCGCCGATTGGCGACAGAACCAAGTTTCTTCTGTGAGGTGGTTCGAATCGCGTTTCGTTCGCGAAAAGAGGACCGCTCGAAAGCCACAGAGGTCAACGAACCAATGGCCCTACAGGGTTATCGGCTGCTGAAAGACTGGAGCGTGCCGCCTGGTCTACAGGTTGACGGCTCCTTCGACGGGAGTGCACTTGAGCGATGGTTGGAGGCCGTGGAGCAGGAGTGTTCAGAGTCTGGCCATCTCGCGGTTGCGATGACAATTGTCGGGCAGGTCCTGACAAAAGTGCCGGCCGACAAGGACGGATTCTGGATCGACAGATCGGCAGCGTCCGTTCTGAACGGGAGAGATGCCGAGAAGATCCGCGACGGTTTTCGGATCGAGCTTTTCAACTCGCGTGGGGTGTACTGGGTGGACCCGACGGGCACTCCCGAGAGGGAACTGTCCTCGAAATATCGTAGTCGGGCCGAGGCTGCTGAGGCGGAGGAGTTTACGCGGCTGGCAACTGCTCTACGAGAGATGGCCGGGACCTACGACCGCGAAGCGCAGGCCCTCGTTGCAAGGGCTCAACGCCCTTGATTCCCCGGCCGAGATCTCGGTCCGTGAAGTAGACGACACTCAAGCCGCTCGCTCGTAGAGGACGGCGTACTCCACGAGTTCGGGCGCCAGCTCGTAATCGGCGGCCACGTCGTTGAGCGATTCACCGGCATCCAGGCGTTCGACGAGGCTGCAGGTTGAGATCGAGCCTTCTCGCAGGACAGGTCGGCCGAAGCTCAGTCGCGAGTCGATGAGGACAGGCTTTTCCTCTCCCGCGGCTTCGCCGGAGACGAACGGGAATAGCCGGATCGGGAAGCTGTTCTCGTCCCACTCGACTCGGCGGAGGTGCGCTTCGAACACCTTCTCCAGGGCGATTTGGCCGGATGCCGACAGCTTGATGAGCTTGCCGTAGCGCTCGAGGAAAACGCGGCCGTTCGCAGTTGACAGTTCTCTCCGAAGGAAGAGGTTGTCGATGTTCAGTTCCTTCTCGGCGTAGCGGACTGCCTTCCGCACCGCCCGGAGAGGGACTTTGTGGTCTGAGCGGAGGCCTCGCAGGACGTGGGCTTCGATGAGGTTCCAGAATGAGAACATCGCGGGAGCCTTCAAGACCGGCTTGATGAGGGGCTCGACCGCGCGTCGTCCGATCAGGCTTGAGGCGTCGCGGCCGAGCGCCCACAGTCGCAGGGTCGCGGTCGGTACCTTGACATAGCGCGCGGCTTCGGCGAGGTGATAGGTGGGTTGGCTGCGGGCGTCGTGCTTCGTGTGCTTGGCTCCTCTGGGACTCGTATTCTGCACCAGCGCGGTGCTTTTGGGGACTGGGCTGAAAGGGCCTATTAAAGCGGTAAGGCTCGACGCGAGGACTCGACCTGCGCAACTCATGCCTTTCAGAGTCTTGCTTATTTAAGGCTTTCCCCGGGCCTGCTAGGGTAGCCCAGCGACAATCCCCATGGACCCGCGCGTCACCGAACTGCACTGCATCATGCCGATCGGCAACGTTCCGTCTGTCTTGGAGCACGGCATTCTGTCGCATGCCCGGGCGGCGCGGCTTCGACACCATTCGGTCGCGATGCAGCCCGTTCAGGATCGTCGCGACGTGAAGAGCGTTCCCCAAGGGTTGAAACTCCATCAATACGCGAATCTGTACTTTCACGCTCGGAACCCCATGATGTTCAAGCGGAAGGAGGAGGCTCCGAGCCTTTGCGTTCTCAGAGTCTCCATCGATGTCTTGCAGCTGCCCGGAGCAGTCATCACGGACTGCAACGCGGCGAGCGACTACGTTCGATATCTGACGCCCTCATTGTGGCCCGTGCTGAACTTCGACGATATCTACGCGGCCGACTGGCGTCACCCGGGAGATCTGCTTCGCTACTGGCTGCACAAGTCGCGGAAGTGCGCTGAAGTGCTCGTGCCCGAGCGTGTTGAGCCGCGGTTTCTCATCGGGGCATACGTCGTCGACACAGAAGCTACAGACCGTCTCAGAGGCCTCGGATTCGGGCTTCCGGTCGCGGTGAATCCCGTTCTGTTTTTTCAGGAATAGGCGGAGAATAGGCACATGTTCAAGGCGCTGATTGGAGACCTGTTCTCAAGCCAGGCGCAGACGCTGGTGAATACCGTGAACTGCGTCGGGGTCATGGGAAAAGGCGTGGCGCTGGAGTTCAAGAAGCGCTTCCCCGTGCTGTTCGATGACTATGTCCACCGATGTGAGCGGAAGGCCGTGAAGCTTGGTGAGCCCTAT
>JANMVV010000136.1:0-6858 GCA_031392925.1 Vicinamibacteria bacterium
CCCACACCGTCCCGTCCTCCTTCAGGAAGAGGCTGAACCCATCACCGGCCTCGGCCGCTTTGATGTTGTTGAAGGAGCCGGTCTCGGGGATTTGCGTAGGGACCAGCTTCTGAGTTGTGCTGCCGATGCCGAGTTGGCCTCTGTCATTCGAGCCTGTGGACCAGACCGTCCCGTCGGCCTTCAGGAAGAGAGTGAAATTCCAGCCAAACGAGATGGCTCCGGTGATCATGTACTGGGCCCGAATGGTGGCGCTGGGCAAAACGCCCGCCTTGATGGCCTTCGCCTTCAGCACCAGCGCCCGGTCCACCACGATGACCCCGCCCGAAGCGACGCTCGAGTCGGCCGTCGTTGGGTCCTGCCCGTTGGTCGTGTAGTAGATGAGGGCGCCCGGAGTCGGCGTCGATACCACCACGTTGCGACGCGTCGTGTAGATCCCCGAAGCCACGCTCAGAACCGGATCCGCCACCTCCACCTCATACGACTTCGCGGTCGTGGCGCTGAGCGTCCAACCCGGAACCCAGGCCTTCGCCTTGACCGTGCCGCTCACGCTCAGGGAGAAGGGGGCGGTGTAAGGCGTGGATCCGGTGCTCGGTTCCTGCCCGTCGGTGGTGTAGTAGACGACCGCTCCCGGCAGCCCGTCGATTGAGACGCTGACGCTCGAGGTGTATGTCCCGGGCGCGGGAGAAATCACAGGCGCGGGTGTTACTACTTCGTAGGGCGCGGTCACCACCGCGGAGGTCGTATAGCCCACCCCGAACGTGGCCGCCCTCAAGACGCCGGTCATCGGAATCGAGATCAGCCCGCCACTCGACACCGCAGGAGCCGCCTCGGTGGGGGCGGAGCCATTGAAGGTGTAGTGGATCAGGCCGCCGGGCGTGCTCGTGGTGGCCGACACCAGGAGCGGGCCCACGTAGGCGCCCGGTCCCGGCGCGAACGTGGGCGCGGCGCCGGGCGCGTTGAGGAAGTAGGCGTGAGACGACACGTCGCTGTCGAGGTACCCCGCCTTGAAGGCCCGCGCCTTGATCGTCGTCGCGGCGGGTACGTTGATCGGCGTGGCGTAAGGTGTCGAAGCTGCGGTCGGATCGCTTCCGTCGGTGGTATAGGTGATCGCGGCCCCAGGGTCGGCGGAGAGTACGACGTCGATCGGCAACACATAGCCACCGGCCACTGGAGAGGCCGTGGGCGCCGAAGTCCGCGAGTTCACCAGCAGTCCCGAGAGCACCGCGCCTTGAATCACCGCGGTGCTCGAATGCAGCGACGTATCGACGAGCAGCGGGTAGCGGGGCGCGATCGCCGAGGTGTAGAGGAGTGTCCCGTTCTTCCGGTACTTCACGACACCCGCTTCGATGGACACCCGCAGTTTGTCCGTGCCCTGAAGGGCCCCGAACGATCCGCGGTTGAGACCGCCTTCATAGACGTACAGCGTCCCGCTGGCCATGTACAGGGCGAAGTCGATGTCCGAGTACCCGGAGTTCGTGTTTCCGTAGGCGAGGCCCGCCATCGCGACCTTCGGCGAGAGCGAGGCGCTCACTTCCAGATAGCCGTCGGGGGAATCGATCGCCTTGGTGGACACCGCACTGGCGTCCCAGGCCGTGGTTCCATTGGTCTTCGAGAGCGTGTTGCCGGCGGAGGTCGCATTGACGTGCTCTGTCCAGGCGACGTTCTCCGTGGTCGCGGCTCCGAACTTGTAGATCGCCGTGGTCGTGCCGCTTGGGTAGAGCCCGGTCGCCCACGCCTTCGCCTTCAGCGTGGTGTCGGCGTCTATGAGCAGGCTCTGGCTCGAGGCGATCACGGTATCCGCTTCCGTGGGCTCCGCCGCGTTCGTGGTGTAGTGGATCGCCGACCCTGGCTCCGCGGTGATGATCACGTACTGGGGAGTGGCGTAAAGCCCGCTGCCCACCGAGAAGGCCGGACGCGAGGCCGCCACCTGGACCAGATTCCCGGAAATCACCGCGCCCTTGATCGAAGCTCCGGAGGAGTTGAGGGACGAGTCGACGAGCAGCGGATACGCGGGAGCGAGCGCCGACGTGTAGATGAGATTCCCGTTCTTGCGGTACTTCACGACGCCGCTCTCCACCGAGACGCGCAGCTTGTCCGACGCCGCCATCGTCCCGAACGATCCACGGTTAAGGCCGCCCTCGTAGATGTAGAGAGTTCCGGAAGCCATGTAGAGGGCGTAGTCGATGTCGCTGTATCCGGAATTGGTGTTGCCGTTCGCGAGACCCAACATGACCACGTTCGGCGCCAGCGAGGCCGAGACCTCGAGATACCCGCCGGGAGAGATGATGCCGCGCGTAGAGATCGCACTCGCGTCCCAGGCCGCCACACCCGTGGTCTTGGAAAGCGTGTTGCCCGCCGACGACGTGTTCACGTGAGCCGTCCAGGTCACGTCCTCGGTGGTCACGGTTCCGAACTGGTAGATCGCCGCCGTGGTTCCGCTGGGGATCAGCCCACTCGCAAACGCCTTCGCCTTGAGGGTCAGCGTCGTATCGATGAGAAGACTGGAGCCTGACGCGATGATGGGATCCGACTCGGTGGGATCAGCGCCACTGCTGGTGTAGTGGATCGCGGCGCCCGCGGCGCCCGTCACCACGACATTGAAGGGCGTGTCGTAGATGCCGGATGGAAACGAGAACATGGGGTTTTGAATCGCAGCCTGAACCAGAGCGCCCGACAGCACCGCGCCCGAGAGGAAGGCCCCCGACGAGTTCAGCGACGCGTCGACCAGGAGGGGATAGACAGGCGCGAGCGCCGAGGAATAGAGCGGCGTGCCGTTCTTGCGGTATCGCACGACCCCGCCTTCCACCGAGACTCGGAGCTTGTCGGTGGAAACCAGAGGCCCGAACGAGCCGCGGTTGAGGCCGCCTTCATAGATGTAGAGCGTCCCGGACGCGAAGTAGAGCGCATAGTCGATGTCGCTATACCCGGCGTTCGTATTCCCATGGGAGAGACCCACCATGGCGACGTTCGGGGCGAGCGATGCCGAGACTTCGAGGTAGCCGTCGGGTGATGCCAGGCCGCTGGTCGAGATGGCGCCCGCGTCCCACGCCGCCGTCCCCGTCGTCTTGGAGAGGGTGTTGCCGCTCGATGCCGTGTTCACATGAGCGGTCCAGTCGACGTTCTGGGACTCCGCTGCGCCGAAGATGTAGAGCGCCTCGGCGATGCTGGAGGGCAGCAGGCCCGAGGTCCAGGCTCTGGCCTTGAGCTGGGAGGACGCGTCCACGAACAGCGTCGAGCCCGATGCGATAACGGGATCCGACTCGGTGGGATCGATACCGTTGGTGGTGTAGTGGATCGTCGAGCCCGGCTCACCGGTGACGGTCACGGTCTGCGCGACGGAGTAGAGACCGGAGCCTGTAGAGAACGTCGGTTGTGACACCGCGACCTGAACGAGCGTTCCCGAGAGGAGGACGCCGCTGATCCGCGCGCCCGAGGAATGGAGCGAGCTGTCAACGAGGAGCGGGAAGGTGGGCGCGATGCCTGAGGTGTAGAGAAGCGCCCCGTTCTTCCGGTACTTCACGACGCCGCTTTCAACGGATACACGAAGGCGGTCGGTCGCGGCGAGCGTCCCAAACGACCCGCGATTCAGGCCGCCTTCATAGATGTAGAAGGTTCCCGAGGCCATGTAGAGCGCATAGTCGATGTCGGAGTAGCCGGAGTTCGCATTGCCGTGAGACAGGCCGATCATGGCGATGGTCGAGCCGATCGACGCCGGTGTCTCGAGATAGCCATCCGATCCGTCGATCGCCATCGTGGACGCGGCGCCTGAATCCCAGGCGACGGTGGGGCTTGTCTTGGCGAGGAAGCCGGGCGACGCCGTCGCTTTGACCGCGCCGGCCCAGGTCACAGTTTCCGCGGTGGCGCCGTCGATCTGAGCGCTGGAAATCGTGGCGCCTGCCTGGGCGAGCGTCGCCTCGGGGACGAGGGGGAAGCTGAAGGTCAGGATCGAAGTCCGCACCAGCGTCCCGTTGACGCGAAACACCACGGCGCTGCCCTCGATCGCCACCCTGAAGACATCGCCCGCAGAGTAGGTTCCTCCCGACTGAACCACGGCGCCCTTCTCCACCACGGCGGCGGTTCCGTCCGCGCGCAGAAGGAATCCGAAATCGATCGCCTCGAGGCCGCCGTTGTTGTCGCGTGATCCAAGTCCGGCGGCCTTCGCGTGATCGGCCTCCATCGTGCTGAATTCGAAATAGCCGGGACCGGAGGTGAGCGCGACCCCGCCGACCGCGGCATCGCTGAAGGCATCACCGCCAATGCGGGACAGCGTCGACCCGGCCGTCACGGTTCCGTTCGCAGGAACCCAGTTGAGCGGCACGGGCGCGGCCCAGGCATTCGCAGACATCAGAAGGGCGACGCTCGGAAGCCCCCGCCGTAAGGCGCCCCGCCAGCGAGAAAGATTGACCCACATACGGCCTCCGGTTCGAGATTGCGGCTTGCCGCGGAGGTGAAGTCAAAAGACTCGCCGAGTCCTTCAGCTTTGGCCGTGCCACCCCAAGGCCCGTGCCCTTCCTACATCACCCACCGCCCGACCTATTGCCGACGGAAGGCTAGCACATCATGATCCGGGCGCAAGCAGAACGTAGTCATATCCCTGTCACTACTGTAGCCATCTTGACACCACACCGCAGACAGCTCATTCAGGAGGATGCGGCGGCTCTCGGAGCGGTTCGGCGCGTCACGCCTCTTGGCGCGCGGACCACGCGGCGCGGACGCCAACGCACCGTTCCTGAACGTAGTGGGGCGGCGCGAAGCCGGCCCCTGGGGCACAAGCCTCCTCTAATGCAACGGCGGGGCGGCCAGCCCCGCTCCATTCATTGAAGACGACCTGCGCCCCGCGGATGTGAGGGAACGCCCGGGTGCTTTGGCCGCAGCATGAGCACGCGGCCGGGGCGTGGCCGGCGCCGCGGGTTGCCACTACCAAGCTCTACGACCTTCTGGCATGGTAGTCGTGGGCGAGGGTTGCTCGTGCCCCAGGCCGGCTTCGCGCTCGCAACGCTTCTCGACCGGCTCCTGACAACGATGGCGGGTGTCTTACGGACCCTTGCACGCACAGCTTCGAGATAGCAGAGGGGAGGATCTCACCATGTATGAAAATCCATAGCATTGCTGTGGCTTTTCATAGTACGCTCTTGCCCGTGATTCCGCGTCCCGACGAACTCTCCGCGGTGCGCCGCCTCCTTGGCCGCTTCCCCATCGTGGCTCTCCTGGGGCCGCGCCAGTCGGGCAAGACCACCCTCGCGCGCCAGATCGCGGCGGAAAGCCGCTCGGCGGAGAGTTTCGACCTCGAGGATCCGGACGACCTCGCCCGGCTCTCGGACCCGGGCCTTGCCCTCAAGCCCCTTCGCGGACTGGTGATCCTTGACGAGATCCAGCGTCGCCCGGGCTTGTTCGAGATCCTCCGCGTCCTCGCCGACCGCCGCCCTCTGCCCGCCCGCTTTCTCATCCTGGGCAGCGCGTCGCCCGAACTGCTCCGGCAGTCGTCCGAAAGCCTCGCCGGCCGCATCGCTTATCACACGCTCGAGGGGCTTCGGCTCCGCGATGTGGGCCCGCAACACCTCAATCGTCTCTGGATGCGCGGCGGCTTCCCGCGGAGCTACGCGGCTTCCTCCGATGCGCGAAGCCTGGAGTGGAGACGGGCGTTCATACGGACCTTCATCGAGCGGGATATCCCCCAGCTCGGCATCCGCATCGAGGCGCCGCGCCTGTCGCGCTTCTGGAGCATGCTCGCCCACTATCACGCGCGCACCTGGAATGCCGCTGAACTGGCCCGGTCTCTCGCCGTCAGTGAAGGAACGGTTGGCCATTACCTCGAGATCCTGGAGAAGGCGCTCGTGGTCCGCACGCTCAAGCCCTGGCACGTGAACATCGATCGGCGCCAGGTCAAAGCGCCGAAGGTCTTGATCCGCGATTCCGGCCTGCTTCATGCCCTGCTGGGGATCCCGACGCTCCGGGATCTCGAGCGGCATCCTCTCCTCGGAGCGTCGTGGGAAGGGTTCGTCCTGCAGCAGGCCGCGGCCCGGATTGATGCCGACGCCTCGGAGACGTTCTTCTGGGCCACTCATGGAGGCGCGGAACTCGACATGCTCTGGGTCAAAGGGTCGCGGCGGATCGGGTTCGAGGCCAAACGGACGAGCGCACCACAAGTGACCAAGTCGCTCCGGTCGGCGATCTCCGTGCTCGGGCTGCGCCACGCGTACGTCATCCACGCGGGGGCGGACACGTTCCCGCTCGCGAAGGACATCACCGCGCTCGCGGCGTCGAGAATCGTCAAGGATCTCTGAGGGGGCGACTAGCCCACCCTACTACTCAGCCAATTGGACCTCTCGTCATTGCGAGGGCCCATTCGGTTGGTAACGGCCCGAAGCAACCCCCTCCCACCACTACTGCCTCGCGGGCTTGGTAGTCGGCAGAGGGGGTTGCTTCGTCGCGTTACCAACGGAATGGCTCCTCGCAATGACGTAGGGGCCAATCAGCTTGGTAGTGGGAGCCTTGCGGAAAAAGATAACGTTGCGCTGGCACCCATCCATGATCTGCCCCCGCTGCTCGACCGAAGCTCCCGACGAGGCCAGCGACTGCCCATCGTGCGGGATCATTTTCGCAAAGTGGCGCCCGCCGCGAGCGGGCTCGGTCGATGCGCCGGTCTCCCCCACGCGGGCCGCGGCCATCCCTCCGCCGACCTGGGCGCTCCGCACTCCTCCGCCGCCTCCCCCGCCTGAGACCCTCGGCATCACCCACGCGGGCTGGCGCGCTGCCGCCATCGGCCTCGTCATGGCCTGCATGCTGACGTTCTTTCCCCTCGTCTCCTTTCTGCTGCATCCTCTGGGGACCCTGGTCCATGAGATCGGACACACCGTG
>JANMVV010000143.1:0-4164 GCA_031392925.1 Vicinamibacteria bacterium
CAACCTCAAGACCGGCAAGACCAGCGAGCACCGGCACGACGAGAGATTCCTCGAGTTCGGCACCATCAATCAGCACTACGCGGGAAAGCGTCACCGCTACACCTACAGCACCATGGCGGTTCCAGGCTGGTTCCTCTTCAATGCTTTCGTCAAGCACGACCTTGATGAGGGCAAGAGCTCCACGGTGAAGCTCGAATCCGGGCGGTTCGGCAGCGAGCCGGTGTTCGCGCCGCGCCTCGGCGCCACCTCCGAGGACGACGGCTATCTCGTCAGTTTCATCATCGACGAGAACACCCAAAGCTCCGAGTGCATCCTGATCGACGCGAAGAACTTCGACGCCGGCCCGGTATGCCGCATCGCTCTGCCCCACAAGCTGTCGAGCGGCACGCACGCCTGGTGGACGGATCAGCCCAGGCGTTCCTCAGCGCGCTGAACGCTGTCGCCGTAGGGCGCGAGCCCAAAGGACAGGACCACGAGCGATAGCAGGGCCGCCGTACCCGCCACGATGGACACGGAGTAGCGCAGCATCACCGGTTCCTTGAAGACGTAGTCGGTCAGCATGGCGGGGAGCAGGGGTCCGATGCCGCTTGCGATCAGGCTGCCGATGAAGAAGTAGATCGAGCTCATCTGCGCGCGCAGGGGATTGGGCGTCATCACCTGCAGCGCGGCCGCCGGTAGCCCTTGCGGAAAGGCGAGGAAGAAGATGGCGATGCCGAGGCCGAAGGTGGCGAGGCGCTCATCGCCGACGAGCGGTGTCACGATGATGAAGGGCAGGCCGCAGGACATCCCGATGAAGGCCGCGCGCAGGATGGCGTCGCGGCGTCCAAGGGTGGCGAGCCGATCGGCGAACCACCCGCCGCAAGACACGCCGGCGGTTCCCAGCACGAACATCAATGCGCCGATGGTGAATCCTGCCCGAGGCGGCGTCCAGCCGTAGGAGCGCATCATGAAACTCGGCGACCAGAACTGATAGCACCCGATGGCGATTCCGTAGAGCGAGAACGCGGCGATGTGGCAGGTGACGGTGCGCGCATTGATCTTGAGGAAGGCGCGCAGGGCCGGCCATCCGCTCGGTTTGTCCGCGACCCTGGCATCCAGAGAGGCCGCCCTGAGTCCCCGGCGCTTCGGCTCGCGAATGGTGAACATCAGCAGGAGGATGGGCAGGCCGATCGCCCCCACCACGAAGAACGTGAATTGCCAGGCGTAGATTTCGCCGAGGCCGGGCAGATGGATGGACGGTGCGCTCGAGACCGCGCGAATCACCGAACCGCCGATCATCAAGGCCAGGCCGCCGCCGAAATACACGCCGGTCGAATAGATGCTGATGGCCCGGGCGAGGCGGTGCGGCGGGAAGTAATCGGAGAGCAGCGAAAACGCGGCGGGGGAGAGCGCCGCTTCGCCGACGCCCACGCCCACCCGGCCCGCGAACAGTCCCCAGAATCCCTTGGCCGCTCCGCAGACCCAGGTCATCAAGGTCCAGAACCCCAAACCGATCGCCATCAGGTTGCGGCGCGGCGCCTGATCGGCCAGGCGGGCCAGAGGCATGCCGAGAGTCGTGTAGAAGATGGTAAAGGCAAGGCCGCCGAGGAGGCTCACCTGAGTGTCGCTCACGTGCAGGTCGCGGCGGATGGGCTCGATGAGCAGCGTGAGGATCTGGCGATCGATGAAAGAGCAGGTGTAGGCGAGGGTGAGGACGAAGACCACATACCAGCCGTAAGCCGGATTGACCCAGGCCGGGGGCTCTGGCGTGCGATCGGAAGTCGTCTCGGACATGGGCTCTTCTTTCGCAGTCGCTTTGAAGAAACCAATATACAAGCACACTAGACTGCCCGAACTCGGAGGCCTCTCCATGCCCGCACCCGTCGTCACCCTTGCCCTCATCTCATTGGGAACCGTCGTCACCTTCTGGGTCACGCTGTGGCTCATCAGCCTCGCCATTCGCGATTCGAGCATCGGCGACCCGCTTTATTCGCTGAGCATGGCCATCGTCGCTGCGGTCTTCTACTTCGTGTGCAAGGGCAATACGGAACGTCAGCTTCTGGTGTTGGTTCTCACCCTTGTCTGGGCGGCCCGGCTCGCTTTCTACATCGGCTGGCGCAACTGGGGTCACGAGGATCCGCGTTACGCCCGTCTGCGAGCGCACGCGGAGTCGCTCGGGAAGAACTACGCGCTCTACAGCCTCACCCACGTCTTTCTCTCCCTCGGGGCCGCGACCGGCTTCTTCATCTCGTTCCCGCTCTTTCTGGCCCAGCGCACGAAGGAGCCGGCCCTCGGGGTTCTCGCCATGATCGGAGTGGCGTTCTACGTCATCGGCCTGACTCTCGAGACCGTGGCCGACATCCAGCTCGCTGCCTTCAAGCGCGATCCGTCGAAGCAGAACCAGATCATGCAGTCCGGCCTGTGGCGCTACTCGCGCCATCCGAACTACTTCGGCGAGACCCTCGTCTGGATCGGCTTCTTCCTGATTGCGGCGGAGACGCCCTGGGGATGGCTCGCCATCGTGAGCCCGCTCATGCTGCTGTGGGTTCTCCTCGGGCCGCTCGGGGTGGGGCTGGTGGAACGGCGCATGCGCAAGAAGCGCCCCGAAGCCTTCGCCGACTACGAGCGCCGCACCCCCATGTTCGTACCCTGGTTTCCGAGGGCATAGAGCCCAAAGAGGTGCTTCCCCGGAGAACTCAGAGCTCCGCGAAGGTCAGGTGCTTCACGTCCCCCAGATCCACGCGTCGTCGCGCCTGCCAGAGGTCGTACGCGTGCTGGAGAGCAAGCCAGCTCTCCGGCGACCTGCCAAGAGTCTTCCCGAGGCGGAGGGCCATCTCCGGACTGATCGCGCTCGTGCCCCCCAGGATTCGATTCAGAGTCGAAGGAGCAACGCTGAGCTTCGCGGCGAGCTGGCGACCGCTGATGCCGTGCGGCTCGAGGTAAACCGCGGTGATGAACTCACCTGGGTGGGGTGGGTTGTGCATAGTCATTAGTGGTAGTCCTCGTAGTCCACGCCGTGGACATGTCCGTCCCGAAACTCGAACGTCAACCGCCAGTTCCCGTTCGCCCAAATCGACCAGCGACCCCGTTCAGAACCCTTCAGGGGGTGAAGCCGAAAGCCGGGGATGTTCATGTCTTCCATCGTTTGAGCGGTATCCAGAGCGGCCAGAAGCATCCGAAGCCTCTTCGAGTGGTGTGGCTGGACGCCGACCACACTTCCAGCGCCAAAGAACCTCTTC
Organism: Vicinamibacteria bacterium; assembly: GCA_031392925.1. Classification (GTDB taxonomy): domain Bacteria; phylum Acidobacteriota; class Vicinamibacteria; order Fen-336; family JAGNNV01; genus JAGNNV01. The sequence continues at coordinate 3,219 of JANMVV010000143.1, forward strand.
AGTCCCTTGTGCTGAATGGATTGAATCACGGCGCCAATCATAGCGCGTTGCGCATAGCGCAACAGGCGGGCAGGCAGGGGCGAGGCATGAAAGCGGCCTTGGAGCGCTGGAGCTTCGGGGGCCGAAACCTCGGTAGAGTGCCCGAATGAACTGGCAAGAGTTTCTGCGTCTGGCCGGCCTGAACTTCGTCTGGGTCATCGGTCTGATGGTCCTGCTCTGGGCGGTCTCCGTTGCTCTCAAGGACTCCAGCATCGCCGACATGTACTGGGGCCTGGGCCTCGTGATCGCCGCCTGGTTCACGTACTTCATCTCCGAAGGCGTTGCCGCGCGCCGGGTGCTCGTGCTCACCCTCGTGACCCTGTGGGGAGTGAGGCTCTCGGCCTACATCACCTGGCGCAACTGGGGGGTTGAAGACCCGCGCTATGCCCGGTTTCGAAAGAACGTGGAGGAGAAGGGCGGGAACTACGTCATTCATTCCCTGAAGCACATCTATCTCCTCCAGGGATTCTTCATGTGGGTGACCGCCCTCGTCCTGATCTTCGCGATCTCCGTGGATACGCCCGCGAACCTCGGGGTCTCCGCCTACGCGGGCGTGGCGCTTTGGACCATCGGCATATTCTTCGAGGTGGTGGGCGACGCGCAGCTCGCGCGCTTCCGGGCCGATCCCGCCAACAAGGGAAAGATCATGGACCGCGGGCTGTGGCGCTACACCCGGCATCCGAACTACTTCGGCGAGGCCTGCGTCTGGTTCGGGTTCCTGCTGATCGCCTGCGACAACCTCGCCGGATTCGTCACCATCGTGAGCCCCGCGGTCATGCTGTACGCGCTCATGGGGCCGACGGGCAAGGCCCTGCTCGAGCGGCGCATGCGCAAGAGCCGTCCGGATTTCGACGCCTACGTGCAGCGCACCAGCGGTTTCTTCCCGCTGCCGCCGAAGTCGCCCTAG
>JANMVV010000266.1:0-6596 GCA_031392925.1 Vicinamibacteria bacterium
ATTCCCCCGGCCATGCGCCGGATGGTGTTCGGCCTGTCCGCGATCTACATCGTGACCATCGCCCTCCTCGTAGCACTCAGCCCATGGAATGAGCTGGGCGTGGGCGAGAGTCCCTTCGTGCGCGTGATGGCGGGGCTTGGCATTCCGGGTGCTGCCGGCCTGATGAACTTCGTGGTGCTCTCCGCCGCTCTTTCGAGTTCGAACGCGAACCTGTACCTCATTGCGCGAACACTGTTCTCCCTTGCTCGCGCCGGGTTCGTGTCCAAAGCACTCGGCGCCGTGAATCCGCGCGGGGCGCCGGTGAATGCACTCCTCGTGTCCGGGATCGGCCTGGGGGCGGCGGTACTCGTTCGAGCGCAATGGCCCGACTCGGCTTACGTATGGTTCTTCGGCGTGGCGCTTTTCGGAGCGCTCTTCGTGTGGCTCATGATCTTCGTGACCCACATCGCGTTTCGCTCTCCCGTTCTTCCCATCGGCTCCTGCATCGGCGCCGCCCTGGTGGGCGGAATTCTGCTGTCGACCTGGTGGGCGCCCGGATTGCGGTCCACCCTGCTCGCGGGACCGCCGTGGCTGGTGTTGCTCGCGATCGGTTATCGACTGTCGGCCCCGCGCAACGAGGGCTAGTCAGGGTCAGGCCACGCGAGTCTCGAAGTTCGCGGGAAGGGCGACTTGGAGCAATTCAAGATCGGTGGAGCCGTCCGTGAGGGCCGTCCTCATCCCGGGCGGAATGACATAGGCATCACCCGCATTCAGCGCGTGAGTGCGCCCTTCTTCGCGAAGAGTCACGGATCCTGACCGGAGGAAGGTGAAGAGGATGTCCGCGGTGTGGGTGGTCCACGCTTCGAGGGCGGCGCCCGTGGGACGCAGGACGTGAACGGACGCGACGCCACAAGTCGCGGTGCCGATTCCCGTCTCCCGGGCCTCGAAACCGGGGAGTCTCCCGTTCGACCAGACCACCGTGTCGCTTTCGGTCCGGCAGAACCGCTGTCCGCCGAAATCGCGATCGGGTTTGCAAGCCTCGGTGGGAAGCGTCATTGCGTGATCCATGGTCGTGAGGTGCTGGGCCGGCGCGCTGACTTCGATCACCTCCAGATTCTCCGACGCCTCGAGAACCCGGTGCCGGATGCGCGGGGGCTGGATCAGGCAATCGCCGGCCTTCAACACAAAGGGCGGGCCCTGGTCCTCGTAGACGACTCTGACCCAGCCCCGGTGGCAGAAGATCAACTGAAAGGCGATGTCGTGAAAGTGGACCAGGTCGGGCACGGGTCCCGCGTCGGGGATCCGGATGTGGGAGGCAATGAGAGAGCCGCCGAGGCGGCCGGGAATGAGGTCCCGGTATTGCATTCCCGCGCGCCCGATCACCCAGGCATCGCGGTCCTTCAGCCGGTTCACCACCAGCGCATCCGCGGTCCGGGCCTTTTCCGCTTGAAGGGCCGGTGGCGCCGCACCTGCATCGCGGCTCAGTCGGATCAAAACCCCATGACCGGAGATCGTCGCGGTGGTCGGGTCATCCGCGGGGAAGATCGTCTCCAGCCGAAACCCGAGCCGGTCGGTGAAGAAGGCAAGATCCGTCGCCAGGTCCTTCGAGGGGAGGAAAATCTCGTTCGCCTTCGCGTTTTCCATGGCTGCTGTCATACCATCTTCCGACCCGAAAGGATCTCTCATGCATCGTCTGGTTCTCTGCCTCTTCGTCGCCTCTGCCGTATCCGCGGCCCCGTTGGCCGAGAATGCCTCGGCACGCCTGGTCCGGGAAGTCGGGGACGGCTATCTGCAGGTCCTCACCCGCGACAATCCTTCGAGGCGCCTGAAGCTCGGTCTGCCCATCGAGAAGCTTCCCGACGTCACCCTCGCCGGCGAAGAACGCGATGCCAGGGAGGCGAGCGGTCTTCTCGCCCGGCTCGGTCCGGTGAAGCCCGCGGAACTCACCCACGAAGAGAGTCTCTCGCTCGATGTCCTGACTCGCCAGCTCACTCTGCGCATGGAGAGCCAGAAACACTTCTTCTATCGCTTCCAGGTGACGCCGTATCTGTCGCCAATCGGAGGGGCAGCCCAGATCTTCAGTGGGATGCCCCTCGAGACCAACGCCGATCGCGATCGCTACCTTGCGAGGCTGGCTGAAGTCCCGGCGCTCTCGGACGCGATCCTCGCGAATGTGCGGGTCCAGGCCGGCAAGGGCATTCGCGTTCCGAAGCCTGAGCTCGATCAGGTCGACATCTTCCTCAAGGCCTTCGAGGCGATAGGCGAGGCGAGTCCGTTCCGGCCCAGGGCGGCGAGGCTTGGTTCGCTTCCCCAGACGGAGCGCGCCTCCTTTCTCAAGGCGGTGGACGCGTTGGTGGGGGACAAGGTGTCGCCCGCCGTCATCCGCCTGGCCGCGGCGGTCTCCGGCGGCTATCGTGACAAGGCTCCTGAAGCGGTCGGCCTGCAGCAGTATCCCGGTGGGCTCGAAGCGTACCGGGAATTCGTGAAGCTCCACACCACCATGGACGTGACTCCCGAACAGGTTCACGAGATCGGCCTCGAGAACGTCGCGCGGATCGCGGGTGAGATGGCGAAGATCCGCGAGGAGCTTGGATTCAAGGGCACGCAGACCGAGTTCAAGGAGTCGCTGCGGACGAACCGGCGCCTCTTTCCGAAAACATCCGAGGAAATCGGCGAGCGCCTGATGAGTTACATCACCCGCATCGAGCCCGTGGTCGATCAGTACTTCGGCCGCAAGCCGAAGGCTCCCTACGGCGTGAAGCGCCTCGATCCCCAGCTCGAGCCCGGCCAGACCTTCGGCTACTACCAGATTCCCACCAAAACCGACCCGCGCGGGTACTACAACTACAACGGCTCGAATCTCGCCGACCGCTCGCTCTTGAACGCGGGCGCGCTGATCTATCACGAGCTCGTCCCGGGCCATCATTTCCAGATCAACCTCGCCTTCGAAAACCCCGCTATCCCTGAGTTCCGCCGCGAGTCCTTCGACACCGCGTTCACCGAAGGCTGGGGCGAATACGCGGCGGCCCTCGCCGGCGAGATGGGGATGTACAAGGATCCCTACGATCGCTACGGCCGCCTGGGCATGGAGATGTTCGTTTCCGTCCGCCTCGTGGTCGACACCGGCATGAACGCGCTCGGCTGGCCGCGCGAGCGGGCCATCGCCTACATGAAGGCGAACGCGATCGAGACGGACACCCAGATCGCGAGCGAGACCCTGCGCTATTCGTGCGACATGCCGGGCCAGGCCCTCGCCTACAAAATGGGGGCGATGCGCATCGTGGAACTCCGTGAGAAAGCGAGAACGGCGCTCGGGCCGAAATTCGACATCAAGAAGTTCCACGATTGGATCCTGCAAAGCGGCTCGCTGCCCATGACCACGCTGGAGCGCCACGTCCAGGCGTTCATCGACGCCTCGAAGATGTAGGCGTGGAGCGATATCCTTATCACCCCTCAAATTGAAAGGACACGAAATGCTTCGCCCAGTCGCCGTGCTTGCTCTCTCCACCTTCGCCCTCTCTGCCTCGGCCGAGGACCTCACCATCACCCTCAAGTCGTCGGACGGCGCCACCGTCACCAACTACTACTCCAAGGATCGGATCCGCATGAACAACGGACGGACCGATACCATCCTGGAGTTGGCCTCAGGAAAGATCGTGAACATCGACAACCAGAAGAAGGAATACTCGGAGATGACGGTGGCCGAGATCGATGAGGCCATGAAGGCGATGAGCGCCCAGATGGAGCAGGCCATGGCGAACGTGCCGCCCCAGATGCGCGAGAAGATGGCGGGCATGATGGGCGGCGCGGGGACGGAAGCCACCGTGACCAAGGGCGCCACCCGGACCATCGCCGGCTACCCGTGTCAGACCTGGACGATCGCCATGGGCGCCACCATGACCCAGGAAACCTGCAACAGCACCGCCCTCACCCCGCCCTTCGACCCCGCGAACTTCCAGAAGCTGTCCCGGATCAGCATTCCCATGATGCAGGGCATGGACAAGATGTTCAAGAAAATGTCGGAAATCCAGGGCATCTCCCTAATGCACCACACCACCATGAACATGATGGGCCGCAAGACGGATACCTCCAGCGAGGCCACGGAGATCAAGAAGGGCGCCATTGCCGCGGATGTCTTCGCGATTCCCTCCGGCTACAAGCAGGTCGAGTCGCCGCTCAAGAAGATGGGGAAGTCGGGCAAGTAGGCCTTGCCAGGGACGCGCCGCATGCCGGTGGCGTTCGTGGGGCACGGATCGCCCATGAACGCCATCGAGGACAACGTGTGGAGCCGCGCCTTTCGCGATCTCGGTTCGCGTCTGCCGCGGCCCCGCGCGGTTCTGGCCGTCTCCGCCCACTGGTACACCCGCGGCACCGCGGTGACCGCGAACGAGCGGCCGCCCACCATCCACGACTTCGGTGGATTTCCCGAGCCGCTCTATGAGGCGCAGTATCCCGCCAAGGGTGATCCCAGACTCGCCGATCGCGTGGTGAGTCTCCTGGGCGCTGGCCTCGCCTCCACCAGTCTCGATTGGGGGCTCGACCACGGCACCTGGTCGGTGCTCCGCCATGTGTGGCCCCTCGCCGATGTCCCGGTGGTGCAGTTGAGCATCGACGGCCGGGCGCCCGCGTCGCGCCATGTTGAGATCGGCCGCTCGATCGCACCGCTTCGGGACGAAGACATCCTGATCCTCGGCAGCGGCAACCTCGTCCATAACCTGGGCGATGCTTTCGGGAGGATGCGTTCGGGCGATGTCACCACGCCCGCGTGGGCGGCGGCGTTCGATGACGCGGTGGTCCGCGGCCTCGAGGCCCATGACACCGCGGCCCTGGCGCGGCTCATCGAATCCGCGGAAGGACGCAAGGCGCACCCCACCCCCGAGCACTACCTGCCGCTTCTCTACGCCGCGGGTGCTTCGGGCGACGATCCGGTGAGCTTTCCAATCACCGGTTTCGATCTGGGCTCCCTGTCGATGCGTGCGGTGATCTTCGGCGGGAATTGAGGGACCGAACCTCCGGTAGGATGGCCGGATGGCTGAGACCTCGAAGAGTGAACTCGTTCGAGGTCTGTCCGCGACCGACGCCACCCTCATCACCATCGGGTCCGTGCTCGGCACCGGCGCCTTTCTCACCACGTCCGACATCGCGCGCGCGCTGCCCCATGCGGGCCTGATTCTGTTCGTCTGGCTTTTCGGCGGGCTGCTCACCATCGCGGGAGCCCTGACCTACGCCGAGCTTGGAACCATGATGCCCCGGGCGGGCGGGCCCTATCACTTCCTCAAGGAGGCTTACGGCCCCCTCTTTGGGTTCCTCAAGGGGTGGGTCGATTTCCTGGTGGTCATGTCCGGCGGCCTCGCGGCGATTGCCGTGGGATTTGGCGAATACCTGGGCTCGTTCATCCCTTTCTTCTCCACCCAGAGCGTTCTGCTTCAGGCCGACATCTTCGGCTTCGCCTGGAAGGTCACCGGCAGTGCCTTGGGCGGGGTCCTCGCTATCGGGTTCTTCACCATCACGAACATCGCGGGCCTGAAGGAGAGCGCGGTCTTGCAGAACGTCCTCACCGTGCTCAAGATCGGGGCGATGCTGGCCCTGGCCGTGCTCGGCCTGTTCGTCGCTCCCGTGACCACGCCCGATTTCGTGAACGCGTCTTTGCCGCCCTCGCTCCTCTCCGCTCTGGGCGTCGCCATGATCGGCGTCCTGTGGACGTTCGATGGCTGGTACGCGGTCACCTACCTCGGCGGCGAAGTCAAGGATCCGTCGAGGAATCTGCCCCGGGGGATGACGGCGGGTGTCGGCATTGTGACTCTGATCTATGTCTTGCTGAACCTCGTCTACCTGCGCGCCATACCGGTGAGCGAGATGCCCGCGCACCCGCGGATCGCCGAAGCGGCGGCGGTCGCCCTCTTCGGCGCTTTCGCCGCGAGGCTGGTGTCGGCGGCGGTGATGGTCTCCGCCTTCGGCTGCATCGGGGCCACCATCCTCTACTCCACCCGCACCTACCTGCCCATGGCCCGGGACGGCGTCTTCTTCAAGGCCCTCGCGGAGGTCCATCCGAAGTGGCGCACGCCGGTCGCCTGCATCCTGGCCCAGGGAGCGTGGACGGTTCTGCTCACCATCTCCGGCACCTACGAGGCGCTCTACACCTACGTTGTGGTTATCCTGTTTCTCTTCCATGCCGCCGCCGGCATCGCGGTCTTCGTGCTTCGCGTCAAGAAGCCTGAATGGCCGCGGCCCTACCGGGTAACCGGTTATCCGCTCGTGCCCCTGGTGTTCGTTCTGACCTCGCTTGCCTTCGTGGTCAATTCACTGATCGAGCGACCGACCGAATCGCTCTTTGGTTTCGGGATCCTTCTGCTCGGTCTGCCGGCCTACGCGTATTGGAAACGGACCGCGCCTTCCGCGTCCTGACCCCGACGCCTCCGGTTATTTGGGAACCGAACCCGATCTCGCAGCGTCTCAGTAACAGACGCGCGGCTTCGCCCCTTTGAGGCCGCCCTCATCGGAGCGCACGCGATGTTCAATCTATTGATTCTGGCGGCAGCCTTATCTTCCGCACCCACCCAGGCCCAAAGCGCCGCCGCGGTCGCGGAGGCGCTCACCCAGGTGAAGGCGGTCCGGCT
>JANMVV010000273.1:0-16268 GCA_031392925.1 Vicinamibacteria bacterium
CCGCGACTACGCTCCGTGGAAGGCCTACGGCCAGTCGAAGATTGCGAACCTCCTCTTCGCGAAGGAACTGGCGCGACGCCTCGAGGGCACAAGGAAGACGGCGAACGCGATTCACCCCGGCGTCATCTTCACGAACCTCTCCCGTCACATGAATCCGGTGGCGCGCGTGGCGTTTCGCGCTCTCGGGAGTCTCATGATGAAGAGCGTCGGCGAAGGCGCGGCGACCCAGTGCTACGTGGCCGTTCACCCCGCGGCGGCCACGATCTCGGGCAAGTACTGGGTTGACTCGAATGTAGCGGAGCCGCGCGCCGACGGAACAGATGCCGCGACCGCGGCGAGGCTCTGGTCGGCGAGCGAAGAACTGGTCTCGCGCCTAACCTGAGCCCAGCCTCGCACGACCTCTCGTCATTGCGAGGAGCCATTCCGTTGGTAGTGCGACGAAGCAACCCCCTCCAGCCACAACCGAGCCCGCACGAACGGTGCCGTCGTGCGGGGCTGGTAGTTGGTTGACGGGGTTGCTTCGGGCCGTTGCCGAGACGACGCAGCCCTCGCAATGACGTTGTGTGGTCCATACCCTTGCCCGACCTTGGTCGCTGCTAGAACGCGAAGTTGGCGCCGAGCTCGATTCTCCGGCCCGAGTCGGTGACGATGGGCTGGCCAAAGAGAGACGAGCCGTAGATCGTTCCCACCGCGATGGGGTTGGTCCGGTTGAGGGCGTTGAAAGCCTGCACGAAGACGCTCAGCCGATACCGCTGAGGCGCTCCCGGATTGGACGTATCGGGCACGCCATCGCCGCCACCGAGGCGCACCACGCGCAAGCCCTCGCCCGGTCGCATTGAGCGGGGCGCGCCGAAACTCTTCGACCAGCCGAGGCGCATGTCTACGTTGATCCGGCTCGGGCTCGTGCCGGTGTTGCGAGTGACTCCCGGGGGGCGATCGGTGAAGAGGGTGTCGCTGTTGTCGTCGCGGCCCGTGGTGATGTCGAAGGGATTTCCCGACTGCGCCTGGAGGAGCGCCCCGAAGCTGATCTGCTTCGTCGGATTCACATTCAGCAGGCCGAAGACGCGGTGCTCGGCCGCGCTTGCGGCCCGGCCCCATTCCGCGGCGATGTTGTTCTCGTTCGCGGGCATCGACAAGGCGCCGTTCGTCTCGTTGCGCGCGCTCTGCCACAGGTAGCCCACGAAGAAGCCGACTTTCGCGGTGGGCGAGGGCATGAGGTTCAGGCGAACGTCGATGAGGTGGCGAGTCGATCGGGCGGTCGATTCGATTTCCCTCTCGTTCAGGTGCGACCCCGCGACCGAATGATTGCGGCTGCGGAGTTCCCGGCTGCCCTTCGTGAACGAGTAGTCGATGTTGAGACGGAGGCGTCCGGCCAGTCTCCGCTCCATTCCGATGGAGCTCCGGAGGTTTCGCGGCAAGGTGAGGTCGGGACTCGCGGCGAGCCTGGTTGAGCGCAAGGCGGCGTTCGCGCCCGCGAAGGCGTTTGGCCATGACGGATTGTCGAGCAGGATCTCGGTTTCGCGCACGCCGTCGAGTCTCAGCGTCTGCTCGTAGATGTCGGCCTCGTACCAGCCGAAGAACCGGCCCGCGCCCCCACGGATCGTGGTCTTCGAGTCGGGGGACCAGGTGAAGCTCGCCCGTGGCGCGGGCTTGAACCAACCGTCGACATGCGACTGGCCCTCGATGCGCACCCCGCCCGCAAGGGTGAGGGCTTTCGAGAGCTTCACTTCATCCTGGAAATACAGCCCGAGCTCGCGCATGGAATACTCGATGCGCGGATCGCCGGCCCGCTGGGTGAAGAGCGCGGGCCGCCCGGCCTCGTAGCTCGAAAGATCGGCGAACGTGAACGAGCCGTTGCCGTTTCTCCTCTCGTTGCTCGTGACCGAGAGATCCCGCAGGAGGCCGCCGAACCGAAGCGCATGCTTCCCGCCGACCGACAGGTCGAAATTCGACACCAGCTGGAGATCGCGCGAATCGCGGCCGCCGGAGACACCCGCGCCGCCTCCGCTGAAGGCGCCGTTCACCCGTACCGAGGGCAGGGTCACTCGGGGCGTGTAGTCCAGCGATTCGAAGCGGCTCTGGAAACGGACCTCCGAGGCCATCCGGCCGAAGAGCACGCCGTTATCGGTGAGGGCGGCGATGGTCTCCCGCCGGTTCTGCTCGTACGCGCGCTCGGACAGGTCGTAGCCGCCGAGCCCGAGCCCGGCATCGTAGAGGGAGAGCGAGGAGAACTCACCTCGCAGGGTGTGGGTCTTCGCCCAGGCATGCTCGAGACGGGCCACGAGGTCGAGACGATCGGTGCTGGAGCCGGCGAGCTCCGACACGGTTCCCGAAGGTGTCTGAGCGTAGACCGTGCGCGCGGTGTCCGTCATCCGGCCCTCGGCGGAGAGGGAAAGCGAAGTGCGGTTCTTCGCGAGAGGTCCTGCCAGATCGAAGCCAAATCGCCGATAGGAATCCGGCACCCGCGAGGGGGCCAGAGGCGAGCGCGCGTTGAGCGAGTCGTCGCGGAAGCCGCTTCGGGCGGTGCGGCTCCAGTCGCCCAGGCCCGCCTTGGTCTGGATGTCCACGAAGATCGGCTGCGATTCGTGGAACTCCGCGGCGTAGGGGTTCATGACGAAGCGCACCTGGCGGATCTGCGACTTCGGGGGCAGGCGACCGCCGGAGAAGCCATTGACTCGCATGGCCGCCTGGGGCCCGGCGATCGCGCGCAATGCGGCCTCGAACTCGTCGGGATCGTCGGGGAGATTGGCGAGATCGGCTTCGGTCAGGACCGTCTTGTACCCGCCCGAGGCGGAACGAGACTCGTCGGGTGTGACCGAGACACTCTCGGACAACCTGGCGAGCTTCAGTTTCGCCTCGACCGTCGAGAGGGGCTGGCCGTCCTTGACCTTGATCTTCTTTTCCCACGGCTCGAAGCCCGGGATGGTCACGCGAACGCGATGCTCGCCACTCAGGATCCCCGACAGGAGAGCCTCACCCCGAGGCCCGGTCATGACCGGGGACGCGCCGCGGGAGTCGGGATCGATTTCGACGGTCGCACCGAGGATGCGGCCGCCGGTGGGGTCGCTCACCGTCACCGTGACGTCCGACGATGCGGCGAGAAGGGCCAGAAGGAGGAGGGAAGTGGCGAGCATGGCGATTCGGTGTCTTGCCGTTCAGCGCTTCTTGAAGTGATCGGCGCCGAATGCCGGATTGATCTTGATCTTCTGAACCGTCCACTCCTCGGTGGGACCGTCCTGCACCTTTATGGTGATGGCTCGGGGAAGCGATACGCCGTTCTCCGTCTTGTAGTCGGAGAGGAACATCTGCGCTTCCTTGAGCTCGGGCGTGGCCGGCGCCGCGGAAATGCCTCCGTCACCATGACCCTCCGCGGAGGAAGGAGGCGCTCCCGGTCCGCCGCGTCGCATGGCCATCCGTCGGGGGACTTCCTGATAGACGAGCATCATCGGACGGGCCGTCTTCTCGTCGAGGAAAAGCTTCCCCTTGAAGTCTCCCGGTCCCTTCACCTCCAGGACCTCGGCCTTTCCTTCGGGCGACTCCGCGGGGCCGGCGTAGGCGAACTCGACGCCTTTGAGGTTCGAGCCCGCGAGCAAGGCGACGCAGAGCCGGGTCATGTCCTTCTCGAGGCGCGCGCGAAGGCGGGTCGGATCCCCGCCGTCGGCCCGGATCATGACGCCTGCCATGGGAGCCGAGATGGGACCGCTCCACTGGGTCTCGCCATCGAGGGCCGAGCCGATGGAGACGGGCGGCATGCCCGGCATGGCCGAGAACGAGTCGACGTAGAGGTAGTGCTTCGGGTCCGCGATGTCGAACTTGATGTCCCCCGACATCTCGGGCCCGGGGTCGTTGCCCTCGCCCGGCATCACGCGGCGCATGTCCGCCTCGAAGCTCAGGCCGGTGACGGCGGCGAGCTTTGCCTCGCCCCCGAGGGCCTGGCGGAGCCTCCCGAGTAGAGCTGCGGTCTTCGTGTCATTGCCCTCCGCTGCCACGAAGCCGGCGGTGGCGATGGCGAAGAGGGCGGCGGCGGCGATGTCCTGAGTCTGGCGTCTTTGCATGGTGGTTCTGATCTCCTGTTCTTTGAAAATGCGCGTTCGAAGGTATGTACGCGCCGTCCCGTCCGGCAGTCGTCAAGGGGTGTAAGGGGTTCGTAAAGAACCTGTAAAAAGGCCTCTTTCTCAGAGGCCTATCGAACCGCGGTGCTACATTTCCGTCCTACTCACTGATGACGAAGCCATCGTTCCCCGCCCCTTCCTGGCGCTCCCGCGTCGAAGCCTTCGCCCTTCTCGCCGTGATCGGCCTGCTGGGGGCGCTCGCGGTGATTCAGCATCGGTGGCTGGGTGCGATCGCCGAGGCCGAGCGCCGGAAGCTCACCGAGGAGGCCACCGAGAAGGCTGCCGCGATCGCCTCGGATGTGGATCGGGAACTCACCCGCGCCTTTCTGGAATTGAGGATCGACGCCCGGATGCTGGAGCGCGGACAGGGCTCCACTTTCGCGGGACAGCTCGAGCGCTTTCGCGCCGAATCGACGCATCAGGCCGTGGTGAAGGACGTGTTCGTGGCCGAGCGAGCGGCCAAAGGCCCCACTCGGCTGCTGCGCTTCGATCCGGCGGCGCGCGCCTTTCATGAAGTGACCTGGCCCGCCTCCCTCCTGCCGGTGCGGGTGGTGCTGGACGCGGAAGATGAGGGCGCGCGGCCGCTGCCGGGTTCTTTGAACCTGCCCCCGGTGATGGCCGATGTACCCGCTCTCCTCTCGCCGGTGATCAATATCATCGTGAGCGAGAGAAACGGTGGGGCGGCGGTGGAGCCCAGGATCAGTCAGATCCGCGAAATGTTCATGCGCCACTCCGCGCGTGGCCCGGTGGAGATCCTGCTCCTCGACGACGCCTATCTCCGCCACACCCTCGTCGGTACGCTGGCGTCGGCCCGGCTGGACGCCGAGGGGCCGTTCGCCTGGTCGGTGGTGAAGAGTGCGGACGGCGCCGCGGTGGCGGGGATGCAGGCGTCCACGAAGACCCTTCCCGATGCCAGTGCGCCGCTGCTGCGGCTGCGTTTCGACGAGCTCGACCGATCGCTTCTCCGCGGCGTCCTGCCCGGCCTCTCCGAGGTGGTGAAGGAGTCCTCGGTCCGTCTCGTGGTTCAGATGGCCGGGCCCGGAGGTGCTATTCATCTGAACGGAGCCGCTCCATCCGGTGCTCCCTGGATGCTGATGGTGCGGCATCGCGAGGGTTCGATCGACGCGGCGGTGCGGTCGCAGCAGAGACGGAACACCGCGCTCAGCGCGTCGATCCTGGGCGTCCTGGGCCTTTCCGCCGGCCTCGTCTTCTTTTCGGCGCGCCGGCTGCAGAAGGCCGCGACTCAGCAGGTGGAGTTCGTGGCCGCGGTGTCCCACGAACTGCGAACGCCTCTCGCGGTCATCCGGTCGGCCGCGGACAATCTCGCGGACGGCGTGGTGCAGGACAAGGACCAGGCGAAGCGGTACGGCTCGCTCATTCGCGACGAGAGCGTCCGGCTCACCGACATGGTGGAGCACGTCCTGGAATTCGCGGGCGCCGATTCACCGGCCCGCTCGGCCCGCGGGCCCATCGACGTGCGGGAGGCGGCGCGAGCGGCGGTCCAGGGAATGGCGGCCCTCGTGGCGGAGAGGAACGCCCAGGTCGAGGTGCAGGCGCCGGACGAGCCTCTTCGCGTGGACGGCGACCTGTCGCACCTGACCCGCGCGGTCTCGAATCTGCTCGGCAATGCGCTGAAGTACGGCGGTGAAGCTCCCCGGGTGACGATCCGAGTGCAGCGTGCGGGCGGTGAGGTGATGGTCACGGTCGCCGATCAGGGCTCGGGCCTCGCCTCTTCCGAGATCCCGCATCTGTTCGAACCCTTCTATCGAGGCCTTCGTGCGAGTGAGGCGCAGATTCCCGGGAGCGGTCTGGGACTCGCCCTGGTCAAGCGAATTGTCGAGAGCCACGGAGGCCGCGTGGATGCCAAGAACGGCCCTTCGGGCGGCGCCCTCTTCACCCTCGATCTGCCCGCGGCATGAGCGCCCGCATCCTGATCGTCGAGGACGAGCCGGGCCTGGTGCTGACTCTCGAGGACCGACTGCGGGCCGAAGGCTACGTGGTGGGCGTCGGTCGGGACGGCGAAGAGGGCTTCAATCGCGCGAGCGCCGAACCGTGGGACCTGATCCTTCTCGACGGCATGCTCCCGAAGAAGTCGGGCTTCGATGTCTGTCGCGACCTGCGCGCGAAGGGGGTCAGGACGCCCGTGCTCATGCTGACCGCGCGCGGCCAGGTGAGCGACCGCGTGGTGGGCTTGAAGCTCGGCGCCGACGACTATCTGGTCAAGCCCTTCGACATGTCGGAACTCCTGGCCCGAATTGAGGCCCGCCTTCGGCGCGACGGGCCCGCGGGAGAACCCGCATCCGTGGCTCCAGCCGCGGTGACGCTTGGCCCGATTCACGCCGACTTCCGCCGCGCCGAAGTCACGAAGTCAGGCGTGAGCGTGGAGCTTTCCGGGAAAGAGCTTCATCTCCTGCGTTACTTCATCGAGCATCAGGGCGCCACGATCTCGCGAACCGAGTTGCTGGAGGCAGTGTGGGGCTACAGCACCGTGCCTCTCACCCGCACCGTCGATGTCCACGTCGCGAACCTCCGGCGCAAGCTCGAGGACGATCCCGCGCGCCCGTCGATGATCCTGACCATCCACGGCCTGGGGTACAAGTTCCGAGCGCCGCGGAGTTCGTAGCCGTCGCTGGTACGGGCTGAAAAGTGGCAGATCGTTGGAGTCCAGACGAACCGCACCTGCGTCCTAAGGTATCCCCATGAGACATTCCAAATTCACGGTTCTTGCCATATCCCTGAGCCTGTTCTCGTTTTCCTCGACCTTCGCCGGTGAGAAGGAGGCCGAACGACTCAATGACAGCCGTGACGTCCTGGTCGAACTGTCCGGGATGAAGGAGGGCGCTCCACGCGACATCTTCGGAAAGGCGAAATGCGTCATCGTCATCCCCGGCGTCAAGAAGGCCGCGCTCGGCGTCGGCGGCCGTTTCGGGTACGGCGCCGCGGTTTGCCACACCAACAATGGCGAAGGACCATGGAGCCCGCCGCTCATGGTCTCGCTGAAGGGTGGCAGTGTTGGTTTCCAGATCGGCGGCCAGTCCTCCGACTTCGTCCTGCTGGTGATGAACCAGAAGGGAGTCGACAATCTTCTGAAGAGCAAGTTCACCCTCGGAGCCGACGCTTCGATCGCCGCCGGTCCCCTGGGGCGCAATGCCGAGGCGGGCACCGACATTCGCATGCGCGCGGAGATCCTCAGCTACTCGCGGAGTCGCGGCATCTTCGCCGGGATCTCTCTCGAAGGTGCGTCACTGCGTCAGGACGAGGGCGCCAATCGCGCCCTCTATGGCGCATTCGTGCACCCACGAGCGATCCTGCTCGATTCCGGTCAGTCCATTCCGCCGGAGGCCAGAGGTTTCGTCGAGGCGATTGGACAACTGACCTCGGGGAAGGACCCCAAGGACTAGGGCCGCTCGGAGGCGCGCTCGACCCCGGGGGTTCAGCGTCCGACGAAGTGCCCGACGTGAAGCGGATTCGATTCGGTGACGTCCTCTCGCCGGTCTTCCTCGCGCTCCTCAGCGAGTTCATCGTCGAGATCGTCGTCCTCCAGAACCGCGCCCTCGGGACGCTCCGTCTTGTGGACGGTTTCGTTGCCGAGATCGGGCAGAGCGACGTCGCCTGGGAGCATCTGCTCCTTTCCGGGATCACCGATTGAAGGCCGGGCGCGGCGGTGTGGAACCCCGGTCCCGCCTTTGTCGGGTTTGCTGCCTTTTCGCAACCTCGTGGTGTTGGTCTTCTGGGTTTTCATGGGTGACCTCGCAGGAATAGTCCTGCGATTGGGAGCAGCAGCATCCGTGCCACGCTGCCTGCGCGGAAAGGAAGGACTTGGCATCCTTAGGGGGCTGCTTTGTAGAAAGCGAGCGTGGAGTTCGGACAGTGACGGGCTTTCGTTTCGGGGCGCAGCCTCCTACAATCGAGCGCATGCAGGCGAGCTTCGAGGGGCAGGTGCATCGGGTGGAGATCCCCGACCTGCTGACCTTCGTCAACCTGGCCCGGCGCACCGGCCTCCTCGAGTTGGAGCGCGCCAATCAGTCGACCCGCATCTTCTTCCGCCAGGGCGACCCGGTCTTCGCGAACTCGACCCGCGATGGCCTCCGCCTCGGCGATCTGTTGCGGAGAGTCGGGAAGGTCTCTCCGCGCGACCTCGAGCGATGCGCTTCGCGCCAGCGCGGGGCGGGGGACCGGATCGGCCAGGCGCTCGTGGCCGAACGCCTGCTGACCGAGGACGAGTTGCGCTCTTTCCTCAAGATCCAGGTGTCCGAGGTCATCTTTGACACCTTCACCTGGGGCGAAGGCACGTTCGCGTTCTACGACGACGTCGCTCACCCGCCGAACGCGACCACCCTCGACATGAATCTCCAGAATCTCCTGATGGAGGGCGTGCGCCGCCTGGACGAACGCGATCGCCTCGCCGACGCGTTTCCCGACCACGGAGTCCTGGTCGAGTCCCTGGCCAATCCCGAGTGGGTCAAGGACAAGATGTCGCTGACCCCGGAGGAGTGGAGCGTTCTCTTCCTGGTCGACGGCCGGCGCAGCCTGCAGGAAATCTGCCTGCTCGCGGGCAATCCCGACGAACTGGCCACGCTGGAGATCCTGAATCGGCTTCGAGGTGTGAAACTCATCGGTGTCGTGGTTCCGCAGCCAAAGACCGAAGCGGCCCTGGAGACGGAGGCCCCGACTTCCTCCAGAACCGAGGCCCACTCCCGCGAGCAGGAGGCGCGACCCGCTCCCGAGGACATTGCGGGGGCCCGGGAGCCGGCGCCGGCCGCGCGCCCGCTGCGCACGGATGACAGTATTTCGATCGTGAGCCCGATGGCGATTCAGTATGCCGCGGATCAAGCACCCTCGGCGCGTCTGGTGCTCGAGCCGCCCGCGCCCCCGATTTCCTACCCGTTGCAACGCGACACCTACACCCTCGGCCGCGGGCCCAAGAACGACATCGTGCTGAACGATCAGAACGTCTCCACTTTCCATGCCCGGGTCGAGCGGGGAGCGGCCGGCTTCACCCTGGTCGACTTGAGGAGCACGAACGGGACGGCGGTCAATCTGGAACGCCTCCAGGGGCCGGTGTTGCTGCGGCCGAACGACCTCCTCAACCTCGGCCCGGTTCAGCTCCGCTATCTGGAGGGCTAGCGCCGGCGTTTCGGGCCGCGGATCGGTTGGGCGGTCAGGGGATCGTCGGGCCACGAATGGCGCGGATAACGCGAACGCAGTTCCTTCCTCACCGCGGGGTACGTGTTGGTCCAGAAGCTGCGAAGGTCCTGGGTTATTTGAACCGGCCGCCGGGCTGGCGAGAGGAGATGAAGGGTCACGCGCGTGCGGCCCTCGTTGACGGTGGGCGTGTCGAGCCAGCCGAAGACTTCCTGCAACCGCACGGCGAGCACGGGTGAGGCGCCATCGGGGAAGTACTGAAGCTCGATTCTCGATCCGGTCGGCGCTTCGAGGTGAGTGGGCGCGAGAGCGTCGAGTTCGTGTCGCTGATTCCAGTCAGGGATCGCGGCCAGGGCCGCGCTGGTGTCCATCCGCAACAGGTCGGCCCTCGAGCGTGAGGCCAGCAGATGGGGCGCAAGCCACTCCTCCAGGGTTGAAAGCAGCGCCGCATCGGAGAGGTCGGGGAACCGTTCCGACCGGCCCCACGCGCTTAGCGAGAGCACGCGCGACTGAAGCGAGCGAGCTGAGTCCGAGAGCAGTTGAGGGAGCAACCCTTCGGATCGGATCGCGCCGGCCAGCAGCGCGATCTTCACGTCGTCGGGGACGGAGCCGAGAGGCTTCGCGTCCAGCACGAGTTCGCCGATGCGTTTCTCGCGCTCCGCGACGATGGCGCCGCGCGCGGAGTCCCAGGCGATGACGTCGCGGGTCTCCGGCTCGATGTCCGCGATGTCGAGGGGTGCGGCGAGAAAGATCCGGCCTTCCGCGTCGCGGGCGTCGACGTGGGCCACGGCGAGCCATTCCTCGTGGGTGAGCGGGTCGGCGGCATCGAGCCGGGCGCCCCGGCCGGTGGCCAGCCGATATCGATCGGTCGAGCCGGCGCGACGCTGGGCGATGCGCTCGGGGTACGCGAGAGCCACGAGGCGGCCCACATCCTCGACCCCTCCGCTGGACGCCGCCGGGTTGAGCTTCAGTCGAGATCGATGGTCGCGGGCGAGGTCACGAACCCTGGCCGGGCCGCCGCCCGGAGCGCCACGGCCTCCACCGCGCAGAGCCTCGACGCGCAGGGTCAGATCTGCGCCCGCGTCGCGTCCGAGGATGTCCCGCTCCTCCACCAGCGCGGCGATATCGGCAGCGAGGCCGGCGAGTCCGAGCCTCCGCCCTTCGATGAGGAGATGGCCGAGGCGTGGATGCACGCCCAGCTCATGAATGGCGCGGCCATGCGTGGTGACCGCCTCACCCTTCATCGCGCCGAGACCGTTGAGAATGCGTCGCGCTTCTGCGAGCGCGCCGGCCTGGGGCGGCGTGATCCACGCGAGCGACGGGTCGGCCTCGCCCCAGATCGCAAGATCGAGGGCGAAGGGCAGCAGGTCCGCCTCGACGATCTCGGGAGCGCGAGAGACCGCGAGCGACCTCTGCGTCATCTCGGTCCAGAGCCGGAACGCGGAACCCGGACCGAGCCGACCGGCGCGACCGGCGCGCTGATCCGCGTTGTCACGAGCGATCCGTACGGTATCGAGCCGAGACAGCCCCAGACCCGAATCGAATCGCGACACTCGGGCGAGACCGCTGTCGATGACCACGCGCACGCCCTCGATGGTGAGACTCGTCTCCGCGATGTTCGTGGCCAGAACCACACGGCGCCTCGGCCCGGGAAGGATCGCGGCCTGCTGGGCCTCGATATTCAGGTCGCCGTGGAGCGGGCGCACGTCGAGGCCGTCTCCGGCAAGATCCTGAAGGTTCGTCCCCACGCGCGCGATCTCGGAAGTGCCGGGAAGGAAAGTGAGGATGTCGCCTTCGGTGGTCCGGAGCGCGCGCCGGATGGCCGCGGCCACGGCGGGGACGGAGTCGCGTTCGGGAATCAGATCGTCGGCCGCATACGAGATCTCGACCCCGAACGAGCGCCCGGCGCTCTTCACGATTCTCACGCCGCCCAGCACGCGTGACAGCGCGTCCTCGTCGATGGTCGCGCTCATGATGAGGATCCGCAGGTCGGGCCGAAACACGGCCTGAACGCGTCGAGCGAGGGCGAGGCCGAGGTCGGCGTGGATCGATCGCTCATGGAACTCGTCGAAGATCAAGAGTCCACAGCCACCCAGGTCGGGCTGCGCGAGGAGCGCGCGGGTCAGGATTCCTTCGGTCACCACCTCGATCCGGGTGGCCGCGGACACGCGAGACTCACGCCGGATCCGGTACCCGACGAGGCCGCCCAGAGGCTCGCCGATTTGCCCGGCCATGCGCGCGGCCACGGTGCGGGCGGCGAGGCGCCTCGGCTCCAGCATGGTGATGCGCTGGCCGGAGAGCCATGGCTCACTCCGCAACTCGAGGGGAACGAGGGTGCTCTTTCCCGCGCCCGGGGGCGCGGTGAGGATCACGATCCGTTCGTGCCGGAGTGCGTCGCGCAGCGCAGGCAAGGCGCCGGTGACAGGAAGGGCTTCGCTCAGATGTCCGCCTTTCGCCCGATCTCATGGTCGTGATCGAGGAACTTCGCGCGCGTTCGGGCTCCGGGAATCGGGCAGGAATCGAACCGGCCGAAGATCCGGTACCGCCATCGCGCGATCAGGTCGTACCCCGCGTCGCGGATGAAGCGCGGAATGATGCGAAGGGCGCTTGCGGCTTGAAAAACCCCGCCCGCCGACGCGATCGCGAAAAGCGCGGCGTCACTTCGATCGAGGAGGCGCTGTGCGGGCTGCTCGTAGTCGGCGATCACGACCACGGTGGAGAGAGCGTTCGCGTTGCGCCCGGCCTGCGCGAGGATCCGGGTTCCGAGCGGGCCCTGAAGCGCCGCGAAGCGGAACCGATCGTGGCGGTCGATGCGCAGCAGGAACTGCACGAAGCGATCGCACAGGCCGCAGACGCCGTCGTAGAGAACGAGATGAGCCATCGCGCGGCGAGGTTATCAAGCGACCAATGCCCTGGAGGACCGCGGGCCTCCGTCAACCCCCTCGGCGTAGCATGGAGGGGTGAAGTTGTCCGTGTCGCACGACTGGCCCGCCGAATCCCTGTGGGAGGAGGTCGCGAACAGCCTGAGCCACGGCGCGGGGCTCGTGGCGGCGCTGGTCGCGACGCCTTTCCTCATCACCGATGCGGCTCGAAGGGGCAGCGGCGCGTTCCTCATCGGAGCGATTGTGTTCGCGGCCACGGTTCTGCTGCTCTACCTCGGATCCACGCTCTATCACGCGCTGCCGGCGGGCCGGGCCAAGCGAGGGTTCCGCGTGGTTGACCACTGCGCGATCTATCTCCTGATCGCGGGCACGTACACCCCCTTCACTCTCGGAGTGCTGTTCGGCGCGTGGGGCTGGTCGTTGCTGGCGCTCGTGTGGAGCCTCGCCGCTATCGGAGTCACCCTGGAAGTGTCGGGCGGGCCTCGTCGTCCCGCCCTGTCCCTGGCCCTCTATCTCGGTATGGGCTGGCTCGTCGTGGTGGCCATCCGTCCCCTGTCGCTCCACCTGCCCGCCGCAGGTCTCATCTGGCTGGTCGCGGGCGGCCTTGCCTACACTCTGGGAGTGGTGTTCTACACCGCGAAGGGTCTCCGCTTCGGCCACCTCGTCTGGCACCTGTTCGTGCTCGCGGGCACGTTCTGCCACTTCACCGCCGTGCGTTACTACGCGGCCTGAGGCGCATCCGCACGCCCTTACCTGTCCGCGTGCTCGGAACCGGTCGCTTCGAGGGCGTCCAGCAGTTCCTTCGCCGACGCGTACCGCGCGGCGGCCTGCTTCATCAAGCAACGTGCCACGATGGGCGAAAGCGGCGCCCCTTCCAGGGGCAGCGGCCCGGCCTCCTCGTTCACCACCGCGAACATGGTGTCGATGCGCGTCTCGCGCAGGAAGGGCGGCCGGCCGCTGAGCATCTCGTGGAGCAGCGATCCGAAGGCGAAGACGTCGGACGCGGGGGTCACCGCCTCGCTCCGCACCTGCTCCGGTGACATGTAGGCGGCGGTACCCATGAGCTCTCCGGGCCGCGAGGTCGCGGACTCAGAGGGGTCGCGCACCCGAGTCTCACCCACGATCTTCGCGAGGCCGAAGTCGAGGAGTCGCGCCTTACCGTCCTCGCCCACGAAGATGTTTTCGGGCTTCAGGTCGCGGTGAACGATGAAGGCGGCGTGGGCCGCCGAGAGTCCGCGGGCGATCTCTCGAGCGCGCAGGAGCACTTCTTCGAGAGAGAGAGGCTCGCGATTCAGTCGCTGCCGCATATCCTCGCCTTCGAGGAGTTCGGTCGCGACCGCGCCGCCCCGTTCGTCCGCGTGAAACGAGACCATGCGCAGGACGTTTGGATGGTTCAAGGCGCCGATGGCCCGCGCCTCCCGCTCGAATCGTCGTCGTCGCTCTGCATTCCATGGGGCGCCCGAGAAGACCTTCAGGGCCACCCGCATCGAAGTGGCGAGGTGGCGCGCTTCGTAGACCTCCGCCATGCCGCCGCCGCCGATCGAGTCTCCGACTTCGAAGCCGAAGATCTCCGAGCCCTTCGACAGCGGTGCCCGATTGGATACGGGGGGCTCGAGAGAGGCTCCCTCCTGCTCATCCCCTTCGGCGAGACCCTCCACCTCGCCGGCAAGATCCGGGTCGAGTCGCCGCAGTTCGAGAAGACGCGCGGGTCGCGCGTCCGCTGCGAGTTCGAGAAAGGCGGCGAGCGCCTGCTTGATCTCCTGCCAGCGTTTCGGAGTCACGCGGCGTCCTCCGGGCCGTGCGAGGCGTCGCCCCGGAGTTCCCGGCTCAGGAAAGCGCGGGCGGTCGACCACTCGCGCTTGATCGTGGCCGTGGACGCGCCGAGCGTGTCCGCGGCCTCCTCGATCGACAGCCCCGCGAAGAACCGCAGTTCAACGATCCGGGCCTGACGCTCATCCAGGGCCGCGAGTTTCGCGAGCGCCATATCGAGCCGGACGAGGTCGAGTTCGGAACTCTCCCTATTCAAGGATCCCGGCGGCGTGGTCACGAAGAGCGGGACACTCCTTTTCCGCGCGCCCCGCCTGCGCGCCTGATCCACCAGGATGCGCCGCATGGCCTGGGCGGCCACGCCGAAGAAGTGCGCCCGGTCCCGCCAGGGGGAGATTTGTCCGGCAAGCCGAAGGTAGGCCTCGTTCACCAGCAGGGTGGGCTGGATTGATAGCCGGGCACGTCGCTCGTTCTTCAGGTAGAGGCTCGCGAGGGAACGCAGCTCCGCGTAGACCTCGTCGAACACGAAATCGCGCGCTTCGCGCGACCCGGCGCTCCAGGCCTGGAGAGATTCCGTGAGGGAAGGCGACTTTTTCGAATTTGTCTGATCCGGTTTCATGAGTTTCCGCGCCCGTCTCAATAATGGATGGAGAAGACTCGAGGTGAGCTCGGTCCTAGACCGCTCGCTTCGACCTTCCGGCGTTTTCCCAGGGCGGGGCAATGCCGAAGCCGTATTCCGAAAGCAGGGTCCGGATGTCTCATCACGGGGCATCCGGGCTCTTCCTCTTCTCTCCGCCGGGCGATCACTTCATGGAGTCGGGCAGGCCGACTCCATCGATCACCACGAAGTAGTGGCCCGAGCCGTCGCTCCCGGGGCTCCGGGTCCAGGCCACGAATGTGGCCGCGGCGTTCCGGGCGAATCCGCTCTCGGAAAGGCGCAGGGACTGAAGCAACTCGCGCGGGTTGCTCGACGCCAAGGTGGCGCCCGGGTAGGCAGCGATAAGCGCCTCGCGCCCGATTTCTCCCGGCCGGAGGCCGCGATCCTTCGATAGGGGGGCCACCGCCATTCCGCGCCCGTCGATGGTCCGCCCGGGCTTCACCACGCGGCTGTCTCCGACCTCCACGATCCGGCTCCCGGTCCGCGGCGCAGGCGCGCAACCAGAGATCGTCTGATCCGAGGTGAGGAGGTCGAAGGCCAGATCGGCCTCGAACCACTTTCCGGTGCGCGGCTCGAGGAGGGACGCGCCGGCGAGCGCAATGTCGGCATAAGCGTCCGCCTTGTTGCGAAGGAGAGCGTCGTACAGATCCGGCGTTTCATCGTCGAGGTCGTTGCGCGAAAGACCATCGAGCATCGATATCAGGGCGATGAAGTTGAGACGCGTGAGGTCGCGGAAGCCTCCGCCTTTCGGAAATCCGCCGCTCTCGATGAGCACGACGGGCGAGCCCCAGGCCGTGATGTTGTCGCCGAAGGCGCGGGGGTTCCAGTCCTCGTCGTAGCGCGCGATGCCCCCGGGGATGAAGGGCGCCAGCGTTCTTACGATGCGGCTCGCGACTCTCTTCGCTCGAAGGCGCCCCGGGGTGATCGTGCCCGCGGCGTCGCCCGCGACCGCGAGGAGAGAGATGGTCGAGAGCACGCCGGTCTCCCCGACCGTAACGCGCCGGCTCTGGTCGTGAAGATTGAAACCCAGAAGCGGCGAGAAGCGGTCGCGGATGGACTTGAGCAGACGGCCTTCGGGGGTGGTCAGCATCAGGGCATCCCGGTTGATGTCGATGCCCTGCGCATTACGCCTCTCGTAGACGGAAGCGCCGTCGGGGTTGAGCATCGGGATCATGCGCAACGTGAAAGCGTTGAGGATCCGGGCGCCATCGGGTGTGGCCGCCCGGCGCGCGAGAAAGTCCGCGAGATCGAGCAGGGCCGGCGTCGCCGTCGGCTCATCGCCGTGCATCTGCGACCACAGAAGGATGGATTTCGGGCCGTGCCCGATCGACACCATCCGGATTTCCTTCCCATGAAAAGAGGTTCCGATGGTCTCAGCGGTCACCGATTCCGGATGAGCGGCGGCGAGTCGGGTCACCTCGATCGAAAGCCGTTCCGGGGTCAGACAGGGCGCCGCGATGGTGACGAAAGCGCGCGCCTCGTGTTCCTTCGAGAGGGAGGCGGAGTCGAGCGCGCTCTGGCCCGAAGTCGGAATGGCGAAAGAAAGAAGCAGTAGCGGCCCGTCCAGTCGCGCCCGCGTCAACATCTTCCTATTCTATGATCGTCGTGGTGGCCGTTAGTCCCTTCCGCTGTGCTCGTGATGCCCGAGGCTTGCGCCGAGGCCGCGGTCGGTCCGCGCGCCTCGCGATCTGCGTGCTGCCTGTC
>JANMVV010000204.1:0-3109 GCA_031392925.1 Vicinamibacteria bacterium
CGCCGCGAGCCAGATGCTCGGCGCCACCAGTTCCGGCTTCTGCAGGCCGTCGATGGTGGGCCCGTAACTCGACTGGTAGGGCGTGACCCCGAATCGGCTGAGGCGGTTGCGATCGTTGAAACCTCCGACCGAGAGCGCCGAGGGAGACGATGCGGGGGGAATCACCGGATGTCGGGGCGAGTAGCCCGCGTTTCCGGCTGCCGCGCAGACCAGGATTCCCGCATGGGTGGCCGCCTCCACACCCTCGCATATGGGGTCGTCGAGATAGCTCGCTTCGTAGTCGCCGCCGACGCTCACGTTGACGATGCGGATGTCGTGCTGGTGCCGATTCTTCAAGATCCAGTCGAAGCCGCGCCGGATGTCGTTGTGGTACACGCGCTTCGCGGTGCCGCACTGGACGAGCACCACCTCGGCCTCGGACGCGATGCCCCGATACAGACCCCGGGAGAGCGCGCCATTGCCACAGGCCGCCACCGAGGTCATGAGGCCGTGCCAGCCGGTGTCCTTTGGCTCGTCGATGTCGGCTCGCCGCGAATCCGTCCGGGTCACGTCCACGTATTCACGGATCCGGTCGACCGGGGTCACCAGGTCAGGATGCGCGTAGAACCCGGCGTCGAGGAACGCAATGGTCACGCCTTTGCCCCGGTAGCGCGTCGACGCGCCCAGTCGGAGCCCGGTGGGCAGGATGGGCGGGCTCGAGCCGTCCGACATGCCGCTGGCGCGGAAGTAGGAAAGGGCTCTTCGGAAGCGCCGGGCGCAGGAGGCGCAACAGCCGGTGTGCGCCTCGAGCCAGGGCAGGTTGATCCGGATGAGCGCTTCGAGCTCCCTCGGCGGATCGATGGTCGCGCGCGCGGCCAGGCAGATGGAACACAGCTCGCTCATGCGCGGGGTGGAGTCTACGAGCGTTTCCGCACCGATGGCCGCCACCCGCCGCGCTAGGATGCGCCATGCAACTGGAAGGTCGGCCGGAAAGCAGGAACGTCGAGGACCGCCGCGGACAGCGTATGGCGGGCGGCCCGGCCGGTCTCGGGTGCGGAGGTCTGATCCTCGTGCTTGCCGTGTCCTACTTCACCGGCCAGGATCCGCGAGCCCTGCTTCAGCTCCTCAGCACCGCGCAGGAACAGACGGCGCCGCAGGAACAGACGCCGAGTGCGAGCGCGCCGCACGACCAGCTGGGCGTGTTCGCGGCCACCGTACTCAAGGACACGGAGGACACCTGGAAAGGCATCTTTGCCGAGAAGAACCAGCGCTATGCAGAGCCGCCGCTCGTGCTCTTCACCCAGGCCGTTCGATCGGGCTGCGGGACCGCGTCGTCAGCGATGGGTCCTTTCTACTGTCCGACCGACCGGAAGGTCTATCTCGATCCGGTCTTCTTCACCCAGCTCTCGAAGCGTTTCGGGGCCCCCGGTGACTTTGCCCAGGCCTATGTCATCGCCCACGAAGTGGGCCATCACGTCCAGAACCTGCTCGGGGTTTCAGAACAGGTGACGGCGGCGCAGCAACGGGGGAGCGAGGCCCAGGCCAATGCGCTTTCCGTCCGACTGGAGCTTCAGGCGGACTGCTTCGCTGGAGTGTGGGGGAATCACGCCAACCGCGATCGCAAGATCATCGACCCCGGCGATTTCGAAGAAGGGATGCGCGCGGCCGCCTCGATCGGCGACGACAAGATCCAGCAAATGACCGAAGGGTCCATTCACCCCGAGTCGTGGACCCACGGTTCGGGAGAGCAGCGCCAGTTCTGGTTGCGGCGCGGTCTCGAGTCGGGCGACTGGACCCGCTGCGACACCTTCAAGGAGAAGAGACCTTAGGCGAGGGCTTTCCAGGCCTCCTCGGCGCTGAAGGTGTAGCGCTCGCCGCAGAAGTCGCAATCCACCTCGATGGTTCGTCGATCGGCGAGGAGGCCTTGGATCTCGTCCCGGCCGAGCACTCTGAGAACGGAGGCTACGCGCTCCTTCGTGCAGGGGCAGGCGAACCTCACCGCCTTCTCCGGGAGCAATCGAACCTCCTCCTGATGAAAGAGGCGATGGAGAATCTCGGTATCGCCGAGTTCAAGAAGCTCCGCGCGTGTCACCGACGCGGCGAGGGTCCGGATTCGATTCCAGGCGTCGGGGTCGGCCTCGGCGTCCGCCTTGCCGCCCAGCTGCGGCACCTTCTGCACGAGCAGTCCTGCGCAGATCGCACCGTCCGCCGCGAGCGCGAACTGAGATTCGATCTGCTCGGAGCGGGCCATGTAGGCGTTGAGGGCGCCCGCCACCGACGCGCCCTCCATGGGCACGAGGCTCTGGTAGGAGTCGTAGTCGCCGCCCGGATCGATGGTGAGCGCGAACGAAGCCTCGCGGGCGAGCTCGGTGAGGGATATTGAAGGGTCGAGCACGGCCAGGGCGTCGAATCGCGCCATGGCGCGCACCGAGAGGTCGGCCCGGCACTCCGCTACCAGGAGCGAAACCGGCTTCCCCCCTTGAATCTGCAGGGTGAGCCGGCCGTCGCTTTGAAGCATCTTCACGGTGGAGGTGAAGAGCGCGGCGGCGGCCAGGCACTCTCCGAGCAGCGAGATCACCGGCTCGGGATAGGCCCGGCGCGCGAGGATGGACCGCCAGGATTCGCTCAAGCGCACGTATTCGCCGCCCCCCCCGCCGCGGCCGATGACGAACCTCCGCGTGGCGTCCATGATTCCCGAAACCATGCTTCCGGATCTTCCGCCCCCGGAGGTCTAGTGTCCTGCCTCGTAAGTTCGCGACACATGGGACCGCCGATGCATCCCCGCTCGCTGCGTTGCTCGTCGTTGCATATGCTGGATATGCGGCCTCCTCGGCGCCTTGCGATCGGGGCGCCTCGACGGTCGCATGTATCGCGGACTTACGAGGCAGGACACTAGTTTGTCTTCCCGGGCAGGCGGAGGGACGATTCCCAGGCCTGCTGAAGCTCAGTGTAGGAGAGCCCCGTCTCCAGCAGCGCGCGATCGAAAGGCCGCCCTTCGCCCAGTCGCTGGAGGAGGAAGAGCAGGCCGTTTTTCCCGATCCTGGAAACCAGGAACGACACCGCGGAGGCGCTCTCCCGATAGGCGGCCTCGCGAGACGAGAGATCCCGGTCGCGAAAGGGGCCCTCGATG
>JANMVV010000234.1:0-1952 GCA_031392925.1 Vicinamibacteria bacterium
ATGGACATAGGAGGCGCCCCGCGTGAATGATTCTGCCAGAACACAGAGTGTGTTGTTCAAGGGCCTCGCGCCCAAGCCGTTGACGGTGCGGTTCGAGGACGAGCGAACAAGCTCGGACGGCGGGGCGATCCTGCTCAAAGCGGCGGATCGCCGGCTGAAGATGATCTCGTCGATGGCCGCCGCGTTCACCGATCAGCGCGATGGCTCCCGGGTCAAGCACGAGGTCGAGGAGCTTCTCTCGCAGCGGATCTTCGGCATTGCCTGCGGGTACGAAGATGGGAATGACGCGGCGCGAATCGCGTCGGATCCGGTGATGAAGACGCTGGCGGGGCGGGATCCCTTTGGTCAGGATCTCGCGTCTCAGCCGTCGATCTCGCGGTTCGAGTGCTCGGCCACCAGGAAGGACTTGTATCGCATGGGCATGAGTCTGATGAAGACGGTCATCGACTCGCAACGACGTGGACGGGAGGGATGGGCGAAGCGAATCACCATCGACCTGGATCAAACACCCGATCCCACCCATGGCGGGCAGCAGGGCAGTCTCTTCAATGCGCACTACGACACCTACTGCTACATCCCGCTCGTCGCCGCCATCTCGTTCAGCGGAGAGCCCGATCAGTACGTTGTGGCCAGCGTCCTGCGTCCGGGCAATGCGCCCGACAAGTGCGGCTCCATCGCCTTGCTCTCTCGCCTGCTGCCTCTGCTTCGAGAAGCTTTTCCAGCGGCGACATTCGCGGTGCGACTCGACGCGGGATTCTGCGCGCCCGAGATCTTCGACTACGTCGAGAACGAGCGCCTGGCCTACACCATCGCGTTCCCCGGCAATGCCGTCCTTCATCGCGCCTCCGAAATCCTGATGAGCGAAATGCGCTTCCGCTCCAGCAAAAGCGGGTTTACCGAACACCGCTACGCCGAGACCACCTACCAGGCCGGGACCTGGCCGCGTGAGCGGCGAGTCGTCTTCAAGGCCGAGGTCACCCAGATCTCCGGACGCGAGCAGCGCGACAATCCTCGATACGTGGTCACGAACATGCGTGGCTCCGCCCAGCACATCTACGAGAACATCTACTGCCGCCGCGGCGACTTCGAGAATCGCCTCAAGGAACTCAAGGGCGATCTCGCGATGGACCGGACGTCCTGTTCCTCTTTCCTGGCCAACCAGTTCCGCGTCCTGATGACCGCCGCAGCCTTCGCGCTGTTTCAGGAAATCCGGCGGCGCGCCACCCAGCTCGCTCGCGCCACCGTCGCACGACTCCGGCTTGAACTCATCAAACTCGCCGCGCGCGTCACCGCGTCAGCTCGGCGCATCGTGTTCAGCCTGCCCCGGCATTGCGCGTTCAAGACCGAGTGGCTGGCAGTTGCACAGCCACTCACGGCCTGACGCCGCCGCCGACACAAACTCAAACGCCCTCGACGGGGAGAGG
Organism: Vicinamibacteria bacterium; assembly: GCA_031392925.1. GTDB lineage: Bacteria > Acidobacteriota > Vicinamibacteria > Fen-336 > JAGNNV01 > JAGNNV01. Next base: position 1,425 of record JANMVV010000234.1, read on the forward strand.
TGTGTCGCGTGGCCGCCAAAAACATCACCCGCGCCTGCGCGTTGCCTCGTTGGTCGTCGTTTCTCGTTGACCGCCGCCGACCTCGCGAGAAACCCATCGGAAAAGCGACCTAAACGGGAGTCCGCGTCGGACTCATGAATAATCCGGGCTAGCAGCCCTGATGCCACGCGGAGAAACGGCGGTCGAGAGTATGGCCGCCGGTAGGTTGTAGATTCCTGTCTCTCGAGACTTACCACGACGGACGAGAAGCCTGCGATCCTCGCGGCGCGTCGGCCGCAACCGGGATCAGAGCCCTGCCCGCTTCCAGTCTGAGAACGCCAGTCGCTACCGCGACGCCGAACAGGATCACCCCGCAGCCGAGGATCAGGTTGGACGTGATCGGCTCAAGCAGGAACGCCGAGCCCCAGAGCATGCCGAAAACCGGGATCAGATACGTCACCGCGATCGCCCTCGAAGCGCCGGCTCGCGTGATCAGGCGGAAATACAGGATGTATGCGAGGCCGGTGCAGACGATGCCGAGAATGATGG
>JANMVV010000247.1:0-13056 GCA_031392925.1 Vicinamibacteria bacterium
CCCACCCATGCATGTGTGCGAGTCGGTCGCCTGGATGAAATCGCCCGGCTCGATCATCTTCTCGCGGGCCACGGTGTGGCAGATGCCCGGGGACACGCCGTCCTTCGCCAGGAACGCCCGGACGCCCGTGGCCTCCTGGAAGGCGCGCTGCCGCTCGCTCTGCTCGATCAGCTTCGGCCGGAACTTCGCGTACGTCGGCATCTCCTGCGCGTAGAGCATGTGATCTTCAAACACCGCGAACTTCCCGGGATTCTTGAGCTTGTACCCCTCTCCGTACTCCTCGGTCAGGAAGTAGTGAACCTGGGCCGACGTGAAATCGTGGGAAAAGCCGCCGTCCACGTTCACCGCCACGGCGTCGCCGGGCTTGATGGCCGCAGGCTTGCTGGGGGTCGCGATGCGCGAGAGCAGGATCTTCTCCGCGATGGTCATGGGCCGCGCCTTCGTGGTTGGCACGGGAAGCTGCGCTTCGCCCTTTGCCACCGCGCGCGTGAACGCGAACAAGCCGCCCGCCTGGATGATGAGCCGCGTCACCGGGTCGCGGCCGGTCATGAACGCTTCGAGGGGAACACCCTCGCCGGCCTGGAGCTTCAGCAGGACGTCGTGCCCCGCCATCAGGACGCCGGAATTGATGTTGTTGCGCGCATGAATCGGGGCGAACCCGTCAGCGATGGCGATGCGGATGCCCGCGTACTTTTCCGCCTGCACCGCCTGTTCGCGCGAGGAGCCGACGCCCTTCCGCTTCCCCGAGACGATGACCTCGAAATTACCGTCGATGAGCGCGTTGTCCCAGAAGAGCCGCTCGCCGTTCACGGTGATGCCGGCATAGGCGCTGCGGGCCAAGGCGTCCGGCCGATAGTCGAAACAGGCCCAGGCCGGCGCCATCGCGTCGGTGTTGATGTCGTCCATCAGGTCAGAGGCGCTGACCTCCTTCATCTGAAGATTCAGCTCGCCCCGCAGCTGGCGGCGAACCGTCTCGGGATCCTTGGTGAGGAAGAGAATGCGCTTGCCCGGGGTCAGACGAACGGTCGTGTCGGCCATACCTCGGATGCTACTTGAGCGCCTTCCCGAACCTGTCCGGTGGCGGGAAGTGCTCGCCCCCCCGCCTACGCGCTCTTGATGCGCTCCACGATCACCGCCGCGGATTCGCGCGTGCCCAGAGCGCCCCCGATGTCTCGGGTGGTCTGCTTCGCCTCCACCGCCGCGAAGATCGCGGCGTCGAGGCGCGCGGCCTCCTCTTCCCAGCCGAGGTGAGCGAGCATGAGGGCCGCGGTCGCGATGGCGCCGATCGGATTCGCGATGTTCTTCCCCGCGATCGGCGGCGACGAACCGTGCACGGGCTCGAAGAGCGAGATCTTCCCGGGATGGATGTTGCCCGAAGCGGCCATGCCGAGGCCGCCCTGAAGGCCGGCCGCGATGTCGGTCACGATGTCGCCGAACATGTTCGAGGTCACGATCACTTCGAATTGCTTCGGGTCGCGCACCAGCTGGAGCGAGAGATTGTCCACGTACATGTGCGACGCCACGATCTCCGGGAACTCCGCCTTGACTTCCTTGAACACGCGCTGCCACAGGTCATGGGCGTGGATGAGGACGTTCGACTTGTCCGACATCAGGACCTTCTTCCGGCCCGCGGCACGCGCGAACTCGAAGGCATGACGGATGATCCGTTCGACCCCCTTTCGGGTGTTGAGGTCGATGTCGGTCGCGACTTCGTCGGGCGTGCCTTTCTTGAAGTTGCCGCCCATCATCACGTAGAGGCCTTCGGTGTTCTCGCGGAACACCACGAAGTCGACGTCCGAAGGCGAGACGCCCTTCAAGGGACACAGGCGCGCGTCGAGAAGCTTGACCGGACGATGGTTCACGTAAAGGTCGAGGCCGAAACGCATGCCGAGGAGAATGTCCGCGGCGTGCTGGTTACCGGGCACGCGGGGATCGCCCAAAGCCCCGAGGAAGATGGCGTCGAAGTTCTCGGCCAGCATCTTCAGGCCGTCCTTGGGCAGGCTGACCCCGGTCTTGAGGTAGGCATCAGCGCTCCAATCGAACAGCGTGAGCGCGATCTTCTTCGCCGACCCGGCGGCCACGGCTTCGAGCGCTTTGCACGCCTCGCGGATGACCTCGACCCCGATGCCGTCACCGGGAACGACCGCGATCCGCAGATCCTTCATGCGCCGGTCCGGCTACCTGACGAAGTGCATGATCCACGAGCCCACGATGGTGGAGCCCACGAAGGCCGCGAACATCTTGGCCGAGGAGACCGCCCGATCGCGCGGGGTGTTCTCGGAGAGGGTCCCCATGGCCACCGAGGTGAGGCCGGAGAAGATGAAGAGGGCGACGAGATGGGATTCGAGGAAAGCCATGGCGCTATGGCTTCCGTCCCGAAGCGATGTCGAAAGCGTCGAGGGCCACGAGGATGTTCAGCAGTCCCGCGACTTCGGTGAACGTGCTCCCGTACTCGAAGGTGCTCCGCGTGATGAGCGAGGGGTCCTGCCCCAGGCCCAGGAATCGGGCGAGGAAGTAGGGCGCGCCCACCACCACCTGGGCGGTCGAGCGGACGACCGCGAGGGGGTCGTCGAACCCGATGTGAAACTGGAGCCTCGCGCCGTAAAGCACGCCGAAACAGAAGAGCCCGAGGATGCAGATGAAGTAGACGGCCGCGCGGCCGCGGCTCTTCGCGAGAAGGTGTCCGGCGCCGGGCATGAGCAGACCGGCGAAGCCGGTGATCCAGGGAAACAAGCGCTACTCTTCCGGTGTCTCGTCGAGCGTCCCCATGTCGCCTTCCTTGTGCATGTACTTGATCGCATGCTTCATGAGGAGAAGGTTGGGCGCGCCGCGTCGGTGGAGTTTGATCGCGCCCTCGTCGTACCACTCGATCACACCCATCAGCTTTTCCCCGTCCAGGGTGACCACCACCATGGGCGTCTTACCGGCCATCTGCTTCACGTAGTAGAAGGCCTCGGCCGCGGTTTCCACCGGCGGCGCTTTCTTCCGCTTGTCGGAAACCGCCTGACGGGCAGCCGACATGTCGGGGCGAATCAGTTTGCGATTGATCGACATGGCAAGATCAGTTTAGCAGCGCGGCGCGTGCGGGGTTAGGACTTCGCTGCGTGAAGCGCTTTCACCGCGTCGAGGATCGCGTTTGCGATGCGCTTCTTGGGCGCCTTGTCGACTTTCACCGCGCGGCCGTCGGCGAAGAGCAGGTGCACTTCGTTCTCGTCGGCGGAGAAGCCGATGTCGGTGCGCGACACGTCGTTCGCCACGAAGAGGTCGGCGTTCTTGCGCTTCAGCTTCTCTTGGCCGTAGGCGACCACGTCGTTCGTCTCGGCCGCGAAGCCCACGAGGATCTGATCCTTGCGCTTGGTCTTCCCAAGGCCGGCCAGGATGTCGTCGTTCCGCACCAGGGCGATCTGAATCTCCGCGGCATCCTTCTTGATCTTGCGATCGACCGGTGACGCGGCCCGATAGTCGGCGACCGCCGCGGCCATGATCACCACATCGGCATCGGCCATCCGGCCCTCCATCGCGGCCTTCATCTCGCTCGCCGATTCAACCGGGATCACGGTGACCCCCGCGGGCTTCGCGAGAGACACCGGCCCTGAGACGAGAGTTACCGAGGCCCCGCGGGCGCGCGCGGCTTCAACCACCGCGTAGCCCATCTTCCCGGACGACCGGTTCGAGATGTACCGAATCGGATCGATCTTCTCCTGCGTGGGTCCGGCACTGACCAGGATCCGCAGCCGGGCCAGATCCTTGTGCCCATCCAGAACCTTCAGAACCGCCTCCACGATCTCGGGCGGTTCAGCGAGGCGCCCCTCGCCGACCCAGCCGCAGGCGAGATCGCCGCTTGAGGGTTCGACGATGTGCATGCCGCGCTTACGCAAGGTCTCCAGGTTGCCCTGGACCGACGCGGAGTGCCACATGTTCACGTTCATGGCCGGAGCCATGAGGACGGGGCCGGTGAACGCGAGCGCGGTGGTCGAAAGCGCATCGTCGGCCATGCCCTGTGCGAGCTTCGCGATCACGTTCGCGGTGCAGGGTGCGATCACGAAGACATCCGCTTCATCCGCGTATTCGATGTGGAGGATCGAACCGTTCTCGCCGAGGACTCTGGCGTCGGTGAGAACCGGGGCCTTCGAGAGGGTCTCGAAGGTGAGGGGGCCCACGAACTCGGTCGCGGTTCGGGTCATGACCACGCGGACCCGATGGCCCGCCTTGTCGAAAAGCCTCAGGACCTCACAGGCTTTGTACGCCGCGATTCCACCGGTGACACCGAGAAGAATGCTGGCCATGAAACGACTTAGTCGATGTTGGTGACGCGCGGAACTTCGGCCTTCATCTCCCAGGAGACGGCGCCGGCAAGGACCTCTTCGATGGCCACGCGGGTGGGCTTGTAGCTGGTGGTGAGAACGCGGGGTTTAGCACCCGCCTGAAGCTGCTTCGCGCGCTGGGCGGCCACGATGATGAAGCGAAACTTGCTGTCGATTTCTTTAGGGAGGATGAGGTGCTTCATTGGCCTGTCGTTGATAAAGGTCTTTGGCAATTGGTTCTTTCGTTCGGGGAACCCTGTCCGGAGAGTCGCAGGGTGAGCCCGCCCATGTTCAATCCCGAAGTATAAGGGAGGAAGGCGTTTGGCCCTACCGCCCCGGCGCCCTCTTCGCGCGCTCGGCCGCGATGATGGACTTCACCTCGTTCACCGCGGTGTCGAGGTCGTCGTTCACGACCACGTGCTGGAACTCCCCCGCGCGCGCGAGTTCGATCTCCGCGTTGCGAATCCGCACGGCCAGGGCCTGGGCGGAATCCGTCCCGCGACCCTGCAGCCGCGCCTTCAAGACGTCGAGCGAAGGGGGCCTCAGGAAGATGGTGAGCGCCATGGGATGCGACTTCACCACCTGCTCGGCGCCCTGAACGTCGATGTCGAGGACGAGGTCCCGGGAGAGAGCGCGGGCGCGGTCGAGTTCGCCGCGCGACGTCCCGTAGAGGTTGCCGTGAACTTCGGCCCATTCGAGAAACGCGCCCTGAGCCACGAGGGAGCGGAATCGCTCCGGGTCCACGAAGAAGTATTCGCGCCCGTCTTCCTCGCCTTCTCGGGGCTTTCTGGTGGTGTGGGAAACCGAAAAGAGGAGCCCCTGCTCCTCTGTGAACACCCGTGCGAGGACGGTCGATTTGCCGCCGCCGGACGGAGCGGCAATAACGATGAGCAGCGGGTCTTTCATACCGCCGGGTCGGCCCGGAACTGGAGATCGTGCAGGCGTGCGTAGATGCCGTTCATCCCGAGGAGTTGATCGTGCGTGCCCTCTTCGCGAATCTCGCCCTTCTCGAGGACCAGGATCCGGTCGGCACGCCGCACCGTCGCGAGGCGATGCGCCACCACCAGCGCGGTCCGGCCCTTCATCAGGTTGAAGAGGGCCTGCTGAACCAGGCTCTCCGACTCGGTATCGAGCGCGGAGGTGGCTTCATCCAGGATCAGGATGGGCGGGTCCTTGAGGATGGCCCGGGCGATGGCGATGCGCTGCTTCTGTCCTCCGGAAAGTCGCGAGCCCTTTTCCCCGATCACGGTGTCGTAGCGGCGGGGCAGGTCGAGAATGAAGTCGTGGGCGAAGGCGGCGCGCGCGGCGCTCTCCACCAGCGACCCTTCCACTCCCGACAGGCCGTACGCGATGTTGGCGCGCACGGTGTCGTTGAAGAGGATGGTCTCCTGCTTCACCAGGCCGATCTGTCGGCGCAGGCTCTCGATGGTCACGTCGCGGATGTCGATGCCGTCAACGGTGATCGAACCGCCGGTCACGTTGTAGAAGCGCGGCAGCAGATTGAGGAGAGAGGTCTTGCCCGAGCCGCTCATGCCCACGATCGCCACCACTTCGCCCCTTCGGGCCTTGAGCGAGGCGCCCATCAGAACCGGGCCGGAGGACTTGTCGTACTGAAACGAGACGTTCTTGAACTCGACCAGGTCCTTGAAGGGCGGCAGGGCCTTCGCTCCCGGGGCGTCCTTGATCTCCCGATGGGTGTCGAGGAGAGCGAACGACCGCTCGGCCGCGGCGAAGGCGCCCTGGAGCGCCGCGTTCACCTTGGACAAACGCTTGATCGGCGTGTAGAGGGCGAAGAGTCCGGCGAGGAACGACGTGAACGACCCGACGGTCATGTGCCCTTTCGAGATGGCCCAGGTGCCGTATCCGAGCACCACCACCACGGACACGCCGCCGACCGCTTCCATGAAGGGCGGCAGGAACGCGGTGGTCCGGGTCATGCGCAGGGTGACGCCTTGCAGCCGCTCCAGGGCCTTTTCGAATCGGGCCCTCTCGAAAGTCTCCATTCCGAAGGCCTTCACCACCCGGAAACCGGAGAAGGTCTCCTGAAGGATGTTGGCGATGTCCTTCCAGCGGCGCATCGAGCTCTCGTTCGACGAGCGCAGCCTGCGGCCGAGCTGAATGAGCGGGGTGAAGGCGAGCGGCATGAGGACGAGGGCGATCAGGGCCAGCCGCCAGTCGTGGTAGAAGAGGAGCAGGACGAGCCCGACGACGGTCAGACCCTCCTTCAGCAGATCTCCGGCAATCTCGCCCAGGGCGGTCTGAATCCGCTCGACGTCGTTGGTCAGATGACTCATGAGCGACCCGGTGGTCCGCTTCGCAAAGAAGTCGAACGACTGGTCGAGGATGTGAGCGTAAACCGCGCGGCGCAGGTCGAAGACGGCCTTCTGCCCCGCCTCCGACAACAGGGTGGTCGAGAAATAGGCGCCGAGACCCTTGAGCGCATACAGACTGACAATGGCGATCGCCACTTCGCGAAACCGGATGTTGTTGATCAGGACATCGTCGAAGATGAGCTTGATCATGTAGACGAGCGCCGCGTTCGACAGGCCATACACGACGGTGGCGAGCCACCCCATGACGATGAGGGCCCGATGCGGCTTCGCGTAGGTCAGGAGGCGGCGCGCGAGCTGAAGCTCGCTCGCCCGCGGGCTCACCGCGGCCGAGGACCCCGAACTTGCGTCTATGGAACCAGCGTCCCCGGCGGCGGCTCCGCCGACGGACGACGGGTCAGGCGAGGATCGAGGAGGGAGTTCAGTCAATGCAGGGGAGCCGGAACATGGAGAGTTTAGTTGGGGACGCAGTTTTTCCTGCTACGATCTTTTCCCGGATGAAACTCGCTCGCCTCGGGACGTTGGCGCTCGCACTGGCGCTCAGCGGCTGCTACGACTTCCATACCGTGGGGCCGGAGGATCCGCCGGCGATCAAGCAGCCGCAAACCGTCTCGGTTTCGATCTCCTACCTGCAGCCGCTGGGTTGCGTGCCCCCGGGAACGAATTGCGGAGGGCCGGTGACCTTTCATGCGAGCTGGATGCCCCTTGGAACGTACGCGACCCTCCAACAGAGCGCGGCCCATACCTGGACCGCCGCTATTCCGAACGTGCCCATCAACTATCCGGGCGTCGATCCCTACCGCGTCTACGCGGTCGATCCCTATCTGCGCGACACGCCCACGGGCGGCGTCTCGGCGGACCGCCTGACCGTCGGGGGCGAACGCCTCGTGTTGTTCGAGAACGCGGGCGGTACGCGCGAACAGGGGCTCATTTATATAGATGCGAACGGCAAGGGCCGGACGCCCCGATAGGCCCTACCTCGGCCGCCTCAGGATGGCGAGGGCCCGAAGCGCGCTCGCGGCCACCGCCGCGTCCTTGTCCCGGGTGAGCGGCTCGATCGCGGGGGCCGCGTCGGCCACACCCGCGGTGGAGAGAGCATCGCAAAGCCCGGCGCGGATCTTCGGATCCGGTTCGCGCAGATAGTCGAGCGCTTCGGGCAGCGCCCGCGAACCGAGCTCCTCGACGTAGGCGCGTGACTGACGGGCCCGTTCCTTCGTTCCGGCGAGGCCGAGGATCACGGTGTCGATGAACGGCCGGTCGCCGAAGAGGAAGAGGGCGAACGCGTAGGCCGCCCGAAGTTCTTCGCTCTTCTCGCGCTGGAAGTCGCGCTTGAACCGCCCCTCGTTCCCCTTGTCGTTCAGACGGGCGAGCGCCTCGATGCTCGGCCTTCGCCTTCGCGCGTCCGCCTGAAGGGCCAGGCGCTGGAAGAGGGGGCGATCCTTCTCGAGGGCGTTCTGGGCCAGGGAGTTGAGGGCGAGGATCCCTTCTTCCGAGTCGGAATTCGCTTCGAAGTATCTGCGCAGTTCCGGAGCCGCATCGCCCACCTTGAGGCGTCCCAGGCCCGCGATAGCCCGACGCCTGACCGTGGCGGAGGGATCCTTGAGCAGCGGGGTCAGGGCCTCCCCGTCCGCCGACGTGCCGACCTTAACCAAGGCGGTAACGGCGGCCGCGCGCACCGCCGGCACGGCATCGCCGGTGGCCGCGGCCAGATCGGCCGCGACCTCCGTGCCACCGAGGATTCCAATCGCCTCGGACGCCGATTCCCGCACACCCGCGTCCGAGTCCTTGAGCAGGGTCGCGAGCGAGCGATAGACCTCGAAGTCCACCGAAGAAACCAGCAGCGGCTCCGGCTTGTCGCGGCCGTCCGAGAAGATCGAGAGGAACCTCGACATGCCGGGCCGGTCGCGATGGGTGTAGATCTCGACCACGCCGTCGATGGCCTCGGAACGAACTCGCGCCTGCGAGTCGGCCATGAACACCACCATCGACGGGACGCCCGCGAGATCGCGCAAGGAGGCGAGGGCGCGCAGGACGGTCACCCGCACGTCGAGGTCGGGATCGCGAACCAGCGCGGCCAAACGCGGAAGGGCATCTTTGGCCTTGGACTTCCCGAGGTCCGAAGCGGCCTTGCGGCGAACGCTGGGGTTGGCGCTCTTGAGGTCCTCCACCGGCGTCTCTTGCGGCGACTGAGCCGAAAAGGCTTCGCGCGCGTCCAATGTCATCAGGGCGAGGATGAAGAATGCCGCGCCCAGGGCGCCCCCCCGCAATCCCGACCCATGCTTGCCCGCCTGCTTCATATCTTCCCTCCCGTCGATCGCCGCCTACAAGGATATCGAAGGTTGGCGCAATGGGACGTGACCTGCGCGTGAACGCGGGCGTATAGGAGAATGAAAGGATGTTGAGACTCACAGCCGGGCTCATGGCCCTCGCCGCCGCGGCGAATCCCGCGGCCCCGCAGGCCGCGGTGAACCCACAGCCCTCCGTGGCGACGCTCGCCCGGGTGCCGTCGGACGTGCCGATCTTCCTGGTCGAGAATCTGAAACCGGGGATGAAGGGTATCGGCCGCACCGTCTTCGCCAATCAGAAGCTCGAGACGTTCGACGTGGAGATCATCGGCGCGCTCGAGAACTCGGCGCCCCGCCAGACCATGGTCATGGCGCGCCTGACCGGCGGTCCTCTGGCCAACACCGGCGTGATCGCGGGGATGAGCGGATCGCCCGTCTACATCGACGGCAAGCTCCTGGGCGCCGTGGCCTTCGGCTTCGGCTTCTCCAAGGAAGCGATCGCGGGCATCACTCCCTATCAGGAGATGACCGGCTTCTCCAGACTCAACGACATCATGCTCCGCGCGTCCACTTCCCCCGAGAGCGCCGCTCTCCGGCCGATTCCCCTGCGCATGGCCGGTCTGCCCATGCCGATCGACGGGGCCACCCTGGTCTCGAAGTTCACGGGCGCGCTCGACGCGGTGGGGACGAACGCGAAGGCGTCCACGGGGGTCGCGGGCCTTTCTCCCCTTCCCATTCCCCTCTCCGTCTCCGGCCTGTCCGGGTCCGCCTTCGATGTGGCCAAGGGCCTCTTCGCGAAGATGGGCTTCGCTCCCCTTCAGGTCCCAGCCAAAGGAACCCCACCTGGTCCACTGCCTCCTCTCGAACCCGGCGGCCCGGTCGCGGTCTCCCTGATCCAGGGGGATTTCGATTTCTCGGCCGTGGGCACGGTCACGCATATCGACAAGGACGCGGTGTACGCGTTCGGACATCCCTTCTTCGGCATCGGCCCCATCGACTTTCCCATGCGGCGAGCGTGGGTCTACGACGTCTTCCCAAGCCTCAATCAGTCGTTCAAGATCGCGAGCGCCCACGACACCATCGGCCGGTTCCAGCAGGACCGCGCCACTGGCATCTCGGGCAAGATGGGCGCGGGCCCGCGCATGATCCCGGTCAAGGTCTCTTTGCAGAATCGCCCGGGCGTGAAGCTGGACTACTCCTTCTCGGTGGTTCAGGACGATCTCTTCACGCCTCTCACCGTTTACGCCAGCGTGCTCTCGGTTCTTCAGGGCCAGGAGCGGGTCGCCGGGCCGTCGACCGTGACCCTGGACGCCACCGTGAACTTCACCAGCATTCCAGCGCTCCACCTGCAGGATCAGTTCGCGGACGGACAGCCCGGGGCCATGGCCGCGGGTCTCGTGGGCGCGGCGATCTCCTTCGTGATGAACAACGAATTCCGGCGCGTGAGCCTCGAGTCGGTCACGGTCAATCTGACCGCGAAGGAAGCGCAGGAGACCGCCACCATCGACCGGGCCTGGCTGGAGCGCGATGGTCCGGTGCGGCCGGGCGCCACCGTCCCCGTGAAGGTGGCGCTGCGCACGTTCCGTGGCGAGGAAGTGGTCGTCCCGATCCCGGTCGAAGTGCCCCCGGGCGTCGCCCCCGGGCGTTACGCCATCCTCGTCTCCGACGGCGCGGGGCTCTCCCAGGCCGAACAGCGGGAGATGCGGCAGGCCTTCATTCCCAAGAACATCGACCAGATGGTGCGCGCGGTGAACTCGATCCGCAAGAGCACCCAGATCTACGTGAGGCTCCAGCGCTTCGAAGAAGGCGCCGCGATTTCGGGCACCCTTCTTCCCGGCTTGCCTCCCTCGATGATGCAGGTCCTCGGCGGCAGCGAAGGCGGCGAACCGGTGGTGCGAACCGGGACCACCGTGGTGTGGGACGGCGAGAAGGCCGTCGATTATTCCGTAAAGGGCGCTCGGTTCCTGGCCCTTCAGATTGAGCGTTGAACAAAGGATTTCATGCCCTCTAGATTTCGGGTCTCCCTGCTCCTCGCCCTCCTCGGGGCCCAGGCGTTCGCGGTCCAGCCTCAATTCCTCCGTCTCTCCGCGATGCGCGATTTCATGGAAGGAGAGATCGAGGGCCTCTCCATCGACTCGACCGGACGCCTGTCGCTCGCACCCGCGGTGACCGCCGGCCCCGACCTCGGAGCCCCCGCGGTGTGGGCAGTTGCGGTCGACCGTGAGGGCGTGCTGTACGCCGCCACCGGGAATGACGGAAAGATCCTGAAGATTGAGAACCGGACCACCCAGACTTTCTTCGACGCGGCCGAGCCCGAGGTCCAGGCCCTGGCCATGGGCCCCGACGGCCGGCTCTACGCGGCCACCAATCCGGAGGGCAAGGTCTACGCCATCGACAAGGCCGGCAAGAGCACGGTCTTCTTCGATCCGGCCGAGCGATACATCTGGGCGCTCGCCTTCGATACTCAGGGGCGGCTGTGGGTCGCCACCGGCGGCGAGGGCAAAATCTACCGCGTCGACGCGAAGGGCCAGAGCACACAGATCCTGACCAGTCAGGACGCTCACGTCACCTCTCTCGCCATCGCACCCTCGGGCGGCGTCTTCGCGGGCAGCTCTCCTTCCGGTCTCGTCTACGCGATCGACGCGAAGGACAACGTCCGCGTGCTCTACGACTCCAGCTACCGCGAGGTAAAGGCGATTCTTCCTCTGCCGAACGGCTCGGTGTACGTGGCCCTGGTGGACGGCCGGTTGGAGATTCCCGCCCCGCGCCCGACCCCGTCTCCCTCGCCCGCGGCCTCGCCCGCAGCCGAGGGCGCAGTTACCACTTCGACGGCGATCGAGGTGTTCGCCTTCCCCGCCGCTCCGCGCGCGAACGACACGCCTCGCGGCGGCTCGGGCCCGGCTCGTGGCGCGATCTTCCTCGTCACCGCTACCGGCGACGCCGATCAGCTCTGGAGCGGGGACGAATCGCCCTTCTTCCTCTTCAAGCGCAACGATGCCGTTCTCTTCGGCACGGGCTCGAAGGGCCGGGTGTACGAAGTCCGCGATGACCGCACCTACACCCTGGTGCGCACCATGCCCCAGGAGCAGCTCACCGCCGCGGCTCCCTTGCCCTCGGGCGACATGGCCATCGCCTCGTCGAACCCGGGCAGGCTCTCATACCTGTCGACCCGGCGCGAGGCCAAGGGCACGTTCACATCCGCGGCCCGCGATTTCGACAACGTCGCCCAGGTGGGCGCCCTCGAGGTGAGCACCCCTTCACCTGCGGTCGCCTACGAGCTCCGCACCGGCAACGCCGCCGCGCCCGACACCACCTGGAGTAACTGGGAGCCGGTGACCCCGGGCAAGGCTCCGGCGCGGGCGCCGCAGGCGCGCTTCGCGCAGATCCGCGCCACCCTCACCGGAGGTCCGGAAAACCCGTCTCTGTCCTGGCTTCAGCTCGCCTACGTGCAGCGCAACATCCGGCCCCTGGTGCGCGAGCTGACCCTCTACCCCGCAGGCGACGCATTCCAGAAGGCGGGCAGCGGCGGTTCGGGCGAATCGGATATCGCGGGGCTCCACAGCGGTGCTCCCGAGATCAAGCCTTTCCCTGTCACCAGCAGCCGCTCGACCGATTCCGCGACCCTCGGGCGGAAGGTCTTCTTCAAGTCCCTGCGAACGCTCACCTGGAGGGCGGAGGACGCAAACGGCGACACCCTCAAGTACGATGTTCTCTATCGGGCCGAGAGCGCCACCACCTTCACGAAGCTCCGCGAAGGTCTCGAGGATCCGGTGTTCACATGGGACACCGCGACCGTGCCTTCCGGCCGGTACGTGTTCCGGGTAATCGCGAGGGATCACAGCTCCAACCCGGAAGGCCGCGGCCTCTCATATGAGAAGGACACCGAGGCCTTCGACGTCGACAACGACCCGCCCACGATCACCGCCACCGTGACCGGCAACCTCGTGAAGGTGGTGGTCACCGACGCCTTGAGCGCGGTGCGGAAAGCGGAGTGGGCGAAGGAAGCGGGAACCTGGACGGACCTGACCCCGGTGGACGGACTTGCCGACTCGCGCGAAGAGACGTTCGAGTTCCGGGTCGAGGGCACGCCTGCCGCCATCGTGATCCGCGCGACCGACGCGTTCGGGAACGTCGCGC
>JANMVV010000284.1:0-2813 GCA_031392925.1 Vicinamibacteria bacterium
CTGATCCTGGGAACGATCAAGCTCCTGGTCCTCGGGCCGGGCCAGCCCGTCAAGCTCGACCCTCCGGATGGAAGAGCGGCCGTGGCGATCGTGCCCCTCTCCGTGACGTTCATGTACCTCCTCGCCGTGTTCAGCTTCGGCATGGCCGGCGACCTGGGAGGGCGCCCATCGATCTATCCCGCGCGGATGTTCACGCTGCCGCTTTCCACCCGGGCACTGGCGGGCTGGCCGATGGTCTGTGGCGCCTCGGTCATGGCGGTCCTTTGGGGGGCAATCGCGCTCTTCGCACGGTGGCCCTTTGAGGTCGACGCGCCCTTGATCTGGCCGGGATTGCTGGCCGCCGCCTTTCTCGCCTGGACTCAGGTGCTGATGTGGATGCCTTACGGTTTGCCCGGGCTTCGGGTGATCGTCGCCGTGCTGTGGCTGGCTTCGCTGGACGCCATTGTGATGTTGGCGATCCACTACCAGGTCCGCGAGCGGTTCATGTTCGCCCTCCTGGCCCCGCAGCTCCCCCTCGCCTATCTGGCCGCGTGCCTGGTCCTTGCCCGCGCCCGCCGCGGCGACGTCCCCGATTGGCGGGGAACGTTCGCTCGCCTCCGCCGAATCGGCTATGTCTCGCCGGACCGGCGCGACCCCTTTCCTTCGCCCGCCCGCGCCCAACTGTGGTTCGAGTGGCGTCAGCATGGCCGATCCCTGCCGGGGCTCGTCGGCATCCTGCTGCCGTTCGAGGTGGGATTGTTCTTCCTGTTTCGCCACGAACCGCCGGCCCTCACCTGGCTCACGCTCTTGAGCGTGCTGCTCACTCCGCCCTTCATGGCCGGTTTCGTCGCCGCGACGGTCAGCAACCCGAGTCCCCAGGCCCGCGATTCCCACGGCGTGCCGCCGTTCCTCGGAACGCGGCCGCTGACCAGCGCGGCGCTCATCGCGGCCAGGCTGAAGGCGGCGATGTGGAGCACGCTCGTCACCTGGCTGCTGGTCCTCGTCGCCATCCCGGTTGGCCTCACCCTGTCGGGCACGGGTTTTGTGGTCCTGGAAAGAGCGGGCCGGATGGTCGAAGGCATAGGGATGCCCCGCGCGAGCGTGATCGTGGTCCTGGTGTTGCTCGAACTGATGCTATCGACGTGGAAGCGGCTCGTGCAAAGCCTGTACGTCGGCCTCTCCGGTCGCGAATGGGTCATCAAGGCGAGCGTGTTTCTCACTCTTTCGCTCGTCGTCATCATCATCGCCCTCGCCCAATGGATCCACGACAGCGGGCGCGCGCAAGCCGCGTTGTGGGACGCGTTGCCCTGGATCCCCGCGTTCATCGTGCCCTTCAAAATGGGCGCCGCAGCCTGGGTTGCGACACGCCTCTATCAAAGCCGGCTGCTCAGCGACCAGACCCTGGTCAAAGGCGCCGCCTGCTGGCTCGCCGCCGTGCTCGCTCTCCACGGCGTGCTCGTGTGGCTCGTCGACGCGCCTTTCATTGCAAGCTATTTTCTTCTGCTCGTCTCAATCCTGGCTATCCCGCTGGCGCGGCTCGCGGCAGCACCCCTGGCGCTCGCATGGAATCGGCATCGATGACCGCGACGACCGCTCGAAGGACGTCCATGAAGAGCAGGCGGAGGGTCCTGGCCGCCGTCCTGGCTCTCATCGGGTTCCCGGTTTTGCTGGCGGCGGCAGAGGCCGTGTCTTACTACAACCGGAACAGGAACAACGGCGCCATCGTCTCCTCGGGCGAGAAGCGGGAGTACCTGCTCTATGTCCCAAGGTCGTACGACCCGACCAGAAAGGCGCCGCTCGTCATCAGCCTGCACGGCGCGGGGATGTGGCCGGCCTCTCAAATGGAAACAAGCCAGTGGAACAGGGTGGCCGACGAGCAGGGGTTCATTGTCGTCTACCCGTCGGGACTCGGGGGCAACGGGCCGAGGATCTGGCGCGCAGACCGCGGGGCCGGCCTCGGGAAGGATGTCAGGTTCATCTCGGATCTGATCGACAGCCTGGAGGCCGACTACAACATCGACCCGGCGAGGATCTATGCGAACGGGCTATCCAATGGCGGAGGCATGTCCTTCGTGCTTTCCTGCACCCTGTCCGATCGGATCGCCGCTGTCGGGATGGTGGGGGCGGCTCACCTGCTGCAGTGGAGCTGGTGCACCGACCCTCGGGCGGTGCCCATGATTTCGTTTCACGGGACCGCCGATGGGGCGGCTCCGTACCACGGCGGCACGTCGTGGGTAACCCCGCCATTGTCTCCGAAGTTTCCGGACATTCCGACCTGGACCGCGAATTGGGCTGGAAGGAACCATTGCGCGCCGAACCCGGTCGACTCCCTCGTGGCTTTGGATGTGAGCCGCCGCGAATACGCAGACTGCGCCGAGGGCGCCGCCGTCGTGCTCTACACCATCCTCGGAGGAGGCCACACCTGGCCGGGAGGCGGACCGCTGCCGGAGTGGCTTGTCGGGACCACGACGCGGAGCATTGACGCGTCTCGTGAGATGTGGGCATTCTTTCGCGCCCATCCCCTTCGGCCCGGCTCAGACGGGGCGCGGCGAAACTGATTGCGCCTCAGGCGCGGCACAGCGAACTCCGCGAAGGCCGGCCGTGCCGGTGTGCGCCTACCAGGTCCGAACGCGGCCGGTGTCGACGTGCACGAAGTTCGAACCCGGGTAGTAGCCGACGCCGCCGCGGCGGGCATCGAGCGCGGCGCGACGGAGATGCCTGAGGGGAACGTCGGTCAGCCGGATGTCGATGGCCATGCCCTTCAAGTGGAGGCTGTTGGTCGCGACACCGTCGCTGTGAGCGTGCAGATCGGCGTTGGTCGCGGGCGACCGGTA
>JANMVV010000287.1:0-5534 GCA_031392925.1 Vicinamibacteria bacterium
GTCCATCGCCTCTCGACGCCGATGAGGCCGAACTCAACGTGCCCGAAGCTTCGCTGGAGCCGATTGGATCGGACGACAACGGAGACGCGGAGGACGAGACCCGCCCCGCGCGTGCTCCTCGAGCGGCCGACGAGGACGCCGGCGATGAGGACGACGCCGAGTCGGATGACGATCTCGATGACGAAGACGACGATGGGGAAGACGAGGACGACGAGGAAGAAGAGGGCGACGACGAAGAGGCTGACGACGACGAGACTGACGACGACCGCGAGGACGATGACGAGGACGATGACGAGGACGAAGCCGACGAAGCCAACGATGACGAGGACGGCGACGAAGAAGATGACGACGACGGCGAGGACGAGGCGGAAGATCCCGGCGATGCCGCCTCCGATCTGGCTGCTCCGTTCATGCCGGAGGACAATTCCGGCGGCGGCGAAGTCACCTGGGGCTCCGAGAAAGAGCTTCACGCCCACCGTCCCCGTCGCGAAGGCGAGCGCCGGTTCGGCAACAACGGCCGTCGGGGCGGCCGGCCGAACGATCGGAAGAAGCGGCCGAAGCCTCCGGGCGGAAGCCCCGCGCCACCGCAGGGCCCGCGACCTCAGGGCCAGGCCCCGCAGGATGGTCGCGACCAGAATCGCAATCAGCCACCGCAGCGTCGCGGTCCCGATCGCCCGCGGGGACCGCGTCCTCCCCAGGGAGATGGTCAGGGCGGCGCTCCTTCTGATTCATCGGTTCCGCAGAATGGAGGCGAGAACCGCGGAGGCGATCAGCCGCGGGATCCGAATCGGCCCGGGCGTCGTCGGAACCGTCGCCGTCGCGGCGGCCGAGGTCGCAGCGACGGTGGCGAGCGGCCGCAGGGCGATCCGAACGCGCCGCAGGGTCCGCCGCGCGAGGGGCAGCGCGAGGGTCACCGTGAAGGTCAGGGTGAAGGCAACAATCAGCCGCGCGATCGCGGTCCGAGGCCTCAGGGGCAGCCGCGGCCGGCAGGCGAACCTCCCGCGGGTGGCGGCGAGCCGCGTCCGGCGGGTGACCGCCCGCCGGGTGAAGGCGGTGGCGGTGGCGAGCAGAGCCGCCGCGATCGCGACCGTCGTCGCCGTCGTCGTCGCGGACGTCGCGGACCGGGCGGTGGCCCGGGAGGATCGAATCCGGGCAGTGGCGGTGGCTCCGATCAGGGCGGCGGAGGCGGCGGATCGAATGATGGCGGCGGATCGAGGGGAGGCGGTGGGGACTCCGGCGGTTCCGGCGGCGGCTCGTCCAGCGGGCAGTAATCGCTTCCTCGCAGGTGCGGATCGCCGCGACCGAGGCAAGATCCGCAAGCGCCGGGTCGAGGCCTTATTCTCAAGCCCTACATGCGCAGCTTCATCGTTGGAACCGCCGGACACATCGATCACGGCAAGAGTTCGCTGGTCAAGGCCCTCACCGGAACCGATCCCGACCGTCTCAAGGAAGAGAAGGAACGGGGCATCACCATCGACCTCGGCTTCGCACACACCGCGCTCTCGGATGACGTGGTCGCCTCGTTCATCGACGTGCCCGGACACGAGAAGTTCGTGCGCAACATGCTGGCCGGCGTCAGCGGCATCGACGCCGTGCTCCTGGTCATCGCGGCCACCGAAGGCGTCATGCCGCAGACCCGCGAGCATTTCCACATCTGCCGCCTCCTCGGGATCGAGCGCGGCATCATCGTCCTGACCAAGATCGACGCGGCGGAACCGCCCATGATCGATCTCGCCGAGCAGGGCGCCCGCGATCTGGTTCGCGGCTCGTTCCTCGATGGCGCGCCCGTCGTTTTGACCTCGGCCCGCACCGGCCAGGGCCTCGATGCGCTGAAAGCCTGGCTCCTCGCTCTCGCGAATCAGACCCAGGCGCGCGCCCGGACCGGCCTCCTTCGCCTCCCGATCGATCGCGTCTTCACCCTGAAGGGCTTCGGCACGGTGGTTACGGGAACGCTCGCCTCGGGCCAGGTGGAGGTTGGAGAAGAGCTGCTCGCCCTGCCCTCGGGGAAGAGGACGCGCGTGCGCGGCCTTCAGGTGCACGGCGATCAGGTGGGCATCGCGGTCGCGGGCCAGCGCACGGCCATGAATCTCGCCGGCGTGCTCGTGGAGGACCTGGCCCGGGGCGACGTGCTGGTGAGGGAAGGCACGCTGCGCAGCACCCGGCTTGCTCACCTGGCCATCCGGCTTCTCGATGGCTGTGCCCTCAAGTACGACGCGCGGGTGAGAGTCCACGCCGCGAGCGCGGAGGTCCTTGGCCGAGTGAAGTTCACCGAGGTCGAACTTGCGAAGGGCGGCGCCACCGTGGCGGAGATCCGATTCGAATCGCCGGTGATTCTGGGTCGGGGCGATCGCGTGGTGCTCAGAAGCTACTCGCCGGTCGCGACCATCGGCGGCGGCCGCGTCATCGACCCCATGCCGCGTCCAAGGCGGCGGGCGGAGATCGCCGCCTTGCCGGCGACGGAGACCGAGGGGGATGAAGACACCATCGCGCGCTTCCTCCGCGAGGCGGGGGTGGCCGGACTCGATCTAGATACTCTGGCCGGCCGAATGACGCTGCCCGCGGAGGCGACGCGCCGGCTGATGGCCGAGGTGCGATCCGCGGTCCCGTTGATCGCGGCTCCTGACCACTTCGTGGATGCCGCGGTCCTCGCAGGCCTGGAGACGGCGGCCCTCGATCGGGTGAAGCAGCACCATGAGAAGGATCCGCTTGCCCAGGGCCTGTCAAAGGAGGAGCTGCGCCGGCGCGTCTTCAACAAGGCGCATCCCGCGGTATTCGAAACCGCGGTCGCCCGGCTGGCGAGCGCCGGGCAGCTGACGGAGACCGCCGATCTCGTCGCCCTCCAAGCGCATCGCGTCCAGTTGACCGGACCCGAAGGAGCGGCTCGCGCGGCCATCGAAGCGGCGCTGGGGGCGGCGGGGCTCGAGGGCGTATCCCTTCCGAACCTGCACGTGCTGCTTCGTCAGGATCAGAAGGTCTGCGAGAACGCGGTTCGCGTTTTGGTTCAGGAAAAGGCAGCGGAGCGCATCGGTCAGGGCCTGTTGATGGCCCGCGAGGCCCTCCAGAAGTTCCGCGCCGATGCGCGTGACCGGTTCAAGTCGGGCGCCCGGCTCGACGTGGCCGAGGTCAAGGAACTCACCGGCCTCTCGCGGAAGTATGTGATTCCGCTGCTCGAGTGGCTGGATCGTGAGCGCGTGACCAGACGGGTGGGCGCTGCGAGAATTGTCCTGTGAAGGCGAAGGCCCTGAAGGCTACCAAGAGGGCGAGCCCCGCGGCCGAGGGACGGGTCGGGACCCTCGACGTCTCTGGCCGCCCGATCAGCGTGAGCGTTCACGGAGAAGGGAAGTGCGCGGTCATCCTCGGCCCGGGTGCTGGGGGCACGCGCCAGACCCCGCAACTTCTCAGCGTGGCGGCCTTCCTCGATCCGGAGCGATACACCACGATTCTCTTCAATTTCCCTTACCAGGAAGCGCGACGGAAGTTCCCCGACCCGGCCGAAGTCTGCGAAGCGACGGTCGCCCGCGTGGCCGAGTTTGCGCGCACCGAGCCTCGCGCCACGAAAGTCGTCCTCGGCGGCCGATCGATGGGAGGGCGCATGGCCTCTCAGGCCGTGGCGAAGGGCCTCGCTTGCGACGGCCTCGCGTTCCTCGCGTATCCGCTTCATCCCCCCGGACAGGAGACCAAGCTCCGCGACGCGCACCTCGCATCCCTCCACGTCCCCATGCTCTTCCTCCAGGGGACGCGCGACGTGTTCGCGCGACTCGACCTTCTCAAGGCCACGGTCGAGCGTCTCGGTGCGAAGGCTCAACTCGCCCTGTTCGAGGATGCCGATCACTCCTTCAAGACGCCCCGCGGCGCGGCGGCAACCTCGAAGGAGACTGAAGCGGCGGTCTTCTCCCGGCTGGTGGAATGGCTCGATGGGGTTGTGGGGTCGGCGCCCTTGGTTCGCTGCCATACGGAGCGGCCGCTTTAAGGCAGTCTGTCCGGATTTCGCATTCTGTAGAAACGACCTCGTCGAACCGGACACGGGGGTCCGGTGGCCGCGGACCAGACCATAGTTACCGCACAACTAAGGGCAGAAACGGGATGGGTTGCCCGGGCACAGGTCTTGCTTTTGTACTGCCCATGAATCAGCCACGAAGTCTCAAGATGCGCTACCTCGCCCTGGCCTGCATCGTCGGAGCGTCCACGATGGCGTCTGCCCAGACCGGGGGCCCGCAGCCTCGGTGGGGTCGTCCCACCGCGCCGCGGTCGGGTGCGTGCTTCTACCGCGATCCCGGCTTTGGCGGACCTTACTTCTGCGCGAGGGCCGGCGAGAACATCGCGTTCATGTCCCGGGGAATGAACGATCAGATCTCGTCCATCAAGATGTTCGGCCTCACTGAGGTTACGATTTTCCAGGACGTGCGCTATGCGGGCCGCTGGACGCGCCTCGAGGGCGACGTTTTCGACCTCAGGCGCGAAGGATGGAACGATCGCCTTTCCTCCGTTCGGGTCAGCCCCGGCGACTGGCGCGATCTTGCAGAGTACGGGGGCCGGTACGGCGACCGGTACAGCGACGGGTATGGCGACCGGCAGAACGGCTCCGGCCTCGGCAGGATTGAGTCCAGTCCGTGGCGAGACGATCGTTACGACGAGCGCGACGGCTCGGGACCGGGCCGCTACTACCCTAACGACGACCGAAGCGGTTCAGGCGCCGATCGCTATCCGACCGACCGGCGAGACGGCTCGGGCAGCTTCCAGTACGACCCGCAGTATCGGGGCAACGCGGATCCGCGTGGCGGCGTCGGATCGAGCGGGCGCGCGGTGGAGACCGCCGATGTGATCGTGCGCCGCCTCTACCAGGAAGTTCTTCTGCGCGAGGTCGATCCCCAGGGTCTGACCCTGTATCGCAATCACATGAGCAACGACCGGTGGTCCGAGCAGGATGTGCGCAACTCGCTGCTCAAGAGCCCCGAGTACCTGCAACGAACCACGGTGGCGCCCCAGCTGGCCGCCGAGCAGCTTGTCGCCCGCGCCTATCGCTCGGTCCTGGCCCGCGAGCCCGATCCGGCGAGCCGGGTCTACGTGGACAAAGTCATGCGCGAGCACTGGACGGAAGCGGATGTCAGCCGCGAACTGCGCAACAGTCCTGAGTACCGCAGCAAGCACCAGTAAGCGGTCCGGTTCATTGCATTCTTACGCGGCCGCATCACTTGTGCTCGCGCCCGGTCCGTGAAAAGCCTTCCTCCGCGCGGAGACACGCCTTGATGTTCCGGTAGGCCTGTGTGATGACGCCCTCCAATGCCGAAGAGTCCAAGGGAGTGCCTGGCTTGAGCTTCACATGACGGCCAAGCTTTCCGGCTCCCTCCAGCAGACCGACGGGGTCTGGCAATGTCGAGCCTCGGAAGAACCCCACATTGACATGGGCCCTGAAGGTGTTGACGTACCCGAAGCCAGCATCTCCGACACACACCGTCGGGCACCCGTCGTGCATCAATTCCCGGACGTCGTCACCACATTCCCTCATGCGCTCGAACCACGGACGCGCGATTGCA
>JANMVV010000317.1:0-2829 GCA_031392925.1 Vicinamibacteria bacterium
CGGAAAACTGGTCATTGATCGATGGGATGTTCACGAGTCGATCGTCGACGAAGCGCCGATCGGCGCCGGACGTCACGCCCTTCGCGTCGAGTACTTCGAACACGTCGGCTGGGCGGAACTGCGCGTCGAAATCGTCAAGCCTTAGCCGAGGGCTCTCCATCGGCCTCTTCGATCACACTACGTGACGCGGTTCCACCAGCGCGCTCCCGGCGCTTGCCCTGGTGAAGTCAAGCCGCCTACACTGGTGCCATGCGACGCGTCGGCATCAAAGATCGGACCGAGATCGAGCTTGACCCGGCCAAGGCCCACAGACGCGGTGTGGCCCTCGACGCGATGTTGCATGCAGCCGCGCCGAAAGGCGGACGCGGTGTCGCCCGGGGCACGCATGCGCATTTCAACCAGGTTGATGCGGCGCGACAGGCGCTCGTCGCCCGCGCCCTCAATGTCGCGTGACTGCCGAAGACCCTCTACTCCATCTCCTCGGACGGTTTCACCAGGAAGGCGTCGAGTACGTTCTGGTGGGTGGTCAGGCGGTGCGGCTCAATGGGTATGTGCGCGCCACCGAAGACATCGACGTCCTGGTCAAGGCTTCTCGCGATAACGGTGAGCGAATCATCCGTGCGCTGGACTTTCTCAAGTCATCTGAGGAGCTGAACGCGGACTGGTTTCTTCCACCCGATGACGGCACGGTTGAGAACATACGAGTGGCGGACGATCTCCTGATTGATCTCCTCTTTTCTGCCAACGGCGAAACCTACGAATCCGTCCAACCCCACATCCGCGAATTGACAATTGCAGGGACTCCAATTCGGGTGCTCAACATCGACGGCTTGATCAAGACGAAAACCGACTACCGGGAAAAGGATCTACTCGACAAAAGCGTGCTGGCCCGAATCAAGGACGGGTTGGTGGACTGAGAGGAACCAGTCAGCTCAGCATCTTTCCTCAGGACGCCTTGGAGGATGCCGCCTTTCACCCACACGATTCCCTGTGCCAATATCGGGTCCAGGAGGGCGTCGTGACGCAGCAAGCCCATACCCGTCCCCCCGCCATCGCGGGCACGTTCTACCAAGGCGACCCCGAGCGGCTGGCCGGAGAGATCGCGGCGATGCTTTTCGAGTCCCGTCCCGGCTTACACCCGGCGCCCATACAACCGAAGGCCTTGATCGTGCCGCACGCCGGCCACATCTACTCGGGGCCGATCGCGGCCCGCGCCTATGCCCTGCTCGCTCCCCTGCACGCCGCCATCAGCCGCGTCGTCATGCTCGGCCCGGCCCACCGCGTGGCGGTGCACGGGGTCGCTCTGCCCGACGCCCTTGCCTTCGCGACACCGCTCGGCCCCATCCCCCTGGACCAGGACGCGATACGCCGGGCGCAGGCGCTGCCGCAGGTCTGCGTCAGAAGCACAGCCCACGAAAGCGAGCATTCGCTCGAAGTGCAACTGCCCTTCCTGCAGGGCGTGCTCTCGACGATTTCACGCTGACCCCGCTCGTCGTCGGCGACGCCTCTGTGCAAGAGGTGGCCGAGGTCATCGAACTCCTCTGGGGCGGGCCGGAGACCCTGATCGTCATCAGTTCCGACCTTTCCCACTACCTGCCCTACGGCGAAGCGCAGCACAAGGACCGGGCCGCCGCCGCACCGTATCCTGCGGCTCAACCCGCTGGACGAATTCGAGCAGGCCTGCGGCGCGCGCTGCCTATCAACGGCATGATCGAGGTGGGCATTCGGTCGGGATCGAACCGCAGGGGCAGGGGCAGCCGCAGCCGGGTTCGAAGAGTCACGACGCCGGACGACATCATCGTTCATGGGCCATCGAAGGCCGCTGCTGCATAAGAATTGCCGCCCGGCGGGAAGGGCCGCGCGGTCTTCTTCTCGGCCCCGTAAGAAGCGGAGTAGTGACGGCCGTAGTAATACGAATGCCGGTCCATGTTCACGCGATTCAGCACCACCCCGAGAAGGTGGGCTCCCACCGACCTCAGTTGATCGCCGACGGAGCGCAGGGCCTGACGCGGCGTCTTGTCGCCGGAGCACACCACCACCACGGCGTCGGCCATGGTGGCGAGGACAGAGGCGTCGGGCAGGCCGAGGGAAGGGGGAGAGTCGATGATGACCCAGTCATACCGCTCCCTCGCCTGGGCCAGAAGGCATCGCATGTTCTCGGACCCGAGCCGCGCGGCGGACACGGTCAGGGACGGGCCGGCGGGAAGCACGTCGACGCCGGGAGGTCCCGGCGAGACCGTGAGCGTCACCGGCGCCGGGCGGGCCAGAAGGTCGGAGAGCCCCGGGCTCAGGGGAACGTCGAACAGCGTCTGGATCGAGGGGCGTCGCAGATCTCCATCGATAAGGAGAACCCGCGCCTGAGTCTCATGGAGGAGCAGCGCCACTCCCGAGGCCACCGTCGACTTTCCGTCTCCGGGCGAGGCGCTGGTGAAGACCAGCACCTTTGGCTTGAGCTGAGGAGCGCCATACATGAGGTTTGTTCTCACCACTCTCAGGCCGTCCGAGAAACCGGTTCTGGTGTCGGCGATGGCCCCGGCGATGGTCTTTTTCGGCAGCTTGTGAACGAGGGGAACCACGCCCAGGAACGGCAGACCCAGGATGTCCGTGATGTCGTCGGGCGATTGAATGGTGTCGTCGAACCGCTCCATCACCCAGGCGAGGAGAATGCCGGCGAGAAGGCCTCCAACCAGGGCATAGGTGAAGTTCTCCCGTTTCCGCGGCGAGGACGGGACGCTCTCGGGGGCTGCGGTCTGAATGATCTCGGTCTCGATGACGACGGGGGACTGGATCTCCCGACGCTGAATGAGCTGGTCCACCGCCACTCGACTG
>JANMVV010000285.1:0-3917 GCA_031392925.1 Vicinamibacteria bacterium
CTATCGCACCATCCGCGAGCTGGTGATGTCGTACTTCGAGTCGTACTTCAATCTGCGAAGGGAGAAAACGCTGCGGGCATACTCGAGTCCGGTGAACCTGGCGCGGTTCGACTCGATCCAATGGATGACCTCCGAGCAGGAACTCTGGGACATTCCCAATCATCTCGTCCGCATCCCGCATACGGACATCGCCACGCGACAGGCCATCCGGACCTACTCGAGAGTCGACCGGCGGCTCTTCGAGGCGGGCCTGGTGGGAAAGCGTCACCACCGATGATCTTCGATCGCTTGGCGCCGAAGATCTCCGCCACCGAGCGGCAGGCTCTGGACGCCGGCACGGTCTGGCTCGAGCGTGGCATCTTCGCGGGACGTCTCAACTGGAACGAGGTCGCGAAGGAGTTGTATCCGACCCTGACCGTGGCGGAGCAGGCCTTCCTCGAGGGTCCTTGTGAAGCGGTGTGCCGCGCGATCAATCCCTGGCTGTGTCAGGAGACCATGGATCTGCCCGTCACCGCCTGGGAGATCCTGAAGCGCGAGCGGTTCTTCGGCCTCACCCTCGCCCGCGAGCGTGGCGGACGCGGCTTCTCGGCGCTCGGGCTGAGCGCGATCGTGGGGAAGCTCGCTTCGCACTCCATGCCCCTCGCGGTGGCCGTGCTCATTCCGAACTCGGTCGGCCCCGGCGAACTGATCGAGAGGTACGGCACCGACGCCCAGAAGCGCGAGTACCTCGAAGCCCTCGCCTGCGGGGACGAAATGCCCGCCTTCGCGCTCACCGAGCCTTTGGCGGGTTCCGACGCCGGGGCGATCAGCTCGCATGGCCGCGTGTTCCGCGATGTGGACGGCGAACTGAAGATCGAGCTCAACTGGCGCAAGCGCTACATCACTCTCGCGCCCATCGCCACCGTCCTCGGTCTCGCGGTGGTGCTCGAGGACCCGCAGGACCTGCTCGGGGAAGGCCCCAAACCCGGAATCACCTGCGTTCTGGTGAAGACGTCGCGGCCCGGCGCGGTGGTGGGACGAAGGCACGATGCCATGGGCGTGGCGTTCCCGGTCGGGCCCACCGAGGGCCTGAACGTGATCGTGCCCGCGAGCGCCATCATCGGCGGATACTCGGGAGCGGGCCGCGGCTGGACCATGCTGATGGAAGCGTTGTCCGCCGGGCGCGGTTTGTCTCTGCCCGCGCAGTCCGCGGGCGGGATGAAGCGAATCGCGCGCGTGGTCACCGCCTACGCGCAGTTGCGTCGCCAGTTCGGCACGCCCATCGCGCGTTTTGAGGGCATCAAGGAGAAGCTCTCGCAGATCCTGGTGAGCGCCTATCTCGGAGACGCGGCGCGGATCTTTGTCGCGGGCGCGGTCCTGGAGGGTCAGCGGCCGTCGGTCATTTCCGCCATCGCCAAGTATGAGCAGACGGAGATGACGCGGCGGGCGGTGATGAACGCCATGGACGTCATGGGCGGGGCAGCGTTGTGTCGCGGGCCGAAGAACCCGCTGCTCATGGCGCTCGAAGGCTCATCCATCCAGATCACGGTCGAAGGCGCCAACATCCTCACCCGGACCCTGATCATCTTCGGCCAGGGGATCCTGCGCGGGCACCCGTACGCGCTCAAGCACCTGAAGGCGATCGAGAGCGGCTTCATCGTGGACGCGGCGACCCAGGTCTTCCGCCACGCGATGTTCTCGGCGTGGACGTTGTGCCGGCTGGCCTTCGCCGAGGTCACCCGAGGCGTGCTCGCCGACCCCTCGGCCTGGCGGGCGCCCCTCACCTCCGAAAAGCGGCGGCTCTCCTGGGCCGCGCTCCGCTTCGCGGCCCTCGCCGACCTCACCCTGCTCGTGAGCGGCCCCGCGCTCAAGCGCAAGGGCCACGTGAACGGGCGGCTCGCCGACGTCCTCTCGTCGATCTTCTTCGGCATCAGCGCGGTGCGGCGGGCTCTCCATGAAGGGCGGACCGAGAAGGACCCGCTCGTGCGCGCCTCCGTCGAGACCTGTCTCGCGAGGGCGGACGAAGCATTCATCGCTCTCCTTGGTGAATTCCGGGCCCCCGTCCTCGGCCCGCTTCTTCGCGGCCCGGCGCTCTGGTGGGCCCGCCTCAATCCCCTCACCCGCGGCCCCCGCGACGCTGATCTCGACGCCGTGGTCGAGACGCATGTCCAGCCAGGGAAGGCCCGGGACACCCTCACCGAGGGCATCTCTCTCGGTTCACCTCACGATCCCCTGACCCGGCTCGACGCCGCCCTCTCCGCGGTCACCTTGGCCGCACCCATCGAGAAACGGATCGCCCTCGCGCGCCACGAGGGACGCTTCGAGACGGATACCCTCGAGGAACATCCAGACTCCGACGTCAGCGAAGCGTTTCGAACCTCGGTCGTCACCAGCGACGAAGCGGTCGCGGTGGCCACCGCCCGCAGGCTCGCGCGCGAAGTCGTCGAAGTGGACGACTTCGAGACGGGCACGCTCTTCCAGACCATGCAGGACGCGCAGTGGCGCGCCAGTCAGGAACCGGCTTGAGTTTCGGAACCGCCTACGGCCTCGCCGTGGGGTTGCTGGTGATCCTCAATGGCGGACTGCTGGTGAGGCTCGCCGCGTTCCGGCGGAACTTCCCGACCCTGCGCGAGTGGGACGGCCCCATGCTTGCGTCCTGGCCGAAGGTCAGCGTCATCGTCCCGTGCCGCAACGAGGCGAAGGGGGTCGAGAAAGCGATGTCATCGCTACTCGCCCAGGACTATCCCAATCTCGAGATCGTGGCGGTGAACGACCGGTCCGAGGACGACACGGGGGCGAGGCTTGAGGCGCTCGCCGCGCAGGACGCCCGATTGACGGTTCTTCACATCGAGAATCTGCCCGCGGGCTGGCTTGGAAAGAACAACGCGATGCACCAGGGCGCGCGCCGGGCGAGCGGCGCGTGGCTCCTCTTCACCGACGGCGACGTCGTGTTCGAGCCCATAGCTCTGAAGCGTTCGGTGGCCTTCGCGGCGGCGCACGGTCTCGGTCACTTCGTGGCCCTGCCCCAGTTCCTGGCCCATGGCTTCCTGGAACGGGCGTTCGTGTCGACCTTCGCGATTGCCCTCTCGATCAAGCTCAACCCGTCTCGGCTATGCGTGGCGAAGACGTGGGCGTATGTCGGGGTGGGCGCCTTCGGCCTGGTGCGGCACGAGGCGTACGAGAAGATCGGCGGCCACGAGCGACTCTCCTTCGAGGTGGCGGATGATCTGAAGCTCGGACTCTTGCTCCGGCGCGGCGGTATTCCGCAGGGTTGCCTCACCGCGGACGGCATGGTGAGCGTGCGCTGGCAGAGCGGTCTCGTCGCCTCGCTGCGTGGTCTCGAGAAGAACGCGTTCGCGGGCTGCGAATGGAATACGGCGCTCGCGGCCATCGCGACGGGCGGTGTGGTCGGCGCCGCCTTGCTCCCCTACCTGCCTGTTTTCATGACCGTGCCCGCGTGGACGCATCCGCTCGCGTTCATCGCGGCCGCTCTGCCCATTCTCCTGGTGGCGGCGTCGGCCCGACGATTGTCCGGCGGCTCCGGCCTTGAGGGCCTCATGGCTCCCCTCGCCGCGGTGACGCTCGGCGCGGTCATCGCGTGGTCGACGCTTCTCGCTCTCGTACGGCGCGGCATCGTCTGGCGCGGAACGTTCTACCCGCTCGCGGAACTGCGGAGACGCTGCGTGCGCGAGTGGGGAATGAGTGCGAACGGCGCGATAGGGTGGACGCCGCCCGTGCCGCCGTGGCGGAAGACGTGAGGTTGGTAGTGGTCGCAGGGGGTTGCTTCGTCGCGGTACCGAAACGAGTGGCTCCTCGCAATGACGTGAGGGGGGTACAGGACGGACAGCACGAGCTTGGTAGTGGCGTGGCGCGCAGTGTGGGTGGCGCGCACGTTCGCAGTACCACACTCGGCGCGGTCCCAGCTACCAACCCCGTGC
>JANMVV010000374.1:0-4759 GCA_031392925.1 Vicinamibacteria bacterium
GACCGGAGAGTCGAGCTCGCGAAGGAGAGCGAGGGTGTCGGCGCGCCAGCCGAGGACGTTGTCTTTGGGCATCAGCGAGACGGTGCCGAGGGTGAACGCGCCCGCGCCGCGCGAGACGATCTCGAGCCGGCCGTTGTCGGTGGTGCCGCGCGAGCGAAAGCGGAGCGCGTGGGTCGCAAAGGCGGCTCCGACGTTCGAGATCACAACCGTCTCTCTGTCTGTCCCACCGCCACCCCAGGAGAGGCTCACCTCGATCTCGACGGGAGCGGGAGCGGACGACGCGTCCGCCGCGACGACGATGTGGCCCACATACTCCCGGCCGTCCAGCAGACCCAGCCGCTCCTGCATCAGGCCGGCCGCGGCCGAGGCGCCCGGGAGCGCAATCCGCGGGCTGTGCTCGCCCGCGTAGGCGCCATCGCGGACCATGGTGACGGCCTTCTTGTCGCCGATGACCATCCACGGAGAACGGACCAGAAGCTCGTAGGGGACTCCGGCGCCGTCCCACGAGCGGTTCCAGGGCTTGAACATCTCCCAGGCCGGAGCCTCGCCGGTCACCGGGTAGAAGAACTTCCGGTCCTCGAGCATCTCGGCCCAGAGCCCGCCGTAAATGCACCGGCCCAGGTGCTCGATGAATTGCCCGTAGATATAGGGCGATATGGGCGCGCCCACCGCCGCCGCATCGACCCGCACCCGAGTCTCTTGAGGTTCGGCCCGAGGAGCGGAGGGAAGGGCTGAGAGGGCGGCGGCGAACAGCACGGCGGATCGAGCGTTCATGGTGGGCCTCCGAATGACCGCGTGGATTCTACGTCGGTCCCTTCACGACCTACTTCGGAAGGGACTCGTGGATTCGCTGGAAGGCTTCCTTCGCGGGCGTCTCCAGGGCCTTCGCCTGGGCCTCGTCGTACACCGAGAACCAGTAGCCGACGTGGAACTTGTCCTTCTTGCCTTCGAGCTCGATGAAGAGCATGGCGTCGGTGAGTTCGGGGATGCGCAGGCCCAGCCCGTGACCCTCGACCAGCACCTCGACCACCGCGCGCACGCCTTTAGGCCCCGAGATCTTCAGCTCGATCGAATCGCCCGCCTTCAGAGCACTCGTGGCGCCGATGACGAAGCCGCCGGCGGCCGACAGCAGGTGCCGCCAGAACTTCTGACGCGGCATCTCGACCTGGATGCGCTCCGTGATCATCCGGCGCGTGCGGCCCAGGAGCTTCTCCACGTAGATGCGCAGGTTCTGGAGGAAGTAGATCCAGCCCGTCTCGATGCCGTCGAAGAGATCGTCCCATCCCTCGCTGGCGCCGAACGCGGACTGCACCAGGCGCACGCGCGTCTTGCCGTTCGCGGTGGAGAGGTAATAGTCCAGCGCCAGCGACGTGCCCGGGCCCATCCAGCCGCTCTCGTCCAGCCAGCGCACGTGCTTGAGCGGCTCCCAGGCGACGACCGTGTTGGTCATCATCATTTCCTCGCTCCAGCCGGCGGTTACGGTAGCGCCTTCGCCTTCGGCTGACACCTCCGCGATGGGAGCGAACCAGTTGGCGAGGCCTTTGCCTTCGGTGATCGCCTTCCACGCGGCCTCGATGGGCGCGTCGATGTCCACGTGCAACTCGAGCGTTCGCTCCGGCTTCTTCTCGGTCATGGCTTCCTCCTGGTGGGATGGGTGGGACGAATGGGATGGGCTGCGACGACCAGCCGGTAGGTGCGACCGTCAGGGTGAGTCTCGTCGTGGTACTTCGCCGCGAGTCGCGTGATCGCCTGGAGCAGTTCCTGGGCGAAGGCCTCGCGCTCCTGCGGCGAACGCAAGCGGATCTCCACGTCGGTGGACAGTGTTGGCAGGGGCTTGCCCGCCTTCTCGGCGATGGCCTGCGCCTCCCCGACCTCCTGCGCCATGCGCGAGGCGAGAGCCATCAGGTAGCTGCTGGAGAACTTGTCCTTGAGCTTCTTCGGGTCCATGCCCGGCGCGAGTACCTGAGGTGAGGCGACCAGGTACTGGGCCGTCCGGCGCACGATGCGCTCTGTGCAGCCACGGCGCTTCTCCTCGCGCACCAGCTCGACGAAGCCGTGCTCCTCGAGCTGGCGCACGTGATACGCCACCTTCTGGCGCGCGAGCCCGTGGGTGCGGGCCATCGTCGTGGCCGAGCCCGGCTCGGCCAGCGCCTCCAGGATCCGTTGCCGCAGCGGCGCCGCCAGCATGGCCGCCTGGCGGGGATCATTGACGAGTTGGATGCTGACCACGGCGGGACTGTAGCCGAGTTCTTGCAATTTGACAAGAAATATTTTCTATTCTCGCCGACGCTGGAGTTCGGGCAACGGGGGGTACCCCACTACGTCATGGCGAGCGCCCATTCGGGCCGGTACCGAGACGAATGGGCCCTTCGCGCCGTTATCACAAAACATATATAGTCAACTGCGTGAAGGCTCTTGAGTTCATGGGCTCAAGCTTGGAAGACCTGAGGAACTTCCCCGCGGAGGTGCGTCGAGCGGCAGGTTTCCAGTTGAGCTTCGTGCAGCAGGCGCTACCGCGAGATCGGAGGAAAGTGATGAGGAAGAACGTCAAGGGGGCGAAACGGAGTGTGTTTCTTGATCTTGGCTTCGAGCCAGCCGAGGCAGCCGTGCTGCAGATGCGAGCCAACCTGATGGCTGACCTCCGCATCTACATCGAGAAAAACCGGCTCACCCAGGCCGAGGCGGCCAAACGCCTCGGCATCGCCCAATCCCGGGTCTCCGACCTGGTTCGAGGCAAGTGGGAGAAGTTCAGCCTTGAGATGCTCATCACGCTCGAGGCGAGGCGTGGCCGCACTGTCCGTGTGGAACTCGCGGCATAGCATCGAAACCGTCCGGCTCGCGAGGCACGGGTCCTCGTGGGCCTCAGTTCGTGCTACGGGGTTGCTTCGGGCCGGTACCGAGACGAATGGGCCCTCGCAATGACGTGAGTGGGGGAATTCCCGTAGCACGTGCTTGGTAGTGGATGCTGGCTGCCGCCCCGCTTCCTTGACTGCCTGGGACGAAGGCCGGATAATTTCAGCACATCGCACAAGTTTGGAACAAACCGGAACCTACGCTGTATCGGGAGAGACGAATGACACGCAAATCCGCCGGACGTCGTGGGTTTCTGAAGCAGGCGGGGCTTATGGGCTCGGCCGCGACCATGGGAGCGTTCTCGTCGACCGCCATGGGTTTCGGCGGCGAAAGCGGGGCGGTTCGCGAAGAGGTCTTGCAGGCTCCCGCGACGACGGCGGAGGAGAAGCCGAAGCACCGCATCAAGTTCGGAGTGTGCGGCATGAGCCACGACCACATCTATGGCATGAGCGCGGCCATCCAGCGCGGCGGTGGGGAACTGGTCGTCGCGTGGGCCAACGAAGACGACAAGATCGCCGCATTCAAACAGCGCTTTCCTGACGTCAAGTTCGCCAAGACCCAGGATGAGGTTCTGAACGACCCGACCCTCCAGCTCGTCCTCAGTTCGCAGAAGGCGAACGAACGCGCTGGCATTGGGATCCGAGCGATGAAGAACGGCAAGGATTTCCTCGCCGACAAGCCCGGCATCACCACTCTCGAAGATCTGGCCGCGGTGCGCAAGACGATTGCCGAGACCAAGCGCATGTACGGGATCCTCTACAGCGAGCGCCTTGAGGTGAAGGCCGCCGTCCATGCGGGTGAGCTCATCAAGCAAGGCGCGATCGGCAAGGTCATCCAGACCATCAACATCGCGCCGCATCAGGTCAATCAGCGCCCAGGCACCAATGGCGGCGGCCTCGGCAGCCGGCCCGAGTGGTTCTACAACGACGTGCAGTACGGCGGCATCCTTTGCGACATCGGTTCGCACCAGATCGATCAGTTCCTCTTCTACACCGGTTCAACCAAGGCGGAAGTGGCCTCGGCACAGGTGGCGAATGTCCGGCATCCCGACTTCCCGCACTTTCAGGACTTCGGCGACATGACCCTGCGCGGCGACGCGGGTCTCGGCTATGTCCGGCTCGATTGGTTCACGCCCCGGGGCCTGGGCACCTGGGGCGACGGGCGACTCTTCGTGCTGGGGACCGACGGCTACATCGAGCTTCGCAAGTACGCGAACGTCGCGGTGAAGGCGCAGGGGAACAATCTGTTCATCGTCGACGACCGGGAAGCGCGCTACATCGACTGCAACGCCATGGATCTTCCTTTCGGGCCGCAGTTCGTCGCCGACGTCGTGAATCGCACCCACACCGCGCAGGACCAGACCCAGTGCCTGCTTGCCGCGGAGCTGTCGATCAAGGCGCAGAACCTTGCGACTCGCGTGACCCTGAAGGGCTGACGAATTGAAGGGCCGAAGGGCCAAGGAGACGGACACATGAGCAGCCACAAGAAGGGCGTCTCACGGCGCGGGTTTCTGAAGACCGGCATTGGTGTGGCGGCCGCGACGGGATTTCCGGCCATTGTCCCCGCGACCGTCTTCGGTCAGTACGCGCCGAGCAAACGGATCAACATCGGCGCGATCGGAGCCGGGCGCATCTCGCGCGGTCACGACCTGCCGGGTCTCTGGCAGTACGACCGGGCGAGGATCATGGCGGTTTGTGATCTGGACGGAAACCGCGTCACCGACGGCAGGAAGCTCGTCAACGACTTCTACTCCGCGAAGACCGGCAAGCCCTACGACGGCGTCACCGGCTATGCGAACTACCACGACCTGCTCGCCAACAAGGACATCGACGCGGTCGTCATCAGCACGCCCGACCACTGGCACGCGCTGATCGGCATTGACGCGGTTCGGGCGGGCAAGGATGTC